>JBAUTG010000039.1:0-18993 GCA_049582105.1 Candidatus Dormiibacterota bacterium | reverse complement strand
CGGGGTGAGCACGCCGTCGAGGACCGGCACCAGCGTTGGCCAGGTGCCGGGCTCCTCCGGCGATCCGCCCTGGCGCAGTGCCTGGGGACCGTACCGGGATCGAAGTGTCGCCAGAGCGGCGGACAGGGAATCGGGCATCGCTCCTCACTGGGATTTGCCATCGCCTACTGGGACGGAGAGCAGGAGCGCCGAGGCGGGGACGCCAGTGTAGCGAACAGATGTTCGACTCGCAAGCGCCGTGAGAGACGGGTGCCAGGCTCAGCCCAGGAGCACGTCCGATTCCCCGTCGACGACGATGACCTGCCCATCGCGCAGCGCTTTGAAGGCGATGTTCTGCCCGATGTAGTGCGCGACGAGCCTGCCGATGGCAGCGGACTCGGGGTGATCAGACTCGTGGTGCGGCGCCACGGCATACGGCAGCACATTGAGACCGTCCCAGATAACCGTTGCCTCGTAACCAGGCGGGACGACATTCGGATCATCGACAAGCTCGATGCCACGCAACGACGGTGAGAGCACGCATACGCCGGCGCTGTACCCGCCGTAGACAACGCTGTCCGACTGCAGCATTGTGACGAGCGCACCGTCAGCTCCACTCTGATGGAGAGCGCGGCGCAGGACGAAGGAGTTTCCACCGCGCAACCAGACGAGGTCGAAACGCGACATGGCGGCCATCACCGCTGACGGTGCAGCGCCGAAGTGGTCGCGCAGATCCAGTTCTTCGGACTCGAGCCCGATCAGGGCAAGACGATCCATCTCCTGCCGCGTGCTCTCGATGCGATCCTCCGCCGAGAGCGCATCGCACGCGTTCGCGATGACTGCGGCGCGCCGGCCTTTTCCGAGCAGTCGCATCAGCGCCTGAGGGCTGTCGCCGACTCGGAACGAAGACAGGTACAGGCGCATTGCGTGATCGTCAGCCGTGTTTCGTCAGACGCCTTCCCGCGACACAGTCAGGGTCATTCCCGCGGCGCGCAGCCGCTCGACGAGACGCATGCCCATCGCTGTGGCCGGAGTAAGGACACCGCCGCGATCCGGAAGGTCGTCGCGGGACAGACACATCGCCGCCTCGCCGAGCATGACCGATGTCGCGGCGTAGCCGGGATCACCCCTCGCCGCGACATGGCTGACGTATCGCGCCCCCGTCGATGTCTGCGCGTGGATGTCGATCCGAAAATACCCCGCCCTGCGCGACTTCTCGCTGGGACCTTCTCCGGGTGCCGGCAGCACGCGCCCGAGCAGCGCACGCGAAGGCCCGAAGCTGAGGCCGGCACCCAGACCGATCATCATGCCGGCCATTCCGGCACCCTTCAGTGGCCCCATCGGCCCGCTGCCGAAGCCAGTCACCTCGCGGTACCGGAAGCGGCGCCCGTACGCCCATCCCTGCAGCGCGTTGCTTCGACGCACGACCCGCGTGTTGGAGCCGGCCATGATGAACGGACCGATCCACAGTCCCAGCTCCGCGTCACGGCGGACGGTCATGAGATCGCGTTCGTCGCCGAGCGCCGGCTCCTCGGCCCGGTCCGGGCTCAGCGCGTAGGGGTCGGCCACCAGCCGCCGGGCTCGCGGCTCGGCGCGGATCTCATCGAGTTGCACCCGCATGGAGTCGATGGTCCCGCCGCTCAGGCTTCCTTTGAGCGCGGACACGACGAGCGTGGTGTCCTCGAGGTCGCCCGCGCCGTCGCCCTGCACGGCGTCATGGAGCAGCAGCACACCAAGGTCCGACGGTATGGAGTCGAACCCGCACGCGTGCACGATTCGAACCCCTCGTTGCACCGCCTCGTCATGGCACGTGTCAGCGGTGTCGCGCATGAAGGCGACCTCACCGGTGAGGTCCGCATAGTCCGTGCCGCCTTCGACGCATGCCCGCACCAATGGCATCCCGAGCCTGCGATACGGGCCCACGGTCGTCGCGACCACGCGCGTGCGCGCCGCAAGCGCGTCCAGCGACGCGCGGTCATCGGAACGCGCCTCGATGAGCGGCCACGCCTTCGCTCGCGTCCCGAGGCCGGACCGGACGGCGGCCAGCCGCTCGGGCGATCTGCCGGCAAGCCCGATGCGGACTCCATCCGGGGCGTGCTCGGCGAGGTAGGCCGCCACGAGACGGCCAACGAATCCGGTTGCGCCGAACACGACAACATCGAGGTCGCGCTGTTCGGTCACGGCGGGCCAGCATAGAACCGCGACGGTCCCTGACGCGGAGAATCGTGGTGCACATGGACGCGAATTCCCCGACCCCGGACCGCCGGCGCGCTGCACTGGGACTGGTGGCCGTCGTGGTGGTGGTGGCCGCAGGCGGGCTGGTCATCTCGCTGGCGCAACCTCACAGCAGGGTCGCGACGCCCACTCCGGTGACAGCGTTCACCGGGCCGGTGGTGGGACTCGGATTCAGCGTCGCGTACGACCTCCTCACGCGGCAGGTGGTCGTTTTCGGCGGTCTCGACAGCGAGAGTCGCACGTGGTTGCTCAAGGGGCGGGACTGGACCCTGGCGACTCCCGGCACCAGTCCCGCCGGTAGGTCCGGCGCCACGGCAGCGTACGACCCGGAGTCGCAGACGGTCATGCTCTTCGGTGGCAGCCTCGCGTCAGGCACGAGCGCCAACGACACGTGGTCCTGGGACGGCACGACGTGGCACGAGCTGGACAGTGGTCTGCATGGGCCGCCGGCGGGGCAGGGCGCGCAAATGGCGTGGGACGACGCGCCCGGTGAGGGTGTGATGGTCCTGGTCACCGATGCGGAGACCGGGACCGGAGGGGAAACGTGGACCTGGAACGGGACTGACTGGACGCGTGCGGTGCTCGGCGACCTGACTGTGAATCTGTTCGGTGACGTCATGGCGTATGACCCCACGACGCAGACACTCGCGCTCGTCACTCCCGTATCGCCCGACGACGAGGCGAGTCTCCTCATGAGCTGGGACGGCGTGCGGTGGCGGTTGCTCACCACGAACGGACCGCCGATACGCGGTATGGCCGTCAACCCGCAGATTCACACGCTGCTGGCATGCGAGATCGCCGCGTACTCCACATCGCTCGATGCGCAGGACAGCTGCTGGGAGTGGACGGGCTTCCGCTGGGTGGAGCTCCGTGCGGCGGCTCCGCCGGACGACTCGCGGCAGTTGATGATCGAGGATGAGGTCGCCGACCCCATCACCGCGCGGATCCTGATGTTCGGCTGGCTGACGCGGGCAATCCCCGGACGGCCACAGCCACTGCACGTTTGGTCGTGGGACGGCGAGGTGTGGCGGTTGCTTGCATAGCCATTTCCCGTCGTCGGGAAGGGAAACGTTACTGATGCCCGACGCCGCGCACGACGTGGGAGATAATTCGGCGGTGCGTACGCTTCAGGACACAGGTCCTGGGGCGCGGCGCCGGCGGTATGCCTGATCACACGGATTCCTCAGGAGGCTGACATGGTTCGCACCACCCTCGCTGCTCTGGCAGCGCTGACCATAGGCGCGCTCGCGGCGTGCGGTTCCTCAACAACGAGCGGATCGCCCACACCGGGCGCTACCTCGGCACCCCCGACCGCGACCGCCACTCCGACGCCCGTTCCCACGCCGACGCCCACTCCAAGCCAGGCTCCGCCGACTGTCCAGGTGACCGGATCGTGGACGGGACAGTACAGCGGCCCATTCAATGGCACGTTCTCCCTGACCTGGACGCAGACCGGTTCGGCCGTCGACGGAACGATCAAGCTGTCGTCACCGCCGGACACCCTGAACATCAGCGGCAATCTGACGGGCAACGCGATCAGCTTCGGAGCGGTCGGCGTGGTGAGGTACAACGGGACGGTGTCCGGAAACAGCATGTCCGGTTCCTATCTCGATTTGGCAAACAACAAGACGGGCACCTGGAGCGCGACCAAGTCCTGACGCCGGCTCACCGGCCGACGCGGCGCCCGAGATCGTCCCGCGCAGGCGGGAGGAAGCGATCGCATTGCGTCGCAGTCCCCGCACGGTAGGCTGACAGCATGCCCGAGATGCTTGCCAGTTACGCCGCTGGAGCCTGGTACACGGCGCCCGACGGTGGCGTCGTGGTGGACGACGCGGCGACCGGCGAGCCCGTCGCCCGCGTGTCCAGCACCGGACTCGACACGCGAGCAGCGGTTGCCCACGCCCGCGGAGTTGGCGGGCCGGGGCTCAAGGCCATGACGTTTCAGGAGCGCGCCGCGGCGCTGAAGGCGCTCGCGACCCACCTCGACGCCAACAAGGCCGCGTACCACGAGCTCTCCCTCGCGACCGGCGCCACGCGCCGTGACGGAATTGGTGACGTCGACGGGGGCATCGGCACCCTCTTCGTCTACAGCAGCCGCGCCCGGCGCGAGCTGCCGGACGGGTTCGTGCTCGTCGACGGTGACGTCGAGTCCATCGGCAAGGGCGGGACGTTCGTGGGCCGGCACGTGTACGTGCCGCTGCCGGGCCTTGCGTTGCAGATCAACGCGTTCAATTTCCCGGTCTGGGGGATGCTCGAGAAGCTCGCGCCCGCAGTGCTCGCCGGTGTGCCCTCGATCGTGAAACCGGCGACGCAGACCGCGTATCTCACGGCGCTCGTCGTGCGCGACATCATCGCGTCCGGCGCGCTTCCCGAAGGCGCCGTCCAGCTCGTCTGCGGGAGCGCCGGTGACCTGCTCGATCAGCTTGGTGGTGAGGACATCATCGCCTTCACGGGCAGTGCGAACACTGCCGCGACACTCCGTTCGCACGACTCGGTGACCACGCGCGCGGCGCGCTTCACCGCCGAGACCGACTCGCTCAACTGCTGCATCCTCGGGCCTGATGCCATTGCGGGGACACAGGAATTCGATCTCTTCGTCAAGGAGGTTGCTCGCGAGATGACGACGAAAGCCGGGCAGCGCTGCACCTGCATCCGCCGCGCCGTCGTCCCCGAGGCGGCGGTTGACGACGTGCTCTCGGGACTTCGCGGACGTCTCGACAAGGTCATCGTCGGCAACCCGCGCAACGAGACGGTCACCATGGGCTCGCTCGTCAGCCTGCATCAGCGCGACGAGGTTCGTGCTGCGGTGGGCGCGCTTGCACGCGCGGCGGACGTCGTGTACGGAGACCCGCTGTCGGTCGAACCGGTCGACGGCGACGCGATGCGCGGCGCCTTCATGGCCCCGGTCGTGCTCCTCTGCAACGATGTCGACCGCTCGGAACCCCACGAGATCGAGGCGTTCGGTCCGGTCACGACGCTCATCCCCTACCGTGCGCCCGAGGAAGCGGGGAGGCTCGCGGCTCGCGGCGGTGGCAGCCTCGTCGGATCGGTCGTCTCGTACGACCCGGATTTCGTCCGCGACGTCGTGACCGCGGCGGCGCCGCACCACGGCCGTCTGCTCGTGCTCGACCGTGACTGCGCAGGGGAGTCGACCGGACACGGAACCCCGATGCCGCAGATGGTCCATGGCGGTCCCGGCCGCGCCGGCGGCGGCGAGGAACTCGGCGGGATGCGCGCCGTGCGGCACTTCATGCAGCGCACGGCACTCCAGGGCTCACCTGCCGTCATCGCTGCCCTCGCGGGCGATTCCTGAGACGCCTCCGGCGCTCCTGCCCGTAAACTCGCGAGCGAGCGTCCCCACCCGGGCGAGGAGGAACTGCGTGCGCGTTGCGGTGACCGGCGGATCCGGCTTTGTCGGCATCCACACTGTGCGTGCACTCAAGAACGCAGGCCACGAGGTCGTGGTCATCGCCAGGGGAACCGTCCGCCAGCCGAAGGGCGAACGGGTGACCTTCGTTCGCGCGGATGTCACCGATTCCCCCGCACTCGCCCAGGCGTTCGCCGGCTGCGACGCCGTGGTCCACCTGGTCGCGGTCATCCGGGAGAAGGGCCGCCAGACGTTCGACCGGGTCAATCGCGAGGCGACGGTCCGCGTCGCAGCGGCGGCGAAACAGGCAAACGTCGGGCACTTCATCTACCAGAGCGCGCTCGGTGCCGACCCCGATCCTCGGTATCCGTACCTCCTGAGCAAGTGGTCGGCCGAACAGGCCGTGCGCGCGAGCGGGGTGCCGTACACCGTGCTGCGGCCGGGCCTCATCTTCGGCGTCGGCGACGGCTTCTTCACGCTGCTCACCCGGATGATGCGTATCCAGCCTGTCGTGCCGATCGCGGGCACGGGTCGGACCCTGTTCCAGCCCATCTCCGTCGATGACGTGACCCGCTGCATCACGCTCGCCGTGGAGCGCGGCCCGTCGGACAAGGTCCACGAGCTCGGCGGACCGGATCAGTTGAGCTACGAGGAGATCGTCCTGACCATCAAGAACTCGCTCGGCATGCATCGCAAGCTGGTCCACATCCCCGTCCCGATGATGCTGCCGCTGGCGTTCATGATGGAGAAGGTGTTGCCGAACCCGCCGGTGACGCGTGACCAGCTGCGGATGCTCGGGAAGAACAACATCACCCGCGTCGACTCGGTGCGCGTCGCATTCGGTTTCGACGCCGAGCGTTTCGCCGACAACTGCGACTACCTGCAGGACTACTGAACATCGCATGAGCGTCGACGACCGCCTCGCAGAGCTCGGCATCGTGATCCCGCCGAGCACGCCGCCCGTCGCCAACTACGTGAGCACGCGGCGCGTGGGCAATCTCCTGTTCGTGTCCGGTCACGTCTCCAAGCGGGACGGCGCGGTTGTCACCGGCAAGGTGGGCGCGGACCTCGACACCAAAGCCGGATACGATCTCGCGCGCCTCGTCGCGATCGACATCCTCGGGACGGTGCGCGCGACGCTCGGTTCGCTTGACGAGGTGACGTTCGTGAAGATCACCGGGTTCGTCAACAGTGATCCAGGATTCACGGAGCAGCCGGCGGTGATCAACGGGGCGTCAGACCTGTTCGTCCAGGTGCTCGGACCGGAGCGCGGCGCGCACGCTCGCAGCGCGATCGGCGTCGCACAACTCCCGCTCGGCGCCGCCGTCGAGGTTGAGGCGATCCTCGAGGTGTCCCGGTGAGACCGTACAAACGACTCGGCGAAGTCCCACGCAAGCGGCACATGCGCTTCTCCGACAACGGGAAGATGGCATACGAGGAGCTCTTCGGCCGGGAGGGTTTCAGCGGGCCGTCATCGCTCATCTACCACCGGAACCTCCCCGAAGGCGCGGAGGACGTGAGCGAAGGCCCCGCGGATCTCATGACGCCGGAGCACGAGCAGGTGCACACCAACGCGCACCTCAAGGGCTTCGATCTCACCGCCCAGGGCGACATGATCACGGGCCGGCGGTGGTTGCTCGTCAACGACGATGTCCTCATCGGCCTCGTCGCGCCGGTCACCGCGCAGCAGGTGCTGTACGTGAACGGCTCCGCGGACGAGATTCTCTTCGTGCATTCCGGCAGTGGCGCGCTCCTCAGCCAGTTCGGACACCTGCCGTTCAAGCGGCACGACTACATCGTCATTCCGCGCGGCACCATCTACCGCATCGATCTCGACACGCTCACCGACGCGCGACTCCTCTGCATGGAGGTCACGGGGCTCGTCGATGTACCCGATCGATACCGCGCCCGCAACGGCCAGCTCACCGAGATCGCCCCGTACAGCGAGCGCGATTTCCACGGGCCGGACTCGCTCGTCAGCGGTGAAGGGCCCGCGGAGATCTGGCTGAAGCGCGCGAACCACGTGAGCCGCTACGTGCTCGACCACCATCCGTGGGACGTGATCGGGTGGGACGGGACGATCTACCCGGTGACCTTCAACATCGATGATTTCGAGCCACGCGCCGGCCGCTTTCACGTGCCGCCCCCGATCCATCAGACGTTCCAGGCGCACAACGTCGTCTTCTGCTCGTTCGTCCCGCGCAAGCTCGACTGGGATCCCGACGCGATCATGCTCCCCTATCACCACAGCAACCTCGACTCCGACGAGGTCCTGTACTACGTCGAGGGCAACTACGCGGCACGCCGCGGGATCAAGCACGGCTCGTTCACCCATCACGTCGGCGGACTTCCCCATGGGCCGCAGCCCGGGGCGCTGGAGGCGTCACTCGACCGCGCACGCGAGACCGACGAGCTCGCCGTCATGGTGGACACCTTCCGCCCGCTCCACCGCACCGCGATCGCACGCCAGATCTTCGACCGCGACTACCCGTTCTCCTGGCACACCGGCGGCGTCGGCGGAACGACGAGCATCGCTTGAGCAGACTGCCATCCCTGAATTGACGTGACGATCTCCAGATGGTCGCGCGCGCAACTTCAGGACGGGGGATGGATCCGGCGCATGTTCATGGAGGGCGAGCGCCTGCGTGCCGAGTTCGGCGAGAGCACGGTCGCCGACCTGTCGATCGGTCAGCCACTGGAAGCACCGGAGACGATCGTCGAAGCGTTCGTGGCAGCGAGTCGCGAGCGCTTTCGCGGCCGCTTCGGGTACATGCCGAACCTCGGATACCCGGACGTGCGCGAGCGCGCCGCCGAAGACGTGGACTTCCCCGGCATCACGAGCGATTCAATCGCCATGACGGCGGGCGCCGCGTGCGCGATCACGACGGCGATCCGCACGTTCGTCGATCCCGGCGACGACGTGATCGGCGTTGCGCCGTATTTCCCGGAATTTCGCCTGTACTGCGAAACCGCCTCAGCACGTTTCGTGCCGGTACCGACCGGTCCCGACCTCCGGCTCGACCTCGACGGCATCAACGCCGCACTGTCAGCGCATACCGCC
Organism: Candidatus Dormiibacterota bacterium; assembly: GCA_049582105.1. GTDB lineage: Bacteria > Chloroflexota > Dormibacteria > Aeolococcales > Aeolococcaceae > Palsa-851. The sequence goes on along the minus strand of JBAUTG010000039.1, from coordinate 10,351 downwards.
GCGGTGATCGTGAACTCGCCGTGCAATCCGAGCGGTCATGTGCTCGACGGCGGTGAGCTGTCGGGTCTCGCCGCCGTGCTCGACGCGCACAACCGCAAGCACGATCGTAAGGTGCTGCTCATCGTCGACGAGGTGTATCGGAAGCTGATCTACGCGCCGCACAAGCGCGTCGAGCCCTTTGCTTCGTATGAGCACACCGTCCTCGCGCGTTCCTTTTCAAAGGATCTCGGTGTTGCGGGTGAGCGTATCGGCTACCTGGTGTTGCATCCCTCGCTCGTGAGCGCCGAGACGCATCGGGGTCTCGCGCAGGCGCTGCGCGCGCTCGGGTTCGTCAACGCGCCGGCGACCGCGCAGCGAGCATTGCTGCACCTCGAGTCCTGGGAGATCAACGCCACGCCATACCTCGAGCGTCGAGACCTGGTGCTCGACCGGGTCAGGTCCGGCGGGCTCGACGCCGCGGAGCCGCACGGCGGTCTCTACCTGTGGCTGCGCAGCCCCTGGATCGACACGCTGCAACTCATCGACGCGCTCGCAGCGCGACGGGTGCTGCTCACGCCCGGTATCGCGTTCGGCGTGCCCTCGCACATCCGCCTCTGCTTCAGCGCCCCGCGCGCGAAGTTGACGATGGCCATGGACGCGCTTGCCGAGCTGGCAGTGGAGCCCGTCTCGGCATAGGTCGGCACAGGCAACAGGCGCACAGATCAGAGGAGTCTGATCACGGCTCCGCACGGATGAAGACGTTCGACGTCTCGAAGCCGGCAACCCGGTCAGGCGGCGGGAGCGCGGACTGCGCGAGCGCCGGTGCGCTCGACTCCGCGAAGCGCCGCGCATCCTCGCCGGACTCCCACACCTCGATGGCGTAGGTGCCCGACGCGGTGGCGCCGAACACGCGAACGAGCGACCCCTGCGGCTGCGAATCCTGACCCTGGAGGCGGCTCAGCGCGGCGCCGAGATCCTGATCCCATTCGACGATCGTGCAGAACGCCATGCCCACCTCCAGAAAGGCTGATGCGACCCGGACATTGTGCCGTGCAGCGACATGGGCGCCACTCAGATTCCCGGTGCCGACCGCTCAGCGGACGCGTCGCACGCGCAGAACGGCGATGGCGCCGATGATGGCGCACGCCCCGGCCACGGCGTAGAGCACACCGTAGCTGCCGCCTCCGATCGCGAGGATCAGAGGCGCGCAGGCGGGCGCGATGGAGAACGGGAGCGCGCCTGCGATGTTGAAGACGCCAAGGTCCTTTGCGTTGCTGCCCGGACTCGGCAGCACGTCGGCAACCAGCGCGAGGTCGACCGCCGCATACACGCCGAATCCGAGCCCGCTGATCGCCATCCCGACGAGGAACCCGTTGAAATTGCTGGCGATCGCGATCGCGAACATCCCGAGCCCATACGCGATCGAGGCCGTGAACACGAAGATCTTCCGTCTGCCAGTCCGGTCGGAGAGCTTGCCACCGACGAGTGACGCCACGATGATGACGATCGACTGCACGAGCGTGCCGAGGAATATCTGCTGCGGCACGTCGGCGACGGCACTGCCGAGCTTCTGCAGCAGGTAGTAGGCCTCATACGTCGTGAGGAGGGCGTACGCCATCAGGAACAGGAAGCGGCTTGCGAACGCCCACGCGAAGTCCGGGCTCGTCCGCGGTTTCACATAGAACGTGCTTGCGAACTCTCGCAGTGACCACGTCGGCCTCTCCGACGCCGCCAGGTGCCGGTCCTTCAACACAATCGCGAACAGCAGGATGAAGAATCCCCCCACCGCGCACGGGACAAGGAACGTGGCGATCCCGTGTCCGGACAGGAGTTTCACGAGGAAAGTGCCACTCACCGCCGCGATCGGCAGGCAGATGCCGAGCACACCGGACACCGTGCCGCGTTGCGCGGTTGGGACCTGGTCGGGAAGCACCGCCACCAGCGAGGCCAGCAGCGCGTTGAAGAACAGCTGCGCGATGCACCAACCGAGGAGGACGACCGGGATGTTGGGTGCAAACGACACGATCGCGACTCCGATCGTGCCGCCGGCCAGGCCGATCACCATCCACGGCCGGCGCATGCCCAGCCGTGACGACGTCCGATCGCTCATCCTCCCGAAGAAGGGGTTGCCGAATATCGACACCAGGGCGCCGATCCCGGAGACGAGCGCCAGACTGCCGGGAGCCTCCTCGATCCCCACCAGCGTGTTCACTCGCAAGGGCAGCGTCACCAGGATCGGCGCAAGGAACACCAGGTTGGTGCTCATGAACGCCAGCATGTAGAGGGAGATGAACCCCCATCCCACCCTCCGTGCCGCGAGCGCTTCGGGTTTGAGCGCATCCCCGGCCACGGCGACGTATGTCATTTCGGCCACACGTCAGTGTGGCGGACTCGGGCTGACTGTGTCCCGCGACAGTACGACCGGAGACCGATGGTCAGTCGCGCGGCGTCACCAACACAGCGATCTGTGACCGTGAGTTGACACCGAGCTTGTCCATGATGTGCCGGATGTGACTGGCGACGGTCGCCTCCGAGATGAAGAGGCGAACACCGATCTGCTTGTTGCTCAAACCCTCCGCGACCAGCCCTGCGACCTCACGTTCTCGCTTTGCGAGCGGACTGGCCGCGAGGCTTTCGGCGCCGGACACGTCGCCGGGATCGGCTTCACCAAGCGCGAGCCGCAATGACGCCTCACGACTCATGTGTTGACCCTTCGCGAACTCAGCCTCGAACGCCACTGATCCCAATGCCTCCTTCGCGATTTGCTGCCCTCCCGCAACAATTGGAATCGTCGGTCCCCCGAGCGCCGAGCCTGTCTGTGTGGCCATCACGTCTGCCGCCCCAAGCAGGTGTGCGGCTGCACGCGCGCGGCCGGCATGCGCCGCATACCAGCCGGCAGCGGCAATGCCCCAATACTGGCCGAGCCGGTTATCGACCCGGCGAGCGACCTGCAACGCCTCGCTGAACCACGCGTTGGAGGCGTGAATGTCGCCGGACATCATTGCTGCAACGCCGAGATTGCGAAACATGTTCTCGAGTTGGTAGAGGTCACCCGCCTCTCGGCTCAGGGTCACGCCCTCGAGGGAAAGGGCTTCGGCAGCCTCCAGATCCTCCGTGAAGATCGCGTAGATCGACTGGGACAGCAGGAGCTCGATCCGCGGCGCGAAATCGTCCAGGCCCTGGGCCATCGCTTCGGCTTCATCGAGGGAGCGTCGCGCCGCGTCAGCGTCCCCCGCCACAGTCGCGATGGTCGCGCTCATCGACAGCGACTCCGACAGGAGCGCTCGCTGTCCCGTCTGCCGAGCGGCGGCGACGGCTCGTGCGATCCAGGGGCGGCCGGCCGCAGGATCGCCCTGCAGCATGCTCAACCAACCTCGGAGGTGGTACGCCCGCACCATCGTCAGGGCGCTCGCATCTGCAGCTGGCAGGAGTTGGTCGAGCCAGCGCACGGCCTCTGTCGTTCCGTGCGTGATCCAGTAGTACTGCATGGACGCGGCGATATCGAGACCGCGGGAACGATCCTCGCGGCCGATGCACTCGTGCAGCACCGATCGCAGATTGTCGATCTCCAGGTCCGCCCACGCCAGCCACTCGACGAGGTGGTATCGTGCGTCTTCGGCCGTGCGCAGACACGTCGAGCGATAGTGCTCGACGCTACGGTCACGGATGAGGTCCCCCTCACCGGCTTCGCGCACCTTCAGCGTGGCGTATTCGCGCATCGTCTCGTGGAGCCGGTAGCAGACGGCACCCTTGATGTCCTCCTTGGTAACCAGCGATTTGTCGACGATCGACGCCAGGAGGTCGAGGGCATCGGACTCGGTCGTGTCGGCTGCAGTGCAGACCCCCACGACGTCCTCCAGCGTGAAGCGCGTGGCAAAGACGCAGAGGCGCCGCAACAGGATCTGCTCGGCGTCGGTCAGCTGGTCGAAGCTCCAGTCGATGGCCGTGCGGAGCGTTTGATGACGCGGGAGCGCCGCGCGGCCCCCTCCGGTGAGCAGCGCGAACCGGTCGCTCAGCCGCTCGAGGACCTGTTCGACGCTCAGGACTCTGGTTCTCACCGCGGCAAGCTCGATTGCGAGGGGCAGGCCGTCAAGTCGCCGGCACACGGCGACGACCGCGGCCCGGTTTGCGGGCGTGAGCTCGAACGTACCCGATGCGGCAGCCGCGCGCTCGATGAACAGCGCGACGGCTTCGTTCTGCTGGAGCTGGGTGAGTGGTTCCCCTCCATCCACTGAGGGGAGCTCGAGCGGCGGGACCGGGACCACGTATTCGCCGGACACCTGGAGCGGCTCGCGGGTCGTCGTGATCACCCGAACTCCTGGAGCGGCGCGAAGGACCTCTGTCACGAACCGGGCGGCCGCCTCGAGCAGGTGCTCGCAGTTGTCGAGCACGAGGAGGAGTTGCCGCTCCCGCAGGTGAGCCAGCAGGATCTCCATCGGCTTCGCTGAGGCCTGGTCCCGGAGATCAAGCGCGGCGAGCACGGCATCGGTCACCAGTTCCCCATCGCTGACCTCGCCGAGCTCGACCAGCCACGCGCCATCGGCGAAGCTCCGCGCAAGCTCGGCGCCGACCCGGTTGGCGAGCCTCGTCTTGCCCACGCCGCCCGGGCCGACCAGGCTCACCATCCGCGCGGTCGCGAGCTTCTTCCTGATCTCGCCGAGCTCACGGCGGCGACCGACGAATGTCGTTGCCTCCGCCGGCAGGTTGCCCGCCCGGTGGCTAGGTCTGGCCATCCCGAGTACGAGTAGTCATGCCGGCGTGCCCATCGGCGGCCCGACTACGCATCCAATCAGCAATCCTGACGATGTCCCGTCCGCGGGTGCCCCCTCACGCTCCGCAGTATGAACGAGGAGGCCCAAACCCGACGGGTGGAGATCACCTTCGTCGGCCGTCCGCCGGCCCGGCAGATTGCACTCGCCTCCGGGGTCAGCGAAGTGGAGGTTGACGGCTTTCGAGTGCGTTGCCTCGTCATCGGCAGTGTGCAGCCATTCCTCGAAGCGCTGCATGGATACGAGGTCATCGGCCTGACCTCGTCACCCGCGCTTTCCGTGGATGACGAGCAGGACCCGTCCGCGCACGGAGAGCAGTCCGCCGGCGACGGAGGAGGTGGCTGATGGCGTGCAGGTGATCTCGCGCCCGTCCTGACCAAACGCCCTCGTCACCTTCCCGGTGACCTCATCAACAACAAGGAGCTTCAGATGAATCCGACAGCCACGGCGACAACAACCCAATCCAAAGGAGGAATCCAGATGCAGTCAACGCGAAAGATCGCGCTCATCGTGGGCGTGCTCTTCATCCTCACGTTCATCACGTCGATTGCCGCGGTCTTCTTCTACGGACCCGTCCTGACCGATCCCAACTACGTCCTCGGTGCCGGCGCCGACACGCGCGTGTTCATCGGTGCCTTCCTCGAGCTGGGGTTGATCATCACCAACATGGGCTGTGCGGTCGTGCTGTTCCCGCTGCTCAAGCGGCAGAACGAGACGTTCGCCCTCGGCTACGTCGTCGCTCGCCTCATCGAGTGCACCTTCATCCTGGTCGGCATCCTCAGTGTCCTCGCGGTCGTCACCTTGCGGCAGCATGCGAGCGGCGCTGATGCCGGCTCACTTGTCGTGGTCGGCAAGTCGCTGATCGCCGTCAAGAACTGGACATTCCTGTTGGGGCCCGGCTTCATGGATGGAATCGGCACTGGCTTCATGCTGGGCTGGCTCATGTACCGGTCCGGCCTCGTGTCGCCTCGCGTCGCGCTCCTGGGTGTCATCGGCGGTCCACTCCTCGCCGCGTCAGGCGTCGCGGTGCTGCTGGGCGTGATCCCGGCGCAGTCCGCCCCGCAGGGCATCGCCACTGCCCCGGAGTTCCTCTGGGAAGCGTTCCTCGGTCTGTGGCTCACCTTCAAGGGATTCAGGCCGGTGGCGCTTGGCGCCGGCACCTCCGATGCCCGCGCGGACAATCGCGCTGCGATCGATGCGGCGGCTGCCGCATAGGCTTCAGCCCTCGACGCGACACATCGCGGAGCCCGGCTGCGGCCGGGCTCCGCCCATTCTCGACACCACGCACAGGAGATTTACGTGATCGTTGTTGACAATCTCACCAAGCGCTACGGCAACAAGACCGCGGTCGACGGCCTGACATTCACCGTGAGGCCGGGGATGGTCACCGGTTTTCTCGGGCCGAACGGGTCCGGGAAGTCCACGACCATGCGGCTGATCATCGGCCTCCACGCGCCGACCAGTGGCTCCGCAACCGTCAACGGCAAGCGGTATGCGGCACATAGAGCGCCGCTGCGCAACGTCGGCGTCCTGCTCGAGGCCCGCGCGGTGCACCCGGGTCGCTCCGCCTACGACCATCTGCTCGCACAGGCACAGACGCAGGGGATTCCACGGTCGCGCGTGAACGAGTTGGTGGAGTTCGTCGGTCTGCAGGGCGTGGCGAAGCAGCGGGTGGGGCAGTTCTCGCTCGGCATGGGGCAGCGCCTCGGTATCGCGTCCGCACTCCTGGGCGACCCTGCAACGCTCATCCTCGACGAGCCCATCAACGGGCTCGACCCGGACGGGATCCACTGGATGCGCGGGCTCTTGAAGACACTCGCGACGGAAGGGCGCACGGTCTTCCTCTCGTCGCACCTGATGAGCGAGATGGCACTGACCGCAGACCACCTGATCATCATCGGCAGAGGCCGGCTCATCCGCGACATCAGCATCGGGGACTTCGTGCGCGAGTCCTCGAAGAACGTCGTGCGGGTTCGGTCGCCGCAAGCGGCGCAGCTCCGCGGCCTGCTCGTCGCCCGCGGGGCGACCGTCGCGAGCGATGAGCCCGGCCCGCTGGATATCGAAGGCCTGAGCGCGGAGCAGATCGGACGCATCGCGGCGTCGAACGGCATCGTCCTCTCCGAGCTCACGCCGCAAACGGCATCCCTCGAGGACGCATTCATGGAACTGACGCACGACGAAGTCGAATACCGCAACCCGTCAATCAACGCCGGCGTCAGCGACGTCGCGGGAGTAGCAGCATGAGCACTGTATCGAGCGCTCCGGTGAGCCTCCCGCACGCACCGAGCGCCGGGAAGGTGACGCAGATGAGGGTTATTGCCTCAGAGTGGACCAAGTGTCGTTCGCTGCGGTCCACGCGCTACACGCTGCTGGCGACGGTCGGACTCACGGTCGGACTGGCGCTCGCCGCCGCCATCCTCGTCGTCTCCCAGTGGGGGACGATGACCGCCGTCAACAAGGCGACGTTTCAGCCGCTCAACGTGAGTCTCGTCGGCGCCAGCATCGGCGTGATGGTGATCGGTGTGCTCGGCGTCTTGATGATGACGAGCGAGTACTCGACCGGACTCGTCAGCTCGACGCTCGCCGCAGTGCCGAAGCGTCTCCCCGTTCTGTGGGGCAAGGCAGTTGTCTATACGTTCATCGCGCTCTGCGTGACGGTGCCGGCAATGCTGCTCGCGTTCTTCAGCACCCAGGCGATTCTGTCCGGCGACCACGTTCAGATCGGCTTCGGAGACACCGGTGTCGCGCGCGCAGTCCTGGGCTCGGCGCTGTACCTGACGATTGCCGGCCTCCTTGGCATCGGACTCGGCGGGATCCTCCGGAGCACCGCGGCGGCCGTCACCAGCTTGACCGTCATCCTCTTCGTGCTGCCGGTCATCGCGTTCATCCTTCCGGCGGGCATCTCGAACACCATCAGTCCCTTCCTTCCCGGCAATGCCGGGCAGGCGATCATGAACATCGTGCCTCCGGCGCACGGACTCGCGCCGTGGGTTGGGCTCGGTGTCTTCGCTGCCTACGCCTTCGCAGCCATCGGCGTGGCTGCAGTGCTCCTCGTGAGGCGCGACGCGTAGGTCGGTTCGTCGAGAGGATCGTCGGCGCCAAGGACATCGGCGAGCGGTCAGCTCGCGTCGCGCGTCGCTGCAACCCACGTGAACGGCTGGACCACGCCACCCGGAGTCACGTGCTCCTCGCGACCGGCCTCGACGACCGTGAATCCATCGAGGAGCCGTTCGAGGTCGCTCGCGTCGTAGCGCGCTACGGGGAGGTCTGAGCAGCGTTCCGGGCCATCGGATGCGAACGTGGCGATGATCAACGCCCCAGAATCTCCAATCGCCTGCCGCATCTTCGTCAGGTATGTCGCCTGGTCAGCGGCATGCGTGAGGAAATGGAACACGGCACGGTCGTGCCAGAGCCCATACCGGCGCTCCGGCTGCCAGGTCAGGATGTCCTCGCGCAGCCAGCGAACGGGTGCGGCATCACCGAGACGCTCCCGCGCGATCGCGAGTGCCGTTGACGAGACGTCGAGAACGGTGAGATCCGTGTATCCGCGAGCGAGGAGCCTGTCAACCAATAGAGATGCACCGCCACCAACATCGATGACCGGCGCCTCCTTCGGGACGCTGAGGCGGTCGATGAGGGCGAGCGACATCGCGGGTTCGGGCTGATACCAGCTCACGCCGGTCGGTCCGGAGCCCGAGTACCGTCGATCCCAGTGCTGAGGTCGCTTGTTCGTGTGGGCGACGTCTGCGGACATGGTCAACAGAGTTTGCGCCGTCGAGGAGGGATTCGACATGTGACCGTTGCTTCACGCCCGATTTGCGCGTGCGCGATGGGCGCACTATGGTTCGCACCGTGAGCACCACCGACGTGAATGATCGAGTTGCGAGCGCATGATTCCAGAAGGGGAAACCGTCAGCATTGACGTGCTACTGGAGCGTGCTCGGAGCTCCCTGATCCGTTTGGAGCCCGCGGAGGCCCTGCGCGCGATGGCATCGGGCGCGATGCTCGTTGACATCCGGCCGTTGGAACAACGAGAGCGCGACGGAACGATTCCCGGTGCGCTGATTATCGATCGCAACGTTTTGGAGTGGCGGCTGGATCCCGCAAGCGAGTTCAGAGACGGAACCGTGGACAGCCAACAGGCGGTTCTCATCATCTGCAATGAGGGGTATTCATCAAGCCTCGCGGCGGCTACGTTGCGCCAGCTCGGTCGCGATGCCACCGACGTCATCGGTGGCTTCCAGAAGTGGAGCCGGAATGGGCTTCCGGTGGTGCGCTGAGCCGCATTCGCGCCCGCTGCGCGCCATGAGTGGCACGAGCAGCTTGCCGACGCGCTGACCCTCGAAGGGCAGCCCGAGCGGCACGAGCGATTGCCGCTTCCGGGCCGATCAGATCGACCCTTGAGGCCCGTCGACATACGCCGAGCGCAACCACCCGAGCGACTCGCCGGCCACCTCCTCAGGTGATCGCACGCGCACCCGGTGCGTGAACAGCGCGTTCTATGTCGCAGCGGGCTCCAGGCGGTTGCTGCGGTCGCCCTGACGGAGGATCAGCCCAACATTTGCCCACTGCGCCCCCGGCTGCTGCATCGCGAACTGCTTGCGCGTGCGCAAGCTGACGTAGTGCTCTTGGGTATCTGCTCAACGCCGGCGCCCAGATCTCTTACCGCATCGAGCAGCCAGTCGTAGCTGCCTGGGGACGGACATCCCCCGGTACAGATCGCGTGACCTTTGACTTCAGATACCTTCTCGTCATGGTGAGCGTCCACCGATATCACGAGGTATCCGAGTCCACGCACCGGATCATGAACCCGCTGTCGATCGAGAAACTGCTCCTCGTCGCCGGCATCTGCCACATCGAGCGCGGAACGCGCATGTTGGACCTTGCCTCAGGCAAGGGAGAGATGCTGTGTCAATTCGCGGCGAAGTTCGGTGCGACCGGTGTCGGCATCGACATCTATCCGCCCGCCGTTGCCGACGCTCGAGCTCGAGCCGAAGAGCTCGGGATCGCGGGTGCAGTGGAGTTCGTCGAAGGCGACGTCGCGGAGCTGCGGGATGTTGGTGAGCCTTTCGATGTCGTGAGTTGCATCGGCGCCACGTGGATCGGCAACGGGCTCGCCGGCACATTGGCGTTGATGAAGCAGCGAGTCCGGTCCGGCGGTTGGATCCTTGTCGGTGACGTGTACTGGGCCGAGCCGCCGTCGGCAGCGCTTGCACAGGGATATGGGCAGGAGTTCGCGGATCTCGCAGGCACCCTTGGCATCTTCGAGGCGGCGGGCGTCGACCTTGTCGAGATGGTGCTCGCCTCCGCCGACGATTGGGATCGATACACCGCGAGCCAATGGCTCAACGTTTCCGATTGGCTGAACGCCAACCCCGACGATCCCGACGCTGCCGAGATCCGGGAAACGCGTGATCGGTCTCGACGGCGATACCTGAGCGAGGGGCGTCGTTGCCTCGGCTGGGGCGTGTTCGTAGGGCGCGCACCTGCCTGACCGGCCTGGCGGGAAGGGGGGGATTCGAACCCCCGGAGGGACTTAACATCCCTCACCCGCTTAGCAGGCGGGCGCTTTCGGCCGCTCAGCCACCTCCCCAGGCCGCGGC
>JBAUTG010000038.1:0-1777 GCA_049582105.1 Candidatus Dormiibacterota bacterium | reverse complement strand
TTGACTTTGCTTGCCGACCCTTGCGAGAGTATTGCAACTCGCGAGACGGTCTGGATACGGCCCTCGATTCGGGTGACCACACGTGGAGAGGAAGATGGGAAAGGGTTGGTCGCGCCGGCTGGGCGCGTTGGTTTCGTCGTTGGCTTTGGTCGCCGGCGGTGTTGCGGTGATCTCGGGGCTCCCGACAGGAGCGCTCAAGGCGGTCGGGCCGCACATGTCGGTCAACCTCACCGCCTTAGAGGGTCCGGAGGTCACCTCCCTGGCTGACGGCTCCATACATCACAACTGCGCATTCACCCCCATCCCCTGCTACGGACCTTATGACCTGGCCAAAACATACGATTTCCCCGCCAACCTGGACGGAAGGGGCCAGACGATCGTCATCGTCGACGCGTACGGCAGCCCGTCGATTCTCACCGACCTCGCCTTTTTCGATGCCTATTTCGGCATCGCGGCACCCCCGTCACTCACGATCATCAAAGCGGCTGGAACAGGGGCGACCGGGTCGGGAGCCCTCGTCAGCTGGCAGATTGAAACCTCGCTGGACGTCGAGTACGCCCACGCAATGGCGCCCGGGGCGAACATAGTTCTCGCTGTCGCGGCCACAGACAACAACTACGACATCAACGCCGCGGAGGCGCAGGTCTTCCCCCACTACCGCGGCGCAGTCGTGTCGCAGAGCTTTGGCGACTGGGAAACCGACGCCACCGCCGGCACGTCGTTCGCCGATGAGCACAGGATCTTCATGGCGGCGGTTCGGTCGGGCGATACCCTGCTGGCGTCGGCCGGCGACGCGGGCGCCACCTGGACCCAGTACACCGGAACCAAATCGCCGGCTGTTGCGTCGTATCCAGCCTCTGACCCCCTGGTCACAGGCGTCGGGGGAACCCAGGGCAATCCATACCCCGGCGGTCTCGAGGTCTCGGGTCACTACGGCGGAGAGGCAACATGGAACGAGCCACAATTTGACGTGGCGACCGGAGGTGCTCCCAGCGTGCTGTTTCGGGCCCCATCCTGGCAGCGGCCGGTGACCGGTTACCGGACCCGCACCGTCCCTGACGTCGCGTACAACGCTGCGCTCGAGGGCGGCGTCGAAGTCATCATCTTGCCGCATATCTATCTGGTCGGTGGCACCAGCTCCGGCTCGCCGCAGTGGGCCGCGATCTTCGCACTGGCGAACCAGGCTCGCGAATCGGCCCGGCAAGACCCGCTCGGCGTGGCCAACGCCACGCTCTACAAGCTGGGCGAGCAGCAGATGAGGTCGCGCGAGGACGGTCACGCAGAGGCGCCCGCTGTGTTCCACGACATCGTCGCCGGCAACAACGCGCTCGACTCGACGGTTGGTTTCGCCGCCAAACGCGGCTACGACCTGGCAACCGGTTGGGGCACGCCTGATGTCGCCAACCTCGTGGCTGCCCTGACGCACGGCCGATCGGATCGCGGTCAGGAAGTGAACGATCCCGCACCGATCCACGGATCGACATCTTCAGCCGCGGATCACGCGCCCGGGACCGTAGCGCACTAGAGACCTCACGCCAGGAGGGGGCCGCCATGGCTCTCTCCTGGGTCCTGGGTCAGCCTCCGATTGGAACCTGACCTCCCGTCACGCACATGGGATGCATCGTCGGTCCCGGGCCGCCCGTGCCACACGGGTTCGATGGCGCCTGGGGCGCCGCCGGCTGGGCGGCTTTGACCGGCGCCGGCTGCGACGCGCCGACGGTGCGCTGGGTCTGGGCGGCCCCACCGGATGCCTGGTTGGCTACGGGTGCTTCTGAGG
>JBAUTG010000037.1:0-2355 GCA_049582105.1 Candidatus Dormiibacterota bacterium | reverse complement strand
AGCTGTCCGGCGGCGGTCTCCGCGGCGGCCTGCACCTGCGAGTCCATCGCTGCGCCGGTGTTGGTCCCGGAGGTGATGCTGATCACCACCAGGTAGTTGTCCTTGGAGAAGGCGTAGGTCGCGCTGTCCGCATCGATCTCCTTGATCGCCGCGTCTCCAAGACCGGTGACCGGCACCGGATTGCCACCGCTCGAGCTACCCCCGTTGTTCGAAAGGGCGCCGGCAACTGCCGCCTGGAGCGCTGCCTGGCCCAGGCCGCCGGGGAATGGCTCCACGACGATGATGCCCCCGCTGCCACTCGTCGTCGTCGTCGTATCCGCGTAGATGCAGGTGATGCTGCTGCACGTCCCGCTCACCGGCTGGACGTTCGGGTCGCCGCTGATCGTCTGCACGTCGGTCACGTTGAGGAGCGTTGCAGCACTGGCGCCGCTGCCACCCGAACCCGACCCGGGGAGGGTCGGCAGCCCGCCGAGGCTCGGGATGGTGAAGCCGGACGAACTCGGGCTCGAAGACGTGCCGGTCGACGAGCTGCCACAGCCCGCCAGAGCGGCGAGGGCGCTGATGGAGATGGCTCCCAAGATGAGCGGCTTGACAGTCATGGAGATCCTCGTTGTCGTGCGTCAGCGCTCCCTCCGCGCTGAATCGCCGCCGATGATATCCCGCGGCCGGGCGTCTCGGGCCCTGTTACCAAATCGGGAAAACGACTTCACCTTGGTACAGTCGAATTGATGACGCTCGCGACCATCGCGTGTTCTGGGGTACCGGGGTGATTCACGGCGGCGGTTGGATGGGCGGCGGTCGCAGACACGAGAAACCGACGGGACGTGTCTCCAATCGAAAGCTGGTGCGTCAGACGGCCGGCCTCTTCAAAGCGCACCGCGGCGGTGTGGCGGCGATCGCGGGACTCGTGGTCATCACCGCCGGCGCCGGGGTGATCAACCCGGTCCTCATCAAGGTCGTCTTCGACACGGCGCTGTTCCCGACCAGGATCGTGAACGAGCACACCGTGGCCCTGCCGGTCGACGTCCTTCGGTTGGAGATCCTGGTCGGGATCATGATCGGGATCACGATCGTCACCGGGGCTATCGGCGTCCTCCAGACGTACATCACGAATCGTGTCGGGCAGCGAGTCATGGAGGAGTTGCGGAACCGCCTCTACGAGCACCTCCAGGGCATGTCGCTGCGCTTCTTCACGGGCACACGCACCGGGGAGATCCAGTCGCGACTCACCAACGATGTCGGCGGCATCCAGTCGGTCGTGACCGACACCGCGACCTCACTGCTCTCCAACATCGTGACGCTGCTGAGCACGCTGATCGCAATGCTCGTCCTCTCCTGGCAGCTCACCGTGCTGTCCCTCGGTATCACCCCGCTCTTCGTCATCTACACGTACCGCGCAGGCAAGGTGCGGCGGCAGATCACGATGCAGGCACAGGAGTCGAAGGCCGAGATCAGCGCGATCACGGAGGAGACTCTCTCGGTTTCGGGGATGCTGCTCGCCAAGGTCTTCGGGCGGGGACCGGAGGAGATCGCGCGGTTCCGCAAGGAGAACCACCGGCTCGCCAACCTCGCCATCCGTCAGGAGATGATCGGGCGCGCACTCTTCGCGGTCATCGGGGCGTTTTTCAGCAGCGCCCCGGCACTCGTGTACTTGATCGGGGGCTACGTCCTTGCGAGCGGGCACGGCGGCACCTCGATCACGCCCGGCACCATCATCGCGTTCACGACGCTCCAGAGCCGCCTCTTCTTCCCGATCGGCAGCATGCTCTCCGTGTCGATCGAGATTCAGGCGAGCCTGGCACTGTTCGAGCGGATCTTCGACTACCTCAAGATGCCGCACGACATCGTCGACAAGCCGGACGCACGCGTGGTGAATCCCGCCGACGTGCGCGGTGATGTCCAGCTCGATCACGTCTACTTCCGCTACGACCGCGGCAGCTTCGGGCCGATGCTCGATTCGCAGCCCGAACCGGTCGTCGCACCAGGGATCGACGAGGACCCGGACCAGGACCCCGTCCCCAACGAGGTGCGCCGGCCCTGGGCGCTCGAGGACGTCACCCTCAAGGTGCGTGCCGGTCAGCTCGCGGCAATCGTCGGACCGAGCGGCGCGGGGAAGACCACCATCTCGTACCTCATCCCCCGTCTCTATGACGTGACCGAAGGCCGGGTGCTCCTCGACGGCATGGACGTCCGCGACCTGACGCTCGGGTCGCTCGCAGGAGCGATCAGCATGGTGACCCAGGAGACGTACCTGTTCCACGCGTCGGTGCGCCGCAACCTCGTGTACGCCAAGCCCGACGCGACCCAGGAGGAGCTGGAGGCGGCCGCGATGGCAGCCTTCATCCACGACCGCAT
>JBAUTG010000036.1:0-13846 GCA_049582105.1 Candidatus Dormiibacterota bacterium | reverse complement strand
CCACAGGACGTGCGCCGCCGCGGCCGCACCCGCTCGCCTCCCTGACAGCGCCAGCGCCGCAACCCCACGTGCCGCCATCGCGTCGCCGTGCGCGAGGTCGTAGCGCGCAGCCCACCCCGCGTCACCGGCGAGGGCATCGCCCGTCACGATCAGCGCGTCGACCCCGAGGGCGGCTCCGCCGTCCAACAACGGGAGCGGGCGAGCCGGACGTCCCTCGTCACCCGGGACCGGCCGCTCCGATCCGAACGGCGAGTAGGCCACGAGGTCGATGTCCGGGCGCCGGCGCGTGAGCTCCGCCTCGACCACCCGTCGAAGCGCGACCTCCCCCAGATCGCCCGAATCGAACGCCCCCATGAGCCCGACGACCGGCCTCTCAGCGGCACCGTCCACGTGATGCCTCCGTGTCGCAAGCGGATCGGGCAACGTCCCCATGTCTCAGGCGTGGCTCAGGGAACGCGCGCAGACGACGGCTGAGAATGAGGAACACCGCCCACCATAGAACAGATTGAAACCAAAGGAGCATCAGCATGTCGGGAATGACGTTCCCCGGGAAAAGGGTCACATTGACCGCGATCGCCTTCGCAGTCGTCGCAGTCGCCGGTATCGCGACGGTCGCGATCGTCCCGGCACTGGCCGCGGGCCTGTCGGGGAGCAGCACGACTGCCGCAACCTCGCCGTCGCCGAGCGCGACCACCGGTCATCCCGGTGTGAAGGCCCTTGCCACGCGCCGGATCGCCCTCGCCCTCTTTCGCACCTCGGTGGCGGAGACCGGTCTCCCACGGACGACCGTGCTCAAGGATCTGCTCAACGGCGAAACCCTCGCGCAGATCGACGGATCCAAGGCGCAGGCCGTCGAGAGCGCGGTCATGGCGAAGGTCACCGCTCGCCTGAACAACGCGGTGGCAAACCACAAGATCACCCAGGCAGAGGCGAACACGCTGAAGGCGGCCGCGACCGCCGGGATCACCAAGCTGATGAACCTGAACCTCAGCACCTACATCCACGTTCGCTTCGGCGGCTTCGCGAAGACGCCGTCGTCAGCACCCTCCACCGCTACCGCGACCGGATCGAGCACCCCTCTCTGATCCCGGCGACGCGGCCCGGCAGTCTACCCGGGCACCCCGGGTAGACTGCCCCGATGCCCAAGAAGTACACCGCTGCCGAGCAGGTCATCGATCCAGCGCACCGCTATATCGCGACCATCAAGACCGACCGTGGCGACATCGTGATCGCGCTCGACCCCGCGCGGGCGCCGAAAACGGTCAACAACTTCGTCTTTCTCGCCCGTGACGGTTTCTACGACGGGCTCACGTTCCACCGCATCGTCGACGACTTCGTGATCCAGGGCGGCTGTCCCGAAGGGACCGGTCGCGCTGGCCCGGGGTATCGCTTCGACGATGAGCCGGTCCAGGGAGAGTACGAGCCAGGCGCCGTGGCGATGGCGAACTCGGGGCCGAACACCAACGGCTCGCAGTTCTTCATCTGCACCGTGGACGACCGCCAGAAGCTCACCAAGTCATACAACCTCTTCGGTCAGGTCGTGAAGGGGATGGACGTTGTCGGCGCGATCCGTCAGAACGACGTGATGCGTTCGGTCACCGTCGTCGAGGAGTGATGGCAGAGGCCGGGCTGCGCCTCATGGGGGTGCATGCGCACTGCGACGACGAGACGATCACGATGGGTGGCACGCTCGCCACCTACGCCGATCGTGGTGTGCGGACGTGTGTCGTGTGCTGCACCGACGGCAAGCTGGCGACGATCGTCGATCCGAACATGCCCGAGGAGACCACCCGTCCTCGTCTCGCCGAGATACGCGAGGGCGAGTTGCGTGAAGCCTGCCGCATTCTCCACGTCGACGAGGTCGAGTTCCTCCGCTACGGTGACTCGGGCATGGCGGGCACACCCACCAACCAGCTTCCCGGCGCGTTCTGGATGACGCCGATCGACGAGGCAACAGGAAAGATCGTCGCCCTGATCCGGCGCTTCCGGCCGCATGTTGTCGTCACCTATGACGGAAACGGCGGCTACGGCCACCCCGACCACATCCAGGCCCACCGAGCGACGCTCCTCGCGGTGGAGGCGGCGCGCCTCAAGGCGATGTACAAGGAGGCAGGCGAGCCGTGGCGTGTTCAGAAGCTCTACTACACGGCATTCCCACGGTCGCAGTTCGAGCGCATGGTCGCGATGGCGAAGGAGGCGGGGGTCGATCCGCCGTTCGGCGAGACAAACCCCGATGAGATGGAGTTCCTCACGCCGGATGTGGAAGTCGCCGCCACCATCGACACCGTCGACGTGATCGGACGCAAGCGAGAGGCGTTGCGTGCACATCGCAGTCAGATCTCAGAGGACTGGCCACAACTCAGCATGCCCGATGACGTCCTCAAGCAGTTCGCCGACGAGTACTTCCAGCTCGGGATGTCGCGCAAGCCCGTGGTGCTTCCGGAGACGGACCTGTTCGCAGGGGTCGACCCGAACGAGTAGCGGCACCCGGCCGGGCGCCCGTGCCCGACGCCGCTCGTCTCGTCGAACGGGTCGTCGGGATGGCGGATTGCCGCGAAACCTCAGGCCAGGGCTACGCCCGCTCCAGCACCATCGCGATGCCCTGGCCCCCGCCGATGCAGAGGGCGGCGACGCCGAGGTGCGCGTCGCGCTTCTGCATCTCGAACAGCAGCGTGACCAGGATTCGCGTTCCACTGGCGCCGATGGGATGGCCGATCGCGATGGCACCACCATTGACGTTGAGCCTGTCCTCTGGAACGGCGAGCTCGCGTCCCACCGCAACCGCTTGCGCGGCGAACGCCTCGTTGAGCTCGAAGAGATCGATGTCGCGCAGCTCGACGCCCGCCCTCTGCAGCGCGGAGCGGACCGCAGGCACGGGCCCCATCCCCATGATGCGGGGCGCTACCCCGGCGCTCGAGTAGCCGCGAATCCGAGCCAGAGGAACGCGATGCTCGGCCTTGGCACGGGACGCGCTCATCACCACGACCGCGGCCGCGCCGTCGTTGATGCCACTCGCGTTTCCGGCGGTCACCGTGCCGTCCTTCGCAAAGGCGGCGCGCAACGCGCCGAGTGACTCCGCGGTCGTCCCGGCTCGCGGGTGCTCGTCGGTGTCGACGAGCACCTGCTCCTTCTTCCGCTGCACCGGCACCGCGACGATCTCGTCCTTGAAGCGCCCGCTCTTGATCGCCGCCTCGGCCTTCTGCTGCGATCCTGCCGCGAATCCGTCCTGGTCTTCGCGCGACACCTCGTACTCGCGAGCGACGTTCTCGGCGGTGCTGCCCATGTGACAGTCGTCGAAGGCGCACCAGAGGCCGTCGCGGATCATCTCGTCGACGAGCTGTCCGTGTCCGAGACGGTAGCCGTAGCGGCCGTTCTCCATGAGATACGGCGCGCGAGACATGTTCTCCATACCGCCTGCGACGAGGCATTCCGCGTCGCCGGCGCGAATCGCCTGCGCGGCAAGCGCGACGGTCTTGAGCCCGCTGCCGCACACCTTGTTGATGGTTGTCGCAGGGATGCTCTCGGCGAGACCCGCGCCGAGCGACGACTGCCGCGCGGGGTTCTGTCCGAGACCCGCCTGGAGCACGTTGCCCATCAGGACCTCGTCGACGGTGTCGATGCCGGCCCTGCGCAACGCCTCCTCGACCGCTATGGAGCCGAGAGTCGTCGCCGGAACATCGACATACACGCCGCCGAATGTCCCAACCGGCGTGCGGACTGCGCTGACGATGACGGCGTCTTCCATGCCACCCACTCTACGCCTGGGGCAGGGACGGCAGCGGCGGCTCCGAACCGAACGTCGCCGCGTAGCGCGCGCTGTACGTCGCGGGGGTGAAGTGGTGCGTCTGCGGTCCCCGCTCCCCGACGACGTACGCAGCCGCAACCGATCCCATCCGCCCGGCCACGTCAGGTGTCGCACCGGCGCGGAAACCCGTCACCAGGCCGGCGATGTAGGCGTCGCCGGCGCCCGTCGGATCCACCGCGACCTCGACCACCGCGGGCGGTATCAAAGATACCCCGTCGGGAGTATGGATCTCGCTCCCCGCACCACCCTTGGTCACGGCGACCATCCGTCCTCCGCTCAGGTCTGCGATGGTCCGGCCGGTGCGCTCGCGAATCATCTCGAGCTCGTAATCGTTGCCGGCGACGAGCCACGCCTGATCGAGACCGGCACGGAGCACCTCGTCCGGCATCGCAGGGATCTGCTGCGCCGGCACGAAGATGAGACGCGCACCCAGCGTGCGCGCCTGCTCGATGTGCAGCCCCATCGCCGCGGCATCATCGGCACCGACGATCACCTCCGAAACATCGGTCAGCGCGCTGAGATCGACCCCGGCGGCTCGGGTCATGGCTCCAGGGTGAAACGCGGTGATCTGGTTGCCGTCGAGGTCGGTGGTGATGAATGCGGTGGCCGTGTCGATGTCGTCGCAGCGCAGCACCGAGGACGTGTCGACGCCCTTCGCCTCCAGGGCTGCGCCGAAAGCGACGAAATCGCCGGCACCCACCGCAGCGCAGAGCAGCGGATGCTCCCCGAGCATCGCCATGGAGTACGCGATGTTGGATGCTGTGCCACCGCGGCGCCGCTCCAACTGCCCGACAAGGAAAGCGACGTTGAGCACATGCGCTTTGTCGGGCAGGATGTGTTCGCCGAAGCGCCCGTTGAACACCATGATGGTGTCAAAGGCGACGGATCCGGTCACGGCGGTGCGTCCCACGGCCGGGGCAGGATAGCCACCGCGGCGCACTCGGCGCGCTGGGAGGGGCGACAATGGGCCGGATGGCGCTGCACGAGCTCGGACAGGGAGCGACCGCCTCGACACCCGTCACGCGCCTCACCCGCGCGCTGCCGGCCGCCGAGGAGACTGCGCTCGGCGACGCCGTCGAGGTCTACCACCGCACCTACACGACGATCCTGCGCAGCAGTGGCGAGACGCAGCTCCGAGTGTTCGAGCACTCGCATAAGGCGATGGGCTCGAGCCTGCATCCGCTTGCCGCCTCAATGGAGCTGGACCTCGGTGCGCTCCTCTACGCGATCCGGCGGCTCCCCGACGCGATCTTCAGCGCACGGCGGGTCGTGATGGGTCAGTCGGCGGAGGTCTTCGCCCAGCGCGGCTTCAGCCCGTTCAGTGAGTGGAGCGAGGTCAGCGCTCCGGGACGGCGACGCCGGTGGTACGACGACGGCGACGGAACGCTCGCGGTGCTCATCGCAAGCGCGTCGGACGTCGACGACCTGATCCCGACCATGGTGGCGCTGCAGATCGAGTGGAAAAAGTTGCGCGTCGCGCTGCGCGGTACCGGCATCGAGCGGATCGAGGAGGCGACTCCCGCGGAGATCGCAGCCGCGTGCGGCGGGCTCGAGGACGACTGGTTGCAGCTGCATGAGATCTGGGGGGTCACCTTCGGCAGACGGCTGGCGGAGATCGCGCAGCGAGCCATGGCGTTGCGGGTCCGCATGCTCGGCGGCACCCAGGTGGGCTACGCGCGGGTCACCCGGCGCTGGTGGCAGCAGGTCACCGGCTTGATGCGCTCCGAGTCCCTGCTCGACCGCCCGGTCTACTTCGTCAGCAGCAACTCACATGCCATCGCCAACCTGCTGACCGGTGTGGCACCTCGACACGCGGACGAGCTGGCCTCGGCCGTGGAACGCGACGGGACCCCCGAGCTCCGCGAGGAGCTCCAGCGTTTCCGCGATGGCACCGCTCAGGGCAACTGGAACAACTTCCTGTACTACGCGGCGCGCGAACGGCTCCGGCTGCTGCCTGAGGCGGAGCGGGCAGCACTTCGCCGTGAGGAGCGCGAAGCGGGCGCACTGAGCGTCAACAGCAGGACCGCGCTCGACGTCGCAGCACAGGTGGTCCCACTCGATCGCCTCGCCCCCGCGCATTTCGACGACCGCGTGCTCCCCGTGGACGCGGGTGTCCTTGCTGCGAGCCGCGCGGTCATCGTGAACATCGACTACCCACTTGGCCTTGCCGCGTACAACATCCTCCGTGAGATCGCGGAGACCGTCGACCTTCGCGGTGTCTACGTCCTCGGCAAGGCGGCGACCCTGAACGCCGACGTCGGCGATGTGATGATCAGCAGCGTCATCCACGACGAGCACAGCCGATCGACCTACTGGCTCGACAACGCATTCTCCGTGACCGACATCGCGCCGTATCTCCGCTTCGGGAGCGGTCTCGACAACCAGCGCGCCGTGAGCGTCAAGGGAACGTTCCTGCAGAACCGCGGGTACCTCGACTTCTACTATCGCGAGGCATTCACCGTGGTCGAGATGGAGGCCGGGCCATACTGCAACGCGGTGTACGAGATGACTCAGCCTGCCCGGTATCCGACCAGCGAGCCGATCAGCTTCTCCAAGCTGCCGATCGATTTCGGCGTGATCCATTACGGATCGGACACTCCGTACACCCAGGCACGCACCCTCGGCGCACGCGGGCTCTCGTATTTCGGCATGGACTCGACGTACGCGTCGTCGGTCGCCATCGTGAGGCGCATCGTCGCCCGCGAGGGTGCGACAGGGCAGTAGCGGCGCTTGTCCCTGGTCAGCCTTCGCGACGTCGGTGTCGCCTTCGGGGCGGAGAGCGTGCTCCAGGGCGTGACTCTCCGTGTCGAGACACGTGAGCGAATCGCGGTCGTCGGTGCCAACGGCGCAGGGAAGACCACGCTGCTGACACTGATCAGCGGCGCCCGCGAGCCGACGTCGGGCGAGGTCGAGTGGCAGCGCGGACTGCGGATCGGATACCTGCCGCAGGACGCTCCCGAGCCCGTCGCCGAGACGATCCTCGACGAGGTGATGGCGTCGCGTGAGGACCTCGCGGCCATGCATCACGAGATGACCACGCTCGAGCCGTTGCTCGCCGACAGCGCCCGGCCCGATGCCGCGAAACTGCTCGAGCGATATGGCGAAGTCCAGCATCGCTACATCGACCAGGGCGGCTACGAGCTCGAGGCCAACGCGCGCGAGGCACTCGGCGGCCTCGGCATCGACACCGCGACGCAGCAGCGTCATCCCTCGCAGCTGAGCGGCGGACAGAAACGGCGGCTCGAGCTCGCCAAGCTCCTGGTGCAGGACGCCGACCTGCTGCTCATCGACGAGCCGACCAACCATCTGGACCTCGCCGCAATCGAGTGGCTCGAGGACTTCATGCGCGGCGTCTCGACCGCATTCGTACTCGTCTCGCACGACCGGCGGTTCCTCGACAACGTCTGCACGCAGGTGATCGAGGTCGCGGGTGGCACCGTCGAGCAGTATCCCGGCAACTACACCCAGTACACCAAGCTCCGCGTGGAGCGACGCGAGCGCCGGCGGCGGGAGTTCGCGGCGCAGAAGGCGTACATCGATCACCAGGAAGAGTTCATCCGCAAGTACAAGGCCGGCCAGCGCGCGCGCGAGGCGCGGGGCCGCCAGACGCGCCTCAACCGGCTGGAACGAGTCGAGCCGCCGACGGTGGACCGCCGGCCGAGGTTGCGCTTCAGCAGCGCGCCCGCATCGCGGGTGACCCTCAAGGGCGTCGGGCTCGTCGTGGGCCGCGACAAGCCGTTGCTGGCGGTACCGCCGTTGACGATCGTCCCCGGTGAGCGCATCGCGGTCATCGGCCCGAACGGGAGCGGCAAGTCGACGCTGTTGCACACGCTCGCCGGCGACCTTCCGCCGCTCGAGGGAACGCTCACGCTCGGTCCGCGAAGCGTTCGCCGTCTCTACCGCCAGGACCTCGGGCAGTCGACCGAGCACGGCGCTTCTGATGTGCCCGCCGGCGACGACGAGCGCACGGTGCTCGCCGATCTGCTCGCGACCCATCCTGTCGGCGAGGAGCGCGCGCGAACGCTCCTCGGCTCGCTCCTTTTCAGCGGCGATGACACGCTCAAGCTCGTCGGTGACCTGAGCGGCGGTGAGCGCGCGCGACTGATGATGGGCAAGCTCGCGATCGAGGAGACCAACCTGCTGCTGCTCGACGAGCCCACGAACCACCTCGACATCCCCGCGCAGGAGGTGCTCGAAGCAGCGCTCGTGAAGTACCCCGGCGCGATGGTGCTCGTGACCCACGACCGTGCGCTCATCGACGCAGTGGCAACACGGACGTGGGCGATCGAGGACGGCGGCATCCGCGAGGTGCTCGGCGGTTACTCCGAATTGCAGAAGGTGCGAGAGCGCGAGCGACGCCGGTGACCATCGCCGCTTCGCGCGTGCGAATCCCTGCGCCTGGGGTGGCGCTCGTGGTTGCGACCGTCGCCGTCTCGTTCTCGGCAATCATCATCCGGTACGCGGACGACGACCCGTCCACCATCGTCTGGCTGCGCATGGGGATGGCAGCCGTCCTGCTGGTGCCGTGGGTGGTGCGCGACGTGCGCCGTCGTGTCATGCCGCGCGGACGCACGCAGATCTCGCTCGTGCTCGTGAGCGGCGTGCTGCTCGCCGGGCATTTCCTGCTGTGGACCGCGTCGCTGCAGTACACGTCGATCGCCGCCAGCGTGTTGCTGGTCTCGATCCACCCGATCATCGTCACGCCGCTCGGCAAGCGACTGCTCGGCGAACGCGTGTCCCGGCAGACGCTCGCAGCGGTGGTCCTCGCACTGATCGGAACCGCCGTCACCTGCGCCGGTGATCTCCACCTGGACGGCAGGGCGTTCTACGGGGATCTCCTGGCGATCGGGGGCGCTGTCTGCCTGGCCGGGTACCTGCTCATCGGTCGTGGCGTTCGCGCCGATCTCGGGGTTGCCGGGTACTCGGCCATCGTCTATGCCGTCGTCTGCGTCGTCGCGGCGGCGACCGCCGTTGCCGGAGGCGTGGCACATCTCCCGTCGCCCAGGGTCGCGCTGGCCTGCTTCGGGCTCGCCGTCATCTGCACCATCGGCGGCCACACCGTGTACAACTGGGCGCTCCGCCATGTGCAGGTGCTGCTCGTCTCCCTGTCCTTCCTCGGTGAGCCACCGCTCGCCGCGCTGCTCGCCCTCGCGTTCTTCGGCGCCGTGCCCAGCCTGGCGACGATCGGCGGCGGGGTCTTGATCATCGTCGGGCTCGCACTCGCGCTCATCGAGCCGCAGGCGTGGACGCGAACGACGCAGATCGCCTTGAACGGATGACCGCGCTGCAGGTGCCGGTCTCCACAACGACCGCGTGTGGTCATCCGGGCGCGGATCTCGTACACCTTTTCGACGCCAACGACCCCGCCACCGGTGATCCGTTCGCCATTGCGAAGTGCCGTTGGTGCGGACTGGCGCAGACGGTTCCCGCACCATCGCCGGCGGAGCTCGACCACTACTATCCTCGCGGATACCACAGCACCACGAATCGATATCGCGGAGGGATGGATCGCATCCTTTCACTGGTCCACCGGAGCCGGATCCGCGCGGTGGAGCGGCTGAGCGGAGGCCCAGGCAGCGTGCTCGACATCGGCTGTGGTCCGGGCGTCCTCCTCAATCAGATGCGTGCTCGTGGCTGGACCGTGCGCGGCACCGAGCGCTCTCCGTCAGCGGCGCAGCAGGCGAGGGATGTCTTTCATCTCGATGTGCGCGCGCAGGACGTCGATGATCTGATCGCCGAGGGCGCCACATTCGACGCGGTGGTGTTATGGCACGTCGCGGAGCATCTGCACACGCCGCGCGCGACAATCCGGGGCATCGCGCGACTGCTGAAGCCGGGGGGCATCCTCCTCATCGCAGTCCCCGACTTCGGGTCGCCCGAGGCACGTGTCGGACGCGACGGCTGGTTCCATCTCGACGTCCCGAGGCATCTCGTCCATTTCACACCCGCGACGCTTGGCGCAATGCTCGCGGAGGCTGGGTTCACGACGGCCAAGGTCACGCACCTGGTGCCCGAATACGATCTCTTCAGCTTCGTGCAAACCTTGGAGAACCGGCTGGGACTTCCGCCGAACCTTCTCTACGACGTGTTGCGAAGGTCCGAGGCGCGCCTGCGGCAAAGCCGTGCCGGTGCGATGTCAGCGGCAGTCGCGGTTGCGCTCGCCGTTCCGCTCACGACGGTCGCAGCACTGTGGGCGCCGCTCGCGGCCGCCATGCGTCGCAGCGCGTCGATCGCCGTCTATGCGGTGCTGAGCCCCGCTCAGCGCGAGTAGCGGCGGGAGCGGAGCCCGAGACGGTGCAGTTGATAGCGGCCCACCGTCCACACCGTCTTCAAGCCGTACACCATCGAGACGCGGAAGTTGATCGACGACGCGTCGTCGAAATACCGCGTCGTCACGGGAACCTCGGCCACCGTGAAGTTGAACGCGGCGGCCTGCGTGAGGATCTGCGTGTCGAACACGAAGTCGTTCGAGTTGCGCAGGAATGGCACGGTGGTCAGGAACTTGCGACTGTAAGCGCGATACCCGGTGTGGTACTCGGAGAGTCCCAGCCCGAGCGCACCGTTCTCGTAGGCGGTCAGGCATTTGTTGGCAAGCCGCTTCCACCAGGGCATGCCGCCGGCCCGCGCGCCTCCGGGTTTGAGAAAGCGTGATCCGAGGACGACATCGGCGCGCCCGCTGCTGATCACCTCCACCATGTCGCTGAGGATCGACGGGTCGTACTGACCGTCCGGGTGGAGCATGACGATCACGTCCGCGCCATCGCGGAGCGCCTCCATGTAGCAGGTCTTCTGGTTGGCGCCGTACCCCGCGTTGTGGGGATGCTTGATCACCACCAGGTCCAGCGATGCCGCGAGCGTCGCGGTGTCGTCGGCGCTGCCGTCGTCGACGAGGATGATCGTGTCGACGACACCGGGCGGGATGCGCGCGATCGTGGATTCGAGCGTCTTCGCCGCGTTGTACGCGGGCATGACGACTACCGTCCGCAAGGCTGCGATCGAACCCCGCCCGATGAGGTCCGAGCGTTTTCGCTGTGCCGTGTCTGGCAACTCAGTCCATCCCGCCTGTCGAGCGCCAGCTCCACGGTGGCGCGTTTGATCTCTTTCAACGATCGATCATAGCGTCTGATCATGGGGTTTCGGAGGCGGGTGCACCGCTACGGAGCGGCGGCGGTCTCGGCGGGCTTGTAGTTGCGCCGGTAGAACTCCCAGAACTCGCCCGACTTGAGCGGCCGCCACCAATCCTCGTGTTCCACAAACCAGTCGACGGTCTTGCGCATGCCTGCTTCGAAAGAGACCTCCGCATGCCAGCCGAGTCCCGCGATCCGGGACGCATCGAGGGCGTAGCGTCGGTCGTGCCCGGGACGGTCGCGCACGTACTCCTTCAGCGAGCTCGGCTTGTCGAGGAGTCGGAGCACGGTGTCGGCCACGGTGACGCCGCTTGTCTCACCGCCGGCGCCGATGTTGTAGTCCGTGCCTGCGGCGCCGCTGCGTAGCACGCAGTCAATCGCACGAGCGTGATCCTCGACGTACAGATAATCGCGCACTGCGCCACCGTCGCCGTAGATCGGCAGCGGGCGGTCGTCGATCGCGTTGGTGATGAAGAGCGGGATGATCTTCTCCGGATACTGATACGGGCCGTACGTGTTCGATCCGCGCGTCACGATCGCCGGGAATCCGTACGACGTGCGATAGGCCTGCACCTGCAGCTCACCGCCTGCCTTGCTCGCGCTGTACGGACTCCGCGGACGCAGCGGATCACCCTCGACGCTGAGACCGCTGGACACCTCGCCGTAGACCTCGTCGGTGCTCACCTGCACGAAACGCTCGTGTGCGTTCGCGCGTGCAGCGTCCATGAGCACGAACGTGCCGTACACGTCTGTGAGGATGAACTGACCGGGTGCTTCGAGCGACCGATCAACGTGCGACTCGGCTGCGAAATTCACGATGACGTCCACGGCGGCGGCAAGCTCGCGCACCAGCGCGGTATCGCAGATATCGCCGCGAACAAAGCGGAATCGGGCGTCGTCGCGAACCGGGTCGAGGTTACGCTCGTTGCCGGCGTAGGTGAGCTTGTCGAGCACGATCACCGAGTCCTGTGGGTGATCGCGCAATGTCATGCGAACGAACTCGCTCCCGATGAAGCCCGCCCCGCCCGTGACCAGGAGGCGCACGTCAGATGTTCTCGATCGTCCAGTCGAAGCCGATACGCGGGTCGTCCCATGCGATGCGGCCCTCGTCGGGATCCGCTGCGTTGTACGGCTCCGTGACGTAGTAGTTGAGGATGAGGTCCCGCTGCGAGAGGCACTGGTAGCCGTGCGCGACGAGTGGCGGGATCGCCACCATGCGCGGCGCATTCTCGCCGAGCATGAGCGTTTGCACGGTGCCCGCCGTCGCCGAGTCGTGACGCAGATCGACGAGCACGACGCGCGCGTCGCCGGCGATGATGTCCCAGTAGTCCCACTGCCGTTTGTGCCAGTGGAACGCCTTGATCAGCTCGGGAGGGTTGCCACCGCGCGCGTAGCTGAGGCTGCGCGACATCTGCGCAAACGGTTGGTCGGGCATGAACGGCCGTCCCTGGTCGTCGAGGTCACCGCGTTTCAGCTGTTCGATGAAGTAGCCGCGCTGGTCCGTCCACTTCTTGAAGGTCTTGACCATGACACCGTCGATCGTCCCCAGGCGCTCCGCCAGCGGACGAGAGGCAGCAGCGTTCAAGACCTCGTCCATCTCCGGGAGCAACGGTATCCATCCCATGGCTACTGGACGCAGCTTCCATCATGGTTCGCGGCAGACACGGTGCCGATGCTACTGGAACCAGCCCTCGAGATCGATGGCGGCGTTGATGCTGCCGATCGGGTTGAAGAGCGACATGGCACCGTCGTGCGCATCACCGGCGGTGTCGAGCTGTACGACGGTGAGGTTCGGCAGCGTCTCTCCTGCGTTCACGTTCAGATCTGACGCAAGCGGCGGAGTCTGGGTCCCCGCGTCCGAAGGGAAGAGCGTGAGATAGGTCGCCTGGCTCGGCGCGATCGCCGTGAGGTTGGCGATCACCGCGACGACGACCGGGTTGCCGCCGCCCACAGCGGGGACACCGCCATTGCCGGAGACCGCGACGAGGCGGCTGACGGCGGCACCGAGAGCGCCACTGGTGCACCCGGCCGATGCGGCTCGCGTATCGCAGATCCGGCTTGGGGCGATCGCCTCGTACTGCGCTCCCGACGGCGCACCCGCCTCGCCGTACCAGCCGTTCGCGTCGAGCACCACGTTGATCCTGCCGAGCGCCGCGTAGACGCACACGGACGTGTCCGGCCCACCCGGCGACGCGGGACCCAGTTCGACCATCACCCGGTTGGCGACGACCGAGCTGCCCATCAGGTTCAGGGTCGATATCGACGGAGGATGGGAGCCGTTGAAGGCGCAGGTCCCGCTCGACGTGGTGGGGAACACGCTGATGTACGTCGGCGACGTGCCCGACACACCGGTGATGTTCAGGACTGCGGCCTCGGCGGTCCCCTCGTTCGGCACCGATCCGGCGCCGCTGCCCGTGACGTTCACGATCATCGGCGCGCCGCCGGTCACTGCTCCATGAACGCTGCAGGCGGTCGGCGTCCGCGACGGTCGCGTGTCGCACACGCGCACCGGTGAGATGGGGTGGAATTCGCCAAGCGGCGTGCTTGAGGCCGGCGGCGCGTAGTAGCCCTCGACGTCAGCGAGCACGTTCACGCTGCCGAGCGCGTTGTAGATGGTCACCGCACCACCCTGTCCGAGTGTCGCCGTGACGAGATTCGCCGTCACCGTGCCCGCGGCGAAGTTCAGGTTGGAAGCGTTGGGGCGGAGCGTTCCGGTTGGATACACAGTCAGGAGGCTGGCCGACGTCCCATCCACCTCGGTCACGTTCAGCACGACCGCGACTGCGGTGCCGGGGATGGGTGGGGTCCCGACGCCGGTGACCTGGAGGGTATGCGTCGAGCCCGCTCCGAGCGGTGCATGACTGGAGCGCGTATCGAGGATCCGGAAGGGCGCGAGCGGCGTGTAGTTGCCGAG
>JBAUTG010000035.1:0-19655 GCA_049582105.1 Candidatus Dormiibacterota bacterium | reverse complement strand
CGCGGGGATCGAGCGTCGTGCCGCGGCGATGAGCCAGAACCAGGAGGCGGTCATCGCACAGCAGATCGCCGAGAAGCTCCCGGAGATCGTCGCCGCAGCAGCCGCCCCGTTCGAGCACGTGGACCAGTTCACGGTCCTCAACGGCGCCCAG
Organism: Candidatus Dormiibacterota bacterium; assembly: GCA_049582105.1. Classification (GTDB taxonomy): domain Bacteria; phylum Chloroflexota; class Dormibacteria; order Aeolococcales; family Aeolococcaceae; genus Palsa-851. The sequence goes on along the minus strand of JBAUTG010000035.1, from coordinate 19,504 downwards.
GGCGTGACCGGCGCGCTCGCCGAGATCATCCAGCAGGCCGGCGCACTCACCGGTCTCGCGCGGCAGTCGCTCATGCCCGCGCTGACCCGGGCCGTGGCATCGCCGGAACCCGAGCAGCATCTCAACGGGGGCGCACATGGCACGGCCGCGTATCCGAATGGAGACCACAACGGACGGCGCAGGCGGCAGACTCCTGTCACGATCACGGCTCCGGAGCCCACCGGGACCACCGACAGCGAGGAGCATCCGACGCAGTGACGACACCCGACCCGGAGACCGCGGCCGACGTGGTCTCGCTCTCGCTCTCCGCGCCCGAGGCCGCCACGACGGTGGCCCCGGCAGAGGCGGAGCGCGAGGTGAGCATCGACCCCGAAGCAGCCAGGCGGATCGACACCATGGTGACCACCTTCATCGGCGGCCTCCGAATCGTGGACATCCGCGGGGACGACTACCGCAGGCGGGTCGACGACATCGACAGCCTCGCCGACCGCGAGATCCGGACCACCTCGGACATGAGCAACCGGCTGCTCGACCGCCCGACCCGCGCCATGCGCGGTCTCGGTCAGGGAGACGCGCCGATCGCCAAGAGCCTGCTCGACCTGCGCCGCTCCGTTGAGGAGCTGAACCCCGCGAAGCACGATCTGACCCAGGGTGGCTCCCGGAAGATCCTCGGAGTCATCCCCTTCGGCGATCGCGTCCGTGCGTACTTCGCGAAGTACCAGAAGTCGCAGAGCCACATCGAAGGCATCGTCGGCGCCCTCCGCGAGGGTGGCGGCGAGCTGGAGCGTGACAACGCGGCGATCGCCCAGGAGCAGAAAGGGCTCTGGTCACAGATGGAGACGCTCCGCCAGTACGCGTACATGGCGGAGCAGCTCGATGCCGGCCTCGAGGCGCAGATCAACCACGTGGCGATCGGCGACCCGGAGCGCGCGAAGGTGCTCCAGGAGGACATCCTCTACCCCGTCCGCCGCCGCCGCCAGGAGATCCTCACCCAACTCGCCGTCGCAGTCCAGGGGTACGCGGCGCTGCGGGTCGTCGAGGTGAACAACCGCGAGCTCGTCCGTGCCGTTCGCACGGCGACCACCACGACCGTCTCCGCGCTGCGCACGGCGGTCATGGTTGCCCAGGCGCTCACGAACCAGAAGCTGGTGAGCGATCAGGTGAAAGCGGTCAACGAGACCACCAGTGCCATGATCGAAAGCACGTCATCTGTGCTCCGGGAGCAGACGGCAACGGTCGAGAGCCAGGCGGCGAGCCCTGGCATCGACATGGGATCGCTGCAGCGGGCGTGGGACAACGTGTTCGCGGCGCTGGACCAGATCGACACCTACAAGCTGCGCGCACTCGAGGCGATGAAGATCACCGTGCATGACCTGTCGGACCAGGTCGAGCGGTCGCACGCGCAGGTGGAACGCCTTCACTCCGCCGATGCCACCCCACCCCGGGTGGCAGCACCGAGCCAGAGCCTCCGCCTCTCCTGACGTCCGCCGCCCTCAGAGGTGGGCAACGTCGAGCCAGACCATGCCGGCGATCGCCGCCACGAAGAACACGGCGTACTCCACGACAACCTCGCGGCTGCGCAGTCCCGTGCCGACGGCACCCGCAACGCCGCGACCGCCGTACCAGAGCACGAGCAGGATCGCGGCACGCAACCCGATATGCGAGGCATTGGCTCCGACCAGGAGGGCGGCGCCGGCGATGAGCGCGCCGACGACCAGCGCCGAAAGGATCGTCCAGAGGATCGAGAGGTGCTCGGTCCGCAGGCCGTCGAGGCTCACCAGCACGACGACCGCGAACACCGCGGGCAGGCGGAGGTGCAGCGGGAGCGTCGGCGAGACCCCGCCGAGGAGGACCGGCGCGAGCACCGCAATGCCCGAGATGTCTCGGATGAGGCGCGTGATCCAGCCCTCCTTGCGGAGGGCCCGGCGCCCGGCGAGGCGGGGTACCCCACCGATCACGATCGCGGCGATGACGCCTCCGGCGATCCGGATCGGCAGTGGGAGGACGGCAATGGCGAGCAGTGTCCCGAAGGAGAGCACCGCCGCCATCGGCAGGGCCGTTCCCACCGGGCCCGGACGGGAGCCGGACGGGTAGATCAGAAAGTCGTAGGCCACCAGAACAAGCCCGGTGAACAGGGCGAGGGCTGCGACGCTGATCGCGCTTCTCGCTAGCCCGACCGCCTCGGGGCGGAGCAGGACCTCGGCCGCGGCGACAGCGACTCCGAACGCCGTGTGCACCATCGGCAGCGGGATCTCTGCGAGGACGCGGACCTCGCCGGTGATGCCGAGCGCACTTCTCGCCTGGTCGGCCAGGTACCCGTGACCCCTGCGGCGAAAACCTGTTCGATTATCCACGTCGGCCTGTGGAAACGGTGGAGAACTCGGCGAGCCGCGGCTCAGTCGGCCGAGGTGCCGGCCCGTCCGTAACTGTCCTCGAGTCGAACCACGTCATCGATCTCAGGCGAGGACACCTCGATGAGATCCGTGTCCTCGACGGCCACGAAACGGTGCCGCCGGCCCGGCCGCACATGGGCGCTCATGCCGGGCGTCAAGGCGTGCGTCTCCATGTCGCCGTGATCGTCCTCGAGCTGGAGCTCGAGCAGGCCGGTGTCGACGAAGATCCACTCGTCCTTCTGCACGTGGTACTGGAGGCTCAGGGACTGCCCGCGATCGATGTGGATGATCTTGCCGAGGTATCGATCGGTGATCGCCCAGCGCAGCTCATAGCCCCAGGGCTTGTCGACCCTGCCCGAACCTGCGGCATGAATGGAGCCGGACGTTGCGGCAAGCTTGCTCACTCGCTGGCACCGACGGCGACGCGGCCCGAGACGCCGCTCTGGTGCTCCAGCGCGGTGATCAGCTCCTCGACACGCTCGTGAGTGGTCGCCTCCGCATACACCCGCATCAGTGGTTCCGTGCCGCTCATGCGCATGAGCACCCACGACCCGTCGTCCATGTAGAACTTGAAGCCGTCGTCGGTTCTCGTGCGCACCACCGTGCCGCCTGCGAGTGTTGTCGGCTGGTCCTGCTGCATGCGCGCGTACACCTGCACCTTGCGCTCCTCGTAGCCGTCGCGCGGGAAACGGATATCGTGGCGGTCGTACGCGTGCGGGCCGACCAGATCCTCGAGGTGCTTGAGGATTCCCGAAAGCGGCATCGCGTAGTCGACGATCATCGACGCCATCATCAGACCGGACAGAATGCCGTCGCGCTCCGGGATGTGACCGCGGAATGCGTACCCGCCCGACTCCTCGCCACCGAGAATCGCGTTTGTCTCCATCATCTTCGTACCGATGTACTTGAAGCCGACGGGCAGCTCGTGCACGGTCACACCGAATCGCTCGCCGAGCGAGTCGAGCATGCCCGACGTGGTGATCGAGCGCACGATGTCACCCCGGAGTCCGCGCTTCTCGAGCAGGTACATCGCGAACAGCGCCATGACCTGCAGCTGATTGATGTACGTCCCCTGCTCGTCGATGATGCCGACACGGTCCGCGTCACCGTCGTTGGCGATACCGAGGTCGAATACCCCGGTCGCCATCCGCGCCATCGCCTCCGGCATGTACTTGTCGATCGGCTCGGGGTGCATGCCGCCGAACCCCGGATTGCGCTCGCCGTGCAGCTCCGTGACGGTGGTGGCGCCACCGTCGAGCGCGCGAGCGATCAACCCTGCGCCTGCTCCGTACATCGCCTCATGGAGCACGCGGAGCCCGCGCGCACGGAGCGCCGGGAGGTCGACCATCCGCCCGAGCTGCTCGAAGAAGTCGGGGAGCGGGTCGAGCGTCTGCAACCTGCCGGTGGCGACCGCCTCGTCGTAGGTCATCTCCTTGACGCCCGAGGAGAGCGCCTCGACGGTGTGCCGCTCGATCTCGGCGACGATCTCGGGCGGTGCGGAGCCCCCGAAATCGGGCTTGTACTTGATCCCGTTGAACTCCGCCGAGTTGTGGCTCGCGGTGACGACCACACCGCCCGCGGCGTGCTGCTGCGTGATCGTCCACGAGACGGCGGGCGTCGGGGTCACGCGGTCGAGGAGCACGACGCGCAGCCCGTTGGCCACGAGGACCCGCGCCACCTCTCGGGCGAAGAGCTCGGCGCAGTAGCGCGAGTCGTGACCGACCACGACAGGCCGCTGTTCGGAGCCCAGGAACGACGCCACCCCCTGGGCGACGGCGCGCACGTTCGCGTAGGTGAAGTCATCCGCGACCACGGCTCGCCATCCGTCGGTCCCGAACCTGATCGGGTTCGGCGTCATCGCCCTCATTCTAAGCACACGAGCGGGGCCGACCCGGGGTGGCCGTGCTCAGAGGAGCTCGTCTCGCCCATTCGAGTTGAGCTGGTCGACGACGTCCTTGACGAGTTGCGACCGGTCGGCCGGGACCACCAGCACCGCGTCCGGCGTGTCCACGACGACCAGGCCGTCCACGCCCGCGACGGTGACCACCCTCCCGGATCGCGAGATCACCGTGCACTCGCGCGACTGGGTCAGGACGACGTCACCTTCTGCGAGGTTGCCGGCGCCGTCCACCTCACCGTCAGCGACGCGGGCTGCGCGCACATCAGACCAGGATCCGAGGTCCGACCATCCGAAGGAGGCCTCGACGACGGTGAGGCGCCGCGTTCTCTCGAGGATGAGGGGCTCGACCGCCTGGGTGCGCTGCGCAGCGTAGACGGTGCTCACCGACCGCTCGTCACCGCCCGCCCGGGCATCGACCGCCTCCCGGAGCGCGGCGCCCAGCGCCGGATCCGCCTCGGCCAGCTCGGCGAGGAACCGCCGCGCCGTCCAGGCGAAGAGCCCGAGGTTCCAGAGGTGGTGACCACCGTCGAGGTACGCCTGCGCAACCTCGACTGACGGCTTCTCCTTGAAGCCACCGGCTGCGAACGCCGGGAGCTTCGCGGCCGCTGCCGCGGTTGCCGCGGCGCTGCCGGCCGGGGCTCGCCACTCGCTCGGGTCACGCGGCGCGCCGAGCTCGATGTATCCGAAGCCGGTGACCGGGGCGGACGGGACGAGTCCGACCGTGGCGAGGCCGTCGGTGCTCGCAGCCCATCCTGCCGACGCGAGCACCGCCGCGCGGTAGGCAGCGGGATCGCTGACGCGATGGTCAGCGTGGACGCTCGCGATCAGCGCATCCGGATCGTCGCGCTCGATCAGCCCGACCGCAAGTCCGAGTGCCGGGCCTGTTCCTCGGGGCTCGGGCTCGACGATGACCGCGTCGTCGGAGAGGCCGAGCCCGGCGAGCGTGTCGCGGCACCCGTCAGCCTGCGCCGCGGCGGTCACGATGTGGACGCTGTCGCCGAGCCCGATGACGCGTTCCAGCGTCGCGCGCAACAGCGTGACCCCGCCGGGAGCGAGTGGAAGGAGGTGCTTCGGCGTCGACCTCCGGCTCAGCGGCCAGAGCCGGGTGCCGCTGCCGCCCGCGAGCACGAGGATGTGCAGACCCACGGTGCCGCCGTCCCGGGTGCCCGCTACCGGCTAGACCGTCGCGGCGGCGAGCAGCGGTTCGGTGCCCGCGTCCTCCGCCCACTGCTGGGCCAGGTTCACGCGCTCCCAGGGGAGATCGAGATCGCTCCGCCCGAAGTGGCCGTACGCCGCCACCTGCCGGTAGATCGGCCGGCGCAGCTCGAGGGCGCTCATGATCCCGAAGGGCGAGAGGTCGATGTACTCGTCGATCAGCGCCGTGATCCGGTCGGTTGGAATCTTCTCGGTCCCGAAGGTCTCGACGAACACGGAGACCGGCTTGGCGACCCCGATCGCGTACGCGACCTGGATCTCGCACTTCGTCGCCATGCCGGCGGCGACCACGTTCTTGGCGGCCCACCGGGCGCCGTACGCGGCGCTCCGGTCGACCTTCGACGGGTCCTTGCCGCTGAACGCGCCGCCACCGTGGCGCGCGTACCCGCCGTAGGTGTCGACGATGATCTTCCGGCCGGTGAGCCCGGCATCCGCCATCGGCCCACCGATCACGAAACGGCCGGTCGGGTTGACGTACCGCTTGGTGTTCGCATCGAGCCAGCCGGCGGGGATGACCTGTTCGACGACGTGGCGCTGGACATCCTCGAAGATCTGCTCCTGCGTGACCTCCTCGCCGTGCTGGACGCTCACGAGGACGGTGTCGACCCGCCGGGGACGGCCCTCGGTGTCGTACTCGATCGTCACCTGGGTCTTGCCGTCGGGGCGGGCCCAGCGGAGCGTCCCGTCGCGACGGGTGACGGCGAGGCGCCGGGCCAGCTGATGCGCCATCTGGATCGGCGCGGGCATCAGCTCCGGGGTCTCGTCGCAGGCGAACCCGAACATCATTCCCTGGTCGCCGGCGCCGCCATGGTTGACGCCGAGCGAGATGTCCGGCGACTGCTCGTCGATGCCGACGAGAACGCCACAGGTCTCCCAGTCGATGCCGTACTTCGCCCGGGTGTACCCGATCTCCTTGATGGTCTGGCGGACCAGCCCCGCGATGTCGACGTAGGCCTGGGTGGTGATCTCACCGAATACGAGAACGGTGCCGGTGCTCAGCGCCGTCTCGCAGGCGACCCGGCCGAGCGGGTCCTTGCTGAGGACCGCGTCGAGCACGGCGTCGCTGATCTGGTCGGCGACCTTGTCGGGGTGCCCTTCCGTGACCGACTCAGAGGTGAACAGGCGGTGACGCGCATGGGGCATCTCTGAAAGACCCTCCGCCCCACCGGCAGCCACCGAGCCGCCCTGTGCGGCTCCGGCCTGCTCCTGTCCGGGGTTACAGGGATCGTAACAGCGCGATTGTCCCTTTGCGACGCCTCCCCAGACCGTGTACTGTTACGGGTAACTATCACCAACCCGGGCGCCGTTATCAATCAACGCGCCGGACGGAGGAACAAGGCGCGTGTCGGTAGACCAGACTCTACGTTGCCGCGATTGCGGCGTCGACTTCATTTGGACTGAGGGCGAGCAGGACTTCTTTGCCTCTCGTGGCCTCACAAACCCCCCCTCCCGTTGCCCCAGCTGCCGCGCAGCGCGTCGCCAGAGCGGCGGTGGTGGTGGCGGTGGCGGCGGATTCGGTGGTGGCGGTGGTGGCGGCGGCGGGTATCGCAGCAACGGCCCGCGCCAGATGTACGAGGTCCCCTGTGCTGGGTGCGGCGGCGTCGCGCGCGTCCCCTTCCAGCCTCGCGGTGACAAGCCCGTCTACTGCAGCGACTGCTTCCGCGCCGCTCCTCGATGACCCGAGAGGGTGAAGGCGGCGCCCCGATCGCTGTCGGGACGAGGGTCAGTTTCCCGTATGGCGGGAGCCGGCGCACCGGCACCGTGGCTGACGTCTCGATGATTCCCGACCAGGCGGGCGGCAAGTCCCTTGCCTATCTCATCGACGTGGGATCCCGAAAGGTATTCGTTCAAGGCGAAGGCATCACCCCGGCCACCGGACCGGGGGCTGCCTTCGATCCCGTCGCCGAGGGCGTGGCCTACGGCCGCAAGCGCCCGCGGAACCCACGGAACAGGTAACCGTCACACTGGGGCCTGTCGCTCGTACGTGACCGCGCCCGCGCGGAAGGCTCGCTATCCTGTGAGTGATGGCCTCCGATCTCGCCGCTGACGCACCCCGGCGTTCCAGCCGTATCCGGCGGCCACGCCTCTGGACCGTGCTCCTTGCGGTGGGCATCGCGTCGATCGTCGTCGGTGGGGCGATCATCGCCGGCCCAGTGATCGGGGTCTTTCAACGCGGCGCATCGGACTCGAGCGCTCTCAAAGGCTGGAACGGCTCGCATCCGGGAGTGACCGGCGCCAATCCGGACGCTCCGAAGACACTGAGCTGCGGGTCGAGCTCGGCAGCCGACTACGCGCTCGTGACGTTTGGCGCGCCCGTCCAATACCACTACTCCGCGGTTGCGGGCAACGGGACGTGGACGCTGCTCAACTCCCGCTCGATGGTCCACTACGCCGGCACCCCGAACCCGGGTCAGCAGGGCAACGTGATCATCGCGTTCCACCGCGAGCCCGATTTCCAGTACATCAACCAGCTCAATGTCGGCGCCACGATCACCATCCAGAGCCGCACGTGCCAGACCTACGTCTACAAGGTGACCGCACGCTGGGACCTGTCGCCGAGCAAGGTGACGCAGCTCGCGCCGACGTCCGGGCACGAGCTGACGATGGTCACGTGCGACCCGTGGTGGCAGGACTACAACCGCCTCGTCTGGCGTGCCGAGCTGATCTCCGCGCCCGCGACGGGTGGATCGACCGGCGGATCGGTGGCCAACCCCGCTTTCTGACCCGGCTCAGGTCTTCTTCGAGAATCCCTCGAGCGGACCGGGAATCGCCGCCTCCGCCACTGCTTCGAGCCGCCTGATGTTCATGCGGACGAAGATGGCGGCTGCGATGATGATCACGACCGCGAGGGCGCCGAGCCCGATCGCCACCGGCGTGCTGAGCTTGGTGATGAAGCTGCTCGCCTCATACGCGCCGACGCCGTACAGCGTCGCCCAGACGATGCCGCCGGCGGCGTTGGCGATCAGGAACCGGATCCAGTGCATCCGGTTGGTCCCGGCGAGGAACGCGGCGTAGGTGCGCAGCACCGACACGAAGCGCCCGAAGAACACGACCTTGGTGCCGTGGCGCATGAAGATGTACCGACCCACCTTGAGCTTTGCCTCGTCGAGGCGGACGTATTTGCCGAAGCGCCGGAGTAGCGGGTACCCGCCGTACCAGCCGATGCCGAACCCGATGTTGTCGCCGACAACGGCGCCGGCGACCGCGGCGGCAACGACGCCGACAATGGAGAGGCGGTGCGTCGCCGCGGCGAACGCGGCCGCGGTGATGAGCATCGTCTCCCCCGGAAGGGGCACCCCAAGGCTCTCGATGCCGACGAAGAGTGCGACGGCAAGGTAGCCGAGCGTGGTCAGCCAGTGATCGAGACCATTCACCCCGGCGTGGCCGTCCCGCTCAAACCGGGGGAACCGGATGGTGACGCGACACATCCGCGCGTTGCCTGGACCGGTACACGGCAAACCGCCGGACGAGCTCCGCGCGCAGTTCTGCCGGCTGCACGACCGCGTCGACGATGAGCTCCGATGCGAGACGGAAGATGTCGATGTCGTCGCGATACTCGTCCTGCAGCGCGGTGATGTACGCGGCGCGATCACCCTCCGCGACGTCCTGGATCTTGTTGTAGTACACGGCGTTGATCGCAGCCTCCGGGCCCATCACCGCAATCTGCGCAGTCGGCAGCGCGAGTGTGCAATCGGGTTCGAACGCCGGTCCGCTCATCGCGTAGAGCCCTGCGCCATACGCCTTGCGCAACACCACCGAGATGCGCGGGACCTGGGCCTGCGCGAGCGCGGCGATCATCTTCGCGCCGTGCCGGATGATCCCCTGGCGCTCGACCGCCGTCCCGATCATGAAACCCGGGACGTCGGCGAGGAACAGCAGTGGGACGTTGAAGGCGTCGCAGCACGTGATGAAACGCGTCGCCTTGTCGGCCGAGTCGACGAAGAGCACGCCGCCCTTGAAGCGCGGCTGTGAGGCGAGCACACCGACTGCGTGCCCGTCGATTCGCGCGAAGCCGCAGACGATCTCGCGCGCGAAGAGACGCTTGATCTCGAAGAACGAGCCGTCATCGATGACGCCGCGAACGATCGCCATCACGTCGTATCCCTTCGACGCCTCGTGCGGGATCACGTTCGTGATGTCCTCGCAACCGTCAGCGACGCCCAGTGGATCCGCGACCGGCGACGCGTCGTGCCAGGACTGCGGAAGATAGCTCAGGTAGCGACGCGCCGCGGTGGTCCCTTCGTCCTCATCGGCGACGAGCACGTCGCCGCAACCGCTCACCGTGCAGTGCATGCGAGCGCCACCCATCTCCTCGAGCGTGACCTTCTCGCCGACGACGACCTCCGCCATGCGCGGTGATCCGAGGTACATCGACGCATTGCCCTCGACCATGATCACGATGTCGCAGAAGGCGGGGATGTACGCGCCACCCGCGGCACTCGGACCGAAGAGCACGCACACCTGCGGCACCTGACCGGACAGCCGCACCTGCAGGTGGAAGATGCGGCCTGCGTGCCGCCTGCCGGGGAACATCTCGACCTGGTCGGTGATGCGCGCGCCCGCGGAGTCGACGAGATACACAAGCGGTATCTGAAGGCGTTCCGCGGTCTCCTGGATGCGCAGGATCTTCTCGACAGTGCGCGGGCCCCATGACCCGGCCTTGACAGTGGGATCGTTTGCCATCACCGCGCAGGCGCGGCCGTGCATCACGCCGATGCCCGTGACGACACCGTCGGCGGCGAGCTCGGGATCGTCGGCCGTCCCGGCAAGCAGGCCGTCCTCGACGAACTCGGTGTTCGGGTCGAAGAGGCGCCGGATCCGCTCGCGCGGCATCAGCTTGCCCTGATCGGCCACCTTGGTCCGGTGGCGCTGCGGGCCGCCGGCGCGCGCGCGATCGTGTCGCGCAGCAACGGTCTCCGGCGCCGGTTTCACGGGTGCAGGATCAGCCAACGCCGCTCTCCACCGCCACATCCTGCGGAGCCGGAGCCCGGCTCCAGATGCCGGCGCGATAGAGCTTGCCGGGGAGATCGCGGCCGAGGTCCGACGCGAGGGTCTCGGCGACGGCGCACATCGCACCGAGATCGATGCCGGTGACCGCGCCGAGCGCGACCAGCGCCTGCAACGCATCCTCACTGCAGACGTTGCCGGTGGCGCGTGGCGCGAACGGGCAGCCGCCGATGCCCCCGACCGAACCGTCAAAACGTCGGATCCCGGCCTCGTAACCGGCAACGACATTCGCGACTCCGAGGCCGCGCGTGTCGTGCACGTGGAGTGAAAGCTGATCCAGCGGGATTGCTGCGCCGGCCAGCGCCGTCATGCGCGTCACGTCCACGGGCGTCGCGACGCCGATCGTGTCGGCGATTCCGATCTCGGCCGCGCCGCGTCGCGCGAGGTCCGTGCAGAGCTCGACCACGCGTTCGGGATCGACGGTTCCCTCGAACGGACAGCCGAAGCTCACCGACACCGCAACGTCGACCCGGCACTGACGGGTCGCCGCGAGCTCGAGGATGTGCGAGATCTCGTCAAGCGACTCATCGACGCTGCGGTTGACATTGCGCCGGTTGAAGGTGTCCGTCGCGGCGATCGTGACGAGGACGTTGCGCATCCCGTGAGCAAGCGCGAGCTCGAGTCCGCGAAGGTTCGGTATGAGCACACGCAGGCGCCCGATGTCGCCGTCGAAGGGCGCGAGCACCGCTGCCGCATCCGCGAGCTGTGGCACCCAGCGAGGTGAGACGAATGACGTGGCCTCGACTCGCGGGAGGCCGGCGTCGAGCAGGCCGCGGATGAGCCGGACCTTCGCGTCGGTGGAGATGGTGTCGCCGATGTTCTGGAGGCCGTCGCGGGGAGCGACGTCGGTCCAGAGCACCTCGTTCACGAAATCGGCCTCCCAGGGTTGATGCGGCCCCGCCACCGTAGCAAACCCGGCGACTACACTCTCATGAGCCGATGCCGCGGTTCCGCGTTCCCGACTACATCCGAACCACCTTCGCGGTCAGCGATTGGCGCGGCTTCCGACTCTGCGGTATGGACGAGGTCGGTCGCGGGGCGTACGCCGGCCCACTCGTCGCGGCGGCGGTGGTGCTTCCGGAGCGTTTTCGTCATCCCCTCCTGCGTGACAGCAAGCTGCTGAGCGCGCGCCAGCGCGAGGAGGTGGACGCCGTCCTGCGCGTCAAGGCCCTTGCCTGGGCGGTTGCCGAGGTGAGCGTCGACGACATCAACGCGCGAGGGCTCGGATGGGCGAACGTCGAAATCTTCTGCCGGCTCGTCGACGCGATCGACGCCGACGGCTACTGCTGTGACGGCAACCTCCGTATCCCCGTGTCGCGGCCACTCCATTCACTGGTCGCCGCCGATCGCAAGGTGCCCGCAGTGTCGGCGGCGTCGATAATCGCCAAGGTGCATCGCGACGCGCTGATGACCCGGATGCACGACGAGGCGCCGTATTACAACTGGGCGAGCAACAAGGGCTACGGGGCTCTGGAGCATCGCACCGCGATTCGCGAGCACGGGCCGCACGCGGCGCACCGGCGCGTCTTCCTGGCGTCACTGATGCAGACGGAGTTCGACCTGACCGGGTCCGTGGCTGCGCCCGACGTGGTGCTCCCGGCAGTGGGAGCCGGCTGACCTACAGGTCAGTTGGCGCCGCAGCCGCAGCTCCCGCCGCAGCATCCGCCCCCACCGCCGGCGCTCGGCGACGGGCCCTCCGACGCGCCGGAGCCGGCATGAACCGCCACGCGGCTGATCAGCGGCATGCTGGCTCGGCTCTCGCACGATGGGCAGACAGCCGCGACCTCGCGGTCGGCCATCGGACGGAGCAGCTCGTAGACGGCGGAGCAGTCGTTGCAGCGGTACTCGTAGAGGGGCATCGCGGACAAGCGTACGCATGCCCGTGCTGATTTGACAAGTCGAACATCTGTTCGCTACAATTCGACCATGCCAATCAGGACGATCGAGCTGCAGCTCCCACTCGATTCCGACGAGGCAGGGTTCCTTGCCCGGCAGCGCATGAAGCACCTGGCAGCGGTGGATGGACTCGAGCCGGCCGCGTTCGTCAGGTTGGTCCGCTCATTTCCCTCGCTCCGCGCCATCTACGCGGCGCCAGAGGCCGAGCTTGCACGGATCATCGGCCCGGTTGCGGCGGCGCGCATGCGGTGGTTCATCGATGCGCCCCTCGATACTGCCCTGGCTCGGGAGGCGACCGCCGCGACCGTATCCCTGACTCCGAAGCCGCTGTCGACCGCGGCCTGATCGGACGCGTCGCGCTCCGCGCAGCGTGAATACGTGCAAGCAAAGTAGAATCGATAGTTCCGCCAAATGCATTGGCGAATATGGAGGTTCTGCAGCATGCGAGGTCGACGTTCCAGAGCCGCCACGCTCGAAGAAATCACCGAGGCACGCAATCGAGCGGCCGAGACGATCAGTGAACTTGCCGAGCATGCGGTTGCCATTGCGCGAGAAGCAGGGAAGAACGCGCGTCCAGCGGTCAAGCAGGGGGCCGAAGGCCTGAGCCATGCGCTCGAGCGCGCCGCGGACACGCTCGCCGAGACCGCCGAGCATCTGTCCAGCGACGGGCGCATCAGCGCGGCGAGCAACGCCGCGCGCGATCGCATCGCCGACGCCTCGGACAAGCTCAGCACCGCGATCCGGCCCAAGAAGAAGACGCACCGTGTGCGCAACCTCCTCATCGGAGCCGCCGTCGTCGGCGGGATCTTCGCGCTCATCCAGTCGCCGCTCCGCGCCAAGATTCAGGAACGGCTTTTCGGACCGCCACCCGAGGACGACGATCTTCCGCAGATCACGTTGCCGGACGACGATCACGAGATCGACGTGAGCCGCGCTTCGGAGCCGGAACCCGCAGCCGAAGCAGCGTCTGACGCCGACGTGGTGGGCACCCCCGTGGTCGCCGAGTCGACCCACCATCGCGGCGGCCACAGCCACAGCCAAGAGGCCGACCAGGAGACCAATGCCTGACGATCGCCCATACCAGGGACGCCCTTCTTCGGACCGTCCTCAGTTCGCCGGACCTCGGCAGAACTTCTCCGGACCGCGGCCGTCGTTTCAACCCGACTCGCGCCCTCCGTTCCGGCCGCCCCCCCGCGTCGAGCTCCCTGCCGCGCCGATGACCCATTCGCTGAAGCTGCGCGACGGCGATCGTGAGATCGAGGTCAGCGGCTCGGCGGCCTTCGTACGTCAGGTGCTCGACGATCTCCCCGCGATGTGGGCTCGTCTCCACGGCGAGGGCTCGTCCCGGCCGGGTCGTATCGATCTTCCGGCGCCGCGCCAGCAGGATCGGCCGGCGACGGGTGAGCCGGTCGCAGTCCACGAGGACGCGGAGGAGCCCGTCGTCGCGCGTGCGCAGGCACCCGCCACCAACGGCAAGCACGCCGCCGCCGCGGCCAACGGGAAGCGCACTGCAGAGCGCGGCACGCCTGATGACAAGGTGCTCGCGGTGCTCAAGGCGTCGACCCGGCCGCTCGCGGTCGCCGCGATCCGCAAGCGCCTCGGGAGCACCTTCACCCCGCAACAGGTGCGGCGGATCCTCGAGCGGAATGCCCCGAAGGTCTTCGTCACCGACGATCGGCCGGCCACCTACCGCCTGCGCTGACCCGGCGATCTGAAGGCAACCCGGATCCACGCGAGCTGGGGAGAGGGCTTGGGGATTAGGCCCCCACTCATAATGGCCCGGGCAGGGACCCTGAACCATGCGACGTCCATTCCTCGCCCTCCTGACCACCGTGCTCCTCGGCGTGACCGCATGCGGGTCAGCAGCGGCCGACGGTGGCTCGACCCCGGCGCCCACGCCGTATCCCACACCGCCGGGCGGGCTGGGACACCGGCCCTCCAGCCCCGTCACGATCACGTTGCTGGCGCCGACGAGTGGCGAGACCGTGCACGGGACCTCGGTGCTCGTGCGGGTGTCCGTCACCGGTGGGATCGTGACCCAGACGACGTCCGCCGACATCACGCCGACCAAGGGACACGTGCACCTCTACCTCAACAACCAGCTCATCTACATGGCCTACACGCTGCAGCAGATGGTCACCGGGCTGCACCCCGGCGTTGAGTACTCGATGTACGCCGAGTTCGTCGCCCAGGACCACTTCCCGTTCAGCCCCAGGGACGTCACGCCTACGATCTTCTTCACGGTCGCGCCGGCCTGACCCGAGCGCCTCGTGATCGCGCACATCCTGAGCAACCTGCCCCTGCCGCTGCAATGGGGCCTCGCACTCCTGATCTTCGGGGGTGGCCTCGCCGTGTTCGCGCTTCGGCGCACCGTGTTCCGCATCGCCGGGGCGGTGGCAGCCCTCGGAGCGATCGGAGCCCTGGTCGCCAGCTGGGTGCTGAGCCCCGCGCTCCTGGTTCCCGCGCCGTACCCTCTGCGGATCGTGGCACCGGCCCCCGGCTCTGACGTCGCCTCGCACTTCATCCTGACCGTGTGCGGCGCGCCCGCTTCGGGGGGACTCGTGGCGGCCACCGATTCGCAGCACTACCTCGCGATCGTCATCGACGGGGTGCAGGCGCCGACCGTCGACGTCTGGCAGGTACCCCAGGATCTGCCCGTGGGGACGCACTCCCTCGAGGTCGAGCTCGTGAGCCCGAGCCACCAGGCGTTCAGCCCGCCCGCAACCGCACGCGAGACCATCACGGTGGTGGCCGGCGCCGATGCCTCCGGCCCGGCCTCGTGTTGACGGAGGACGCTTCGGCCGCTCACATCCTTGTGGTGGAGGATGACCGGGCGCTGCGAGAGGTCGTGGTCAGCGCGCTCGGATCCGCCGGGTACGAGACGTCCGTCGCAGCCCACGGCATCACCGCGTCGCAGATGCTCCGCAATGCCGACGGGATCGACATCGTTCTGCTGGACATCGGCCTTCCGTTCGTGGACGGCTGGCAGATCCTGCACCAGATGGAGGACCGCCGCGGACCGGCGGTGATCGTGATCAGCGCGCGCGGCGAGGAGACGGACAAGGTGCGCGCGCTCGACCTCGGCGCTGACGACTACCTGGCGAAGCCGTTCGGCGCCGAGGAGCTGCTCGCCCGGGTTCGCGCCGTCCTCCGCCGCGTGCGATCGCCGCGCGGCGCTCCCGGGATCGTGGTGCACGGGGCTGTTGGCGTCGACCTCGGTGCCCGGACGGTGACCCGGGGCGGCGCCGAGGTTCGGCTCTCCCCGACCGAGTGGGGGCTCCTCGCGGAGCTGGCGCGCAACGCCGGGGTGACCCTGGACCACCGCACGCTGCTCCAGCGTGTCTGGGGACCGCAGTACGCGGACGAACGGAACTACCTGCGGACCTTCGCGCAGCGGCTTCGCGCCAAGCTGGAGGAGGACCCGGCGCATCCCGAGGTGGTGGTCACCGTGGGTCGCCACGGCTACCGATTCGGGCCTCCGCGTTGATGTCATGTTGACCGCGTCACTGAGATACTGGAGGTCAGGTGTCAGCCGAAACGAGTAGCGGAGCGACCACCGGCGCGCGGGCGACCGGGAATCCCCCTCGTCAGGCCATGACGCCGGGCATCACCCTGGGCGCGCGAGTGCGTCCCTGGCTCCTGCTCGCAACCGCCGTCGTCGTGCCGATCGCGGTGTCGCTCGCCGCCCTTCCAATCCGCGGCGACGTCTCGGCGGCGACTGTGGCACTCGGCCTCGCGATCATCGTGTCCCTCGTTGGGGCATTCGGGACTCGAATCACCGCAGTGATCGCAGCGGTGACCGCAGCGTTGTGTTTCGACATCCTGTTCACCAAGCCGTATGGCTCGTTCTCCATATCGAACGCAAACGACGTGGAGACGGCGGCGCTGCTGTTGATCGGCGGCCTGATCGTTGGACAACTCTCGGCTCGAAACCGTACCAACAGGGGGCTCGTCGTCCAGGGAAGCCTCGACCTGGGACGGATTCAGGGCATTGCCGAGCTGATCGCCTCGGGCGCCGGACGCGACGAGGTCGTCGCCGCCGTCGGCGTGGAACTGCAGACGCTGCTGGGGTTGCGCAGCTGCCGGTTCGAGACAACCGTTCCCGAGACACCGGGTCCCACGATCGAACGAAGCGGCGCCGTCAGCTGGGGACATTTCTGGTGGGGCATCCAGACGCTGGGGTTGCCAGGGAAGGAGATCTCGCTCATCGTCGAGAATCAACAGCGACGCCGCGGACGCTACGTGCTCGTGGCAGAACCCGGCACGAAGGTGACGCGCGAGCAACTCCTCGCCGCCGTGACTCTGGCTGATCAGGCGGGCAGTGCTCTGGGACTCGATCCCGCGGCGGTCAGCATCGATCGTTGACCCAGCGCGGGGCAGTGCTCTGGGGCTCGAGCCCGCTGCGGTCAGCATCATTCGTTGACCGAGCGCGTGTGCGGAACCGAGTCACGGGGAGCCATGGCCGAGGCGCGACACGGGGAACCGGAAGTCACTGACTGATCGTTGTCTGACGACCGGGCACGCACTCGTTGATATCCGGTGACCTTCGGCACTGTTGAGTCGTGCTCGCCTGAGGCGATTCTGTGCCAGTGAACCTGATCGTCAACCTCCGCACCGCGCAGCAGTACAGCGTTGACGCTGTGTTGATGGTGGCGGCGCGACACTGCGAGTCCTGATGCCACTCGAACTGCTCGTCCTGCTGTGCTTCGTCGGGATGCTCATCGCGGGCGTCCTGATGGTCGACGGACTCCGGAGGATCTGACATGGGGGACCTCACCGGCTACATCGTCGCCGCGATCATCGCGCTGATCGCGGCGATCTACCTGCTGGTCGCGCTGGTCGCCCCGGAGCGCTTCTGAATGATCATCGACATCATCGCCGCAGTCATCACCTACGCCGCGGTGGCCGCAGGCGCCTGGTTCATCGGCGGCTACATGGTCAAGGTCTACAAGGGTGAACGGGTCTGGCTCAGCCCTGTGCTCCGTCCGGTCGAACGCCTCACCTACCGGGTCATCGGCGTCGACGAGGAGCGCGAGCAGGGCTGGATCGCCTACCTGGTTTCGATCCTTGCGGTGACCTTCGTGAGCGTCGTGTTCACGTATCTCATCCTCCGATTCCAGGATCATCTGCCGCTCAACCCGCAGAACCTCCCAGGCGTACCCGCGCCGCTCGCCTTCAACACCGCGATCAGCTTTGCCACGAACACCAACTGGCAGAACTACACCGGCGAGACGACGATGAGCTACTTCTCGCAGATGGTCGCCCTCGTCCTGCACAACTTCCTGAGCGCGGCGATGGGCATGGCGATCGCCATCGTGGTCATCCGGTCGATCGCGCGCCGTTCCATGACAACGCTCGGGAACTTCTGGGTCGACACCGTGCGCGGCACGCTCTACGTGCTCCTGCCAATCAGCGCCCTCGTCGCCCTCATCCTTGTGGCCAACGGCGCCATCCAGAACTTCAGCGGCTACTCCGTGGTGCACACGCTCACCAACGGTTTGCAGACGATCGCGCAGGGACCGGTTGCCTCGCAGGAGGCCATCAAGGATCTGGGAACCAACGGCGGTGGATTCTTCAACGCGAACAGCGCCCATCCATTCGAGAATCCCAATGGATTCACCAACGCGCTCGAGATCTTCACAGTGCTACTCATCCCATTCGGCCTGGCGATCACTTTCGGCAAATGGGTGGGGAAGGTGAAGCAGGGCATCGCCCTCGGCGCGGTCATGGGCATCATCCTCATCGGCGCTTTCGGGGTCGCGGCGTGGCAGGAGCAGCAGGGCAATCCCGCGCTGGTCGGCACGGGCGCGACCCAGGTGGCGTCGGCGCAGTCCGCCGGCGGCAACATGGAAGGCAAGGAGGCCCGGTTCGGCCCGATCCAGACAGCACAGTTCGGCACTGCGACCACCGGCACGAGCACCGGATCTGTCGATTCCTCGCACGACAGCTGGACGGCGATCGGCGGGCTGATCCCGCTTGTCCTCATCAAGCTCGGTGAGATCACCCCCGGAGGTGTTGGTTCCGGCCTCTATGGCATGGTCGTCTTCGCGATCGTTGCGGTGTTCATCGCCGGGCTCATGGTCGGGCGAACCCCGGAATACGTGGGCAAGAAGATAGAGGCGCGTGATGTCAAATACGCGGCCATCGCGATCCTCGTCCTGCCCGCGTCGATCCTCGGATTCTCCGCCATCGCTGTGCTCACGGCGGGCGGTCAGGCCGGTCCGATCGCAACGCAGGGAACATCGCACCAACTCACCGAGATCCTGTACGCGTTCGCCTCGACGACCGGCAACAACGGCAGCGCGTTCGCGGGTTTGACGGGCAACACCATCTACTACAACCTGATGCTGTCCGGCGCTATGTGGATGGGCCGCTTCCTCTTCATCATCCCGGTGATGGCGATGGCCGGCAACCTCGTCAAGAAGAAGATCGTCCCGGCCAGCGCGGGGACGTTCCCGACTGATGGACCGCTCTTCGTGGCGCTCCTCGTCGGCACCGTGCTCGTCGTCGCCGCGCTGACCTTCTTCCCCGCAGTCTCGCTCGGGCCGATCCTCGAGCATTTCAAACTCATCGCGGTGCATTGACATGGCCCTCGCAGCCGCTCACCATCCCCGTCGCCGCCGGCGCAGCAGCGTCACCGACCCGGAGTTGCTCTTCCCGGCAATCGGTCAGAGCTTCGTGAAGCTCGACCCGCGCGTCATGGTTCGAAACCCGGTGATGTTCGTCGTCGAGATCGGCGCCGTGATGACCACCTACGTGTTCATCGCCGACATCGTGGGGAATGCCGCCGACACCAGCTTCGTCGGACAGATCGCACTCTGGCTCTGGTTCACCGTGCTCTTCGCGAATTTCGCCGAGGCGATCGCAGAAGGTCGCGGTAAGGCGCAGGCCCAGGCGCTTCGCCGCACGCGCACCGAGACGATCGCTCGCAAGATGCAGGGCGGTCTCGGCGGCAAGGAGGTCCCTGTTCCAGCTCCGGATCTGCGCAAGGGCGACATCGTCGTCTGCGAGGCGGGCGACGTCATCCCGAGTGATGGCACGATTATCGAGGGCATCGCGAGCGTCGACGAGTCGGCGATCACCGGCGAGTCCG
>JBAUTG010000034.1:0-54396 GCA_049582105.1 Candidatus Dormiibacterota bacterium | reverse complement strand
CGATCCCCAGGGGGCGTGCATCGGGCGCAACGGGGTGCGGCAACGGGCGGTCACGTCCGAGCTCGGCGAGGAGCAGGTGCAGATCGTCGCCTGGTCGGCCGACCCCGCGACCTTCGTCATGAACTCGCTCATCCCCGCGGTGGCCCAGGGCGTCGAGCTCGATCCCGAGACGCGGACCGCTCACATCGCCGTGGCGGCGGACCAGCTCTCGCTGGCGATCGGGCGGGGTGGCGAGAACGCGCGCCTCGCTGCCAAGCTCACCGGCTGGCGCATCGATATCCGCAGCGATCAGCCCCAGGGCGACGAGCCTCCAGAGCAGTGAGCACCGATGCCGAACGTGTTCCGCTGCGCACCTGCACCGGATGCCGCCGGGTCAGGCCGAGAACTGAGTTGATCCGGCTCGCTGTCGCAGCCTCGACCGGGCGGGTTACCCTTGACCCGACCGGACGCTGCCCCGGCCGCGGCGCGTATCTCTGCCGCGAAACGGGTATCACCTGTCTACGCCAGTCACGGCGGCACCGATCCCTCGCGCGCTCGCTTCGGGTCGGGGATGATGTAATCGACGAGCCCGGCCTCGCCACAGCGCTGCGGGAGCTCGGCATGGAGGTATCGACATAGCCACGGTAAAGAAGGTCACCCTCCCGGCAGGGCTCACGGTCGCCGAACTCGCCGAACGCCTCGGCGTCTCGGGCGCCCAGCTCATCAAGTACCTGATGAGCAACGGCGTCATGGCCGCGCTCAACCAGTCGGTTGACTTCGACACCGCGGCGCTCGCCGCCGATCATTTCGGCTTCGAGGCGGAGTCGGAGGACGCCGTCGCGGAGGCGGCGAAGAGCGAGCCCACGGGCCGGCGCAAGCACCCCTTGATCGATCTCTCCAACGCCGCCCCGGGGACGCTGGTCCAGCGGCCGCCGATCGTGGCGGTGCTCGGTCATGTCGACCACGGCAAGACATCGCTCCTGGATGCGGTGCGCAAGACCAAGGTCGCCGCCGGCGAGGCGGGCGGCATCACCCAGGTCATCAGCGCCTACCAGGTCGAGCGCAACGGCCGTCTGATCACCTTCATCGACACCCCGGGCCATGCGGCGTTCACCGCGATGCGCGCCCGCGGAGCGGACGTGACCGACGTCGCGATCCTGGTGGTGGCCGCCGATGACGGGGTCATGCCGCAGACCGAGGAGGCCATCCAGCACATCCACGCCGCGGGTGTGCCCATCGTCGTGGCGATGAACAAGATCGACAAGGACGGCGTGAACCCCGATCGCGCGCTCCAGCAACTCGCCGAGCGCGGCGTCGTTGCCGAGCAGCCCTACGGCGGCGATGTGCCGGTCGTGAGGACCAGTGCCAAGACCGGGCAAGGCATCGACGATCTGCTCGAAAGCGTGCTGACCGTCTCTGACATCCTGGTTGAGCCGAAGGCAGATCCGAGCGGCCGTGCCGTGGGGACGGTCATCGACTCGCACCTGGAGCGCGGTCGCGGGGCCATTGCCACGCTGGTGGTCCAGAACGGCACACTTCGTGTCGGCGACAACCTCGTCGCCGGCTCCGCATTCGGCAAGGTGCGCGCGCTGATCGACGACACCGGCAAGCGCATCAAGGAAGCCGGGCCGAGCACGCCCGTGGTGGTCACCGGGCTCTCCGACGTGTTGATGGCCGGCGAGATCTTCGAGGTCGTCGAGACCGAGCGCGGTGCGCGCTCCAAGGCAGAACAGCGCGGGTTCGCCGAGAAGCAGCGGCTGGCGCAGCCGGTCCGTCGCATCACGCTGGCGGACCTGGCCCAGAACATCTCGGAAGGCGAGATGAAGAGCCTCAACCTCGTGCTCAAGGCCGAGGCCAACGGCTCACTCGAAGCCCTGCGCAGCCAGATCACGCAGATCGAGGACCCCACGGTCAAGATCAAGGTCGTCGGCGAAGGGGTCGGGGCGGTGAGCGAGTCCGACGTCAACCTCGCTGCGGTCACCGACGCGATCGTCATCGGTTTCAACGTCCGCCCGGACGAGCATGCCAAGGCTGCGGCCGAGGAGCAGGGCGTGGACGTCCGCTTCTACGACGTCGTCTACCAGGTGACCGATGACATCGAGAAGGCCGTCAAGGGCCTCTACCAGCCGACGATGATCGAGGTCACGCAGGGGCGTGCCGAGGTCCGCCGCGTCTACCAGGTCGACGGCAAGCCGGCGATCGCCGGGTCCCACGTCCTCGACGGCCGGATCACGCGCAACGCAACCTGCCGTGTGCTCCGCGACAGCAAGGAGATCGCCCAGAGCCGGATCGACGCGCTCAAGCGGTTCAAGGACGATGTCCGCGAGGTAACCCACGGGTACGACTGCGGCATCACGCTTGCAGACTTCAGCGACTTCCACGAAGGCGACATCCTCGAGGCGTTCACGATGGAACAGCAGAACGCATGACCCTTCGCCCCGGCGCTCGCAGCCCGCGCCGCGAGCGGGTGGGCGAGCAGCTCCGCGAGGAGATCTCCGCGATGATGCTCACCGAGCTCAAGGACCCGCGAGTCCGGCTCGCCTCGATCTCGCGCGTCCGCGTCAGCCCCGATCTGCGGGAGGCGTGGCTCGCCGTGAGCGCGCTCGGTGACGACCCAGACCGCCAGAATGTCGTCGCCGCCCTCAGCCATGCCGAGGGATTCCTGCGAGCCCAGCTGGGCAGAAGGCTCGAGAACCTGCGGAGCATCCCCCGGCTCCATTTCGAGCTCGACGAATCGATCGCCTACAGCGTGAGGGTGAGCACGCTCCTGAGAGACCTCGAGGAGGAACGTCCCGTCGAGGCTGCCGTGGAGGTCCCCGAGTGAGCGTCGCCGCACCCGCCATCTGGCCGAGCCTGGAGGACGTCATCGATCCGATCCGATCGATCGTCGCCGGCGCCGATCAGATCACCTGCCTCGCGCACAAGGACGCGGACGCCGACAGCCTCGGCTCGGCCCTCGGCTTTGCCCTGGCGCTGCGGGCCATGGGCCGGAAGGTCCGCGTCGTCGTCCCCGAACCGCTTCCGCGACTCCTCGACTATCTGCCCGGTTTCGCGACCGTCGAGACGGGGGGCACGCCCCTCGGCGACACCGTGTTCACCTTCGACTGCGCCACGCTCACCCGCTTCGGCGAGCGGCGCCACGAGGTCGAGCGAGCGGCCACGGTCGTCAACATCGACCATCACTTCGGCAACACGGCGTTCGGCTCGATCAACCTGGTTGACGCGTCGGCGAGCGCCACAGGCCAGGTCGTCGACACGCTGCTGAAGCTGCTCAATGCTCCGATCACCGCTGCTGTCGCGACAAATCTCTATGCGGCGCTGCTCACCGATACCGGCGGGTTCCGGCACGAGAACACGAACGAGGCGGCGCTCCGCCTCGGCGCCTCGCTCGTCGCTGCCGGCGCCGACCCGGGATGGGTGGCGTTGAAGAGCTACAAGTCACGCTCCCTCTCGCAGGTCCGCCTCGAGGGCCTGAGCATCGCGGGGATGCACTCCGAGCTCGACGGCTGCCTGCTCTGGTCGGAGGTTACCGAGTTGATGCTCGACCAGACGGGTGCGGACATGATGGAGGCCGAGGGAATCATCGACGCGCTGCAGAGCATCGCGACCATGGAGATCGCCGTCCTCTTCAAGGAGACCGCTCGGGACACCATCAAGATCAGCGTGCGTACGCGTGACCCGTTCGACGCGACCGACGTCTGCACCCCGTTCGGAGGTGGCGGACACCGGCGTGCGGCCGGCGCCGAGTTCGTCGGCGAGACCCTCCCGGATGCGCGCCGCATGGTGCTCGAGGTCGCGCGCCGGCTGATCGAATCCGCGCGGTGACCGACGTCGCCGCTCCCGGTGCCGGCCCCCGGCCCGGGTCCGCGGTCGCGCGCCGGGGAGGGGTCCTGCCGCTCGACAAACCGGCAGGGATCACGTCCTTCGACGCCATCCGCCAGGTCCGCAGGATCCTCGGCGAGCGGCGGGTCGGCCACGCGGGGACGCTCGACCCGACTGCGACCGGCCTCCTGCCGATCTGCGTCGGGCGCACCACGCGCTTTGTCGACTACTTCCACGCCCAACCGAAGACGTATCACTGCATCGTCCGGCTCGGCGAGCGCAGCGACACGGGCGACACAGAGGGCGTCATCGCGCCGGGCGGCGATGCGAGCCGGATCGAGGCGGACCAGATCCGGGCCGAGCTCGTGCGATTCACCGGTGACATCGATCAGATCCCCCCGATGCATTCGGCGGTCCGGCATGAGGGCCGCCATCTCTACGAGCTGGCACGCGCCGGGCAGGAGGTCGCTCGGGAGCCGCGGCGCGTGACGATCCACTCAGCCGAGCTGGTCGACTTCCGGCCGGGAGCGATCGCGGAAGCCGAGATCGTGGTGGTGAGCGGTAAGGGCGCCTACATGCGCGTGCTCGCGTCGGATCTCGGCGATGCTCTCGGCACGGGTGGGCTGCTGGGCTGGCTCTCGCGGACCAGCTATGGGTCGCTCACCCTGAGCTCATCGATCACGCTCGACCGGCTCGCGGCCTCCGAGGACCCGTGGGGCGCGCTGCTGCCCCCCGAGGTGGCGTTGGCCCACCTGCCCCAGGTCAACCTGGGACCGGCGCAGGTGCAGCAGGTTCGCCGCGGTCAGTCGGTCTGGTTGCCGCGCACCGTGCTGCCCGACGTCACCGGCGAGTGCCGGATCCACGACCCGACGGGGGAGCTGGTGGGCATCGGTGAGCTGAACGGTGGACTGCTCCGGCCGACCAAGGTGCTCACCGCCTGACGACGCGATGGAACTCTTCCATGAGCTCCCGGCACGGGAGGAGCACGGCAGCGGGTCGGTGGTGACGATCGGCAGCTTTGACGGGGTGCACGTCGGTCATCAACGGCTGCTCCGCCGGGTCCGCGCTGCGGCCGGCCGGCATGCGATGACCTCGGTCGCGGTCACCTTCGACCCGCATCCGCGGTGCGTGGTCGACCCCGCCCGCTGCCCACCGTTGCTGGCGAGCCTCGACTATCGAGTCGAGCTGATCAGCCGCGCGGGTGCCGAACGCGTCGTCGTCCTCGCCTTCACGCGCGAGTTGCAGAGCTGGAGCGCCGACCGTTTTGCGGCCGCGCTCGTCGAACGTCTCGACATGCGCCGGCTCATGGTCGGACCGGGCTTCGCGCTGGGCCGGGGGCGCGAGGGCACCGTGGACGTCCTTCGCGACCTCGGGCGCACCCGGGGCTTCATGGTCACGAGCGTCGCTCCCGCCACTCGAGGTGGCACGGCTGTCTCGTCGGGGCGCATCCGCGATGCGATCGTGGCAAGCCGGCTCACCGACGCGATCGCGATGCTGGGACGGCCGTACGTGATTGACGGCATCATCGAGCGGGGGGAGGGCCGGGGCACCGGCCTCGGCGTGCCCACCGCGAATCTGAGCATCGACGCCGGCCGATGCATCCCCGGGCCCGGCGTCTACGCGGGATGGCTCGACTTCGGTGATGGCTGGCGACCGGCCGCGACCGGTATCGGGACGCGGCCCACGTTCGGCGGAGGCTCCATCACGATCGAGGCGCACGTGCTCGACTTCGCCGGCGACCTCTACGGACACCGCGTCCGGCTGGCGCTCGCGCGCCGGTTGCGTTCCGAGCGGGCATTCCCGACCATCCGAGCGCTGATGACTGCGATGGCCCACGACATCGACCGCACCCGAGACCTCACCCAGCGCCTCGAGCCCCCGGCGTGACCGCCGGCGCGTTCGTCGTCATGAACCCGGCGAGTGCCGGGGGACGGACGCTTCGCCGCTGGCCGGCGACCCTGCGTGCGTTGCGGATCGCGGGTGTCGACTTCGAGGTGCACCGCACCACCGAGCCAGGCGATGCGACCCAGGCGGTCCGCGCGGCGCTGGCGAGCGGCCGGCGGACGATCGTGGTGGTCGGCGGCGATGGGACCCTCAACGAGGTGATCAACGGCTTCTTCGACGAGGCGGGTGCGCCGATCGGCGGTGACGCCGTGCTGGGGCTGATGCCGAGCGGGACCGGTGGCGATTTCCGCCGCGCGGTGGGCATCCCGCACGATCCGGAGGCGGCGGCACGGCTGATCGCGTCGGGGTCGGTGCGACACATCGATGCGGGGCGCATCGAGTTCGAGAACGGGCTGCGCCGCTTCTTCGTCAACATCGCGGACTGCGGGATGGGCGGCGAGGTCGTGGCACGCGTCAACCGCAGCCGGTTCAAAGGCGGTGGCATGTGGGGGAGCGCGATGTTCCTCGAGGCCTCACTGTCGACGCTGCTGGGCTACGTCGCGCGAACCGCCTGCATCGAGATCGACGGCACAAGGCTCGAGCGCACCGTGCGCAGCGTTGTGATCGCAAACGGCCTGTATTTCGGTGGCGGAATGCGTGTCGCGCCCGGTGCTGTCCTTGATGACGGACAGTTCGACGTGGTGATCATCAATGAGACCGGCCGCACGCGCGCGCTGACGGGCATCCCCTCGCTGTACCGCGGACGGCACCTCGATCGAGCCGAGGTGGAGGTCCACCACGCGCGCGTGGTGCGGGTCACATGCGACGGCGCACCGATGCTCTTCGACGTCGAAGGCGAGCAGGTCGGGACCACGCCGGCGACGCTCACCTGCCTGCCCGAGGCGATCGCACTCTGCGCCGTAAACTCGGCTGGAGGGCGCTGATCGTCAGTCTCCTGTTAGACTTGCGGCGAACAATCGTGCCAATCGTCAGATCCAAATCCGAGATCATCGCGGAGCATCGGCGCCACGAAACGGACACCGGCTCCACCGAGGTCCAGGTTGCCGTGCTGAGTGAGCGAATCACTTCGCTCACCGAACATCTCCGCGACCATCCCAAAGACCATGCGTCGCGTCGCGGGCTGCTCAAGCTCGTCGGCCAGCGCCGCCGGCTGCTCGACTATCTGTCGGGCACCGACGTCGAGCGCTACCGCGCACTGATCGGGCGCCTCGGTCTGCGCCGGTAGTGTCAGTCGCATTCCCATATCAGACACAACAAACACACACCACCAACCGACCCGGAGCCGGCATTGTCGGCGACGTCGCACTCTCAGGTGAGACGTTGGGGTCCGTGCATCAGGAAGCGGTGCCGCAGCTGCAGCGCGAACCCCGACCTCTGATGCTCAGTCTCCAACACCTCATCGATGGCGAGCGCGGCGACGCAGAGTCCCGGCGCGGGTCACTCTGAGGAGACACTCGTGGCCATCCCCGACAACCTGAAGAAGACATTTGAAACGGACTTCTGCGGCCGTCCGCTGACCGTCGAGACCGGATACATCGCCGAGCAGGCGAACGGTGCGGTGATGCTTCGTTGCGGAGACACCGTGCTGCTCGTCACCGCCGTCGCCTCGAAGGCCCCGCGCGAGGGCATCGACTTCTTCCCACTCACGTGCGACTACGAGGAGAAGCTCTACGCGGTCGGACGCGTCCCCGGGTCGTTCCCTCGTCGCGAGGGCAGGCCGAGTGAGGCCGCGGTGATCACGAGCAGGATGATCGACCGCCCGATGCGGCCGCTCTTCCCGAAGGACTTTCGCAACGACGTGCAGATCGTGGCGACGGTGCTCAGCTCCGACCAGGAGCAGGACCCGGCAACGCTCGCCGTCACCGGCGCCTCATGCGCGCTGCAGATCAGCGGCATCCCGCACGGCGGCCCGGTCGCGTGCGTGCGCGTCGGCATGCTCGACGGTCAGCTGTTGCTCAACCCGACGCTCACGCAGATCAACGAGTCGGCGCTCGACCTGATCGTCGCCGGCACCTACGACGCGATCGTCATGGTCGAGGCGGGCGCGCATCAGATCTCCGAGCAGAAGATGCTCGAGGCGCTCCGGCTCGCGCACGACGAGATCCGCAAGCTCGTCGAGTTCCAGCGCGGCCTGCATGATGCGATCGGCAAGCCCACCATGAGCTATCCGTCGAGCAAGGTCTCCCAGGAGATCGTCGACGCCGTGCACGAGTTCGTCGCCTCGCGCGTCGGTGATGCCGCCCGCAACCCCAACAAGGCGTCGCGCGAGGCCGCCCTCGATCAGTTGCAGGCCGAGACCACGACGGCGCTCGAGGCGCGATTCCCCGACGGACGCTCGGACATCGGCAAGGCGTACGAGTCCGAGGTCAAAAAGGCCGTCCGCAACGCAATCCTCAACGAAGGCATCCGCCCGGACGGACGCAGGACCGACGAGATCCGGCCCATCTGGTGCGAGGTCGGCGTGCTGCCGAGGACGCACGGATCGGCGCTCTTCACCCGCGGCCAGACGCAGGCGCTCTCCGTGGTCACCATCGGTTCTGGCCAGGATCAGCAGAAAATCGACGGTCTGGGTCTCGAGAACTTCAAGCGGTTCATGCACCACTACAACTTCCCGCCCTTCTCGGTGGGGGAGGCGCGGCCGCTGCGCTCACCCGGCCGTCGTGAGATCGGTCACGGCGCGCTCGCCGAACGTGCGGTGCACAACGTCATGCCGGCGGAAGAGGCGTTCCCATACGTGGTCCGCATCGTGACCGAGATCCTCTCGAGCAACGGGTCGACCTCGATGGCGTCGGTCTGCGGCTCGTGCCTGGCGCTCATGGATGCCGGCGTCCCGCTGGTGGCGCCGGTCGCCGGCATCGCGATGGGTCTCATCACCGATGAAGGCGCGGAGCATGCGGCGATCCTCAGCGACATCCAGGGGATGGAGGATGCGCTCGGTGACATGGACTTCAAGGTCGCGGGCTCCGAGACCGGGATCACCGCGATGCAGATGGACTGCAAGATCAAGGGGCTCAGCTGGGACCTCATGGAGCGTGCGCTCGAGCAGGCACGCGTCGGCCGCCTGCACATCCTCGGCAAGATGCGCGAGGCGCTGCCGTCCCCGCGTACGGAGTTGAGCCAGTGGGCGCCTCGCATCGAGGTGATCAACATCAACCCGGACAAGATCCGCGACATCATCGGCCCAGGCGGCAAGATGATCCGCAAGATCGTCGAGGAGACGGGCTGCCAGATCGACGTCGAGGATGACGGCCGCGTGTTCATCGCATCGGCCAACGCCGCGGCGCGCGAGCAGGCGATGGCGATGATCCACGACCTCACCGACGACATCGAGATCGGCCGTATCTACAAGGGCAAGGTCTCCCGCCTCATGGGCTTCGGCGCCTTCGTCGAGATCATGCCCAAGAAGGAAGGGCTCGTCCGGATCGGTCAGCTCGCAGAGCACCACGTCGACAAGGTCGAGGACGTCGTGAACGTCGGCGACGAGATCATGGTCAAGGTCATCGAGGTCGACGACCGCGGCCGGGTGAACCTCTCTCGACGCGAGGCGATTCGCGACCTCTCCAGGCAGCAGCAGGAAGCCGCGGGCAACGGCGCCGGCGGGCCCGCGTAGCAGCGACGCCCGTGGAGGCCGGCCGCCCATCGGTCGCGATCGTCGGCGCGACCGGAGCCGCCGGGGGCACGCTGCTGCGTGTGCTCGCCGAGCGGGCATTCCCGCTCGGTGATCTGCGTCTGTTCGCGAGCGCGCGCAGCGAAGGACGGCATGTGGCGACACACCTCGGGAGTATCGAGGTTCATGCGCTGAGCGATGACGCGTTGCGAGGCAGGGATGTGGTCTTCTTCGCGGCCGGCGCGGCGACGTCGCGGCGTCATGCGCCCCGCGTTGCGTCGGCGGGTGGCGTCGCGATCGACAAGTCGAGCGCATTTCGCATGGATCCGAATGTGCCGCTCGTCGTGCCGGAGGTCAACGCCGCAACCCTGGCTGGGCATCACGGTATCGTCGCCAACCCCAACTGCGTCGCCATCCCGCTGGCCATCGTGCTTGCGCCGCTGCAGCACGCATACGGCCTGCGCCACGTCACCGTCTCGACCTATCAGGCGGCAACGGGGGCGGGGAGGGGGCTCGCCGAAGAGCTGGAGACTCAGATGCGTGAGGAGGCGGCGGGCACGGAACCCACCGCGCACGTCTATCCGCACGTGCTGCACGGCAACGTCGTCCCCGGGGGCTGGACGATGGAGGGCGACGACACCGAGGAGGAGCGGAAGGTGATCGCGGAGACGCGACGTGTCCTCGGGACGCCGTCACTCCGGATGAGCGTGACCACGGTCCGGGTCCCGGTCTCAGTCGGGCACAGCGCCGCGGTGTGGGTGGAGATGGACGCGCCCATGGACCTCGACGGCATCCGCAGGGTGCTCGCGTCGTCGCCGGGCATCGTTGTCGTCGATGACCCGGCAGCCCAGCGGTATCCGACCCCGCGCGCGGTGGCGGGGACCGACGATGTGCACGTGGGTCGCATCCGCAGGGACGCGGGGACCGAGAACGGGATCGCGCTGTTCTTCAGCGCCGACAATCTGCGCAAGGGAGCCGCGACCAACGCCGTGCAGGTTGCCGAGCTGGTGCTGGGCGGACGCTGACGCGAGTCACAGGCATTCGCGTCGACCGCTCCACCGCGCCTCGCACTAGAATCCGCCAATGGTGGCGACGACCGAAGAGGTCCTCGAGCTCCACGGGCGGGTTCGCGCGTGCACCGCGTGCCCGCTGCATCTCACCCGCATCCAGGCCGTGCCCGGGTACGGACCGGTGACCGCGCGTGTCATGGCCGTCGGGGAGGCTCCCGGTGAGAACGAGGACCGCGAGGGCAAGCCGTTCGTCGGGGCGGCGGGACGTCTGCTCACGTCGCTCCTCGAGTCCGTCGGGCTCGATCGGCGCGACATCTACATCACGAACATCGTGAAGTGCCGTCCACCGCGCAACCGCGACCCCGAGCCGCTCGAGGTTGCAGCATGCAGCCACTTCCTCGATGAGCAGATCGACCTGCTGCAACCCGACGTGATACTCCTGCTCGGTCGTCATGCGCTCACGCGGCTGCTGCCCGATGCGGGCGGCATCTCGCGCCTCCACGGTGAGCGGCTGCACCGCAACGACCGTGTCTACGTCCCGCTGTACCACCCCGCGGCGGCGCTCTACAACGGCGCGCTCAAGGAGACGCTCGAAGCCGACATGCGGCGCGTGCGCGGCTACCTCAACGATGCCGAGGCGACACGCGCACGACGAGCCGGAGGCGCATCCGCCTCCGGGCTGCGGACCGTCGCCGCCGCTCCGGGCGGCGATCAGATGGATCTCTTTTGAGCGACGCGGTTGACACGGGGCAACTGACGCTCGTCCCCCTCGGTGGGCTTGGTGAGATCGGCCGGAACATGCTCGCGCTGTGCTCCGGCGAGGACATCGTGATCATCGACACGGGGTTGATGTTCCCGGAACAGGAGATGCTCGGCGTCGACCTGGTCATCCCCGACATCCTGTGGCTGCTCGACCGCGTCCACAGCATCCGCGGCATCGTGCTCACGCACGGGCACGAGGATCACATCGGCGCGCTGCCGTACGTGTTGCCGAGGCTCCCGGTTCCCGTCTACGGCACCGCGCTCACGCTCGGATTCCTGCGCAACAAGCTGCGCGAGCACGGCCTCATCGAGACCACCGAGCTGCACACCGTCCGTGCCGGCGATACGCGAACGCTTGGCTGTTTCGAGGTTGAGTGGGTGCACGCGACGCATTCGATCCCCGACGCGTGCGCGCTCATCGTGCGAACGCCGGCCGGCGTGGTCGTGCACTCGGGCGATTTCAAGATCGACAGCACGCCGGTGCAGGGCGAGCCGCCCGACCTGGCGCGGCTCGCGCGGATCGGCGACGACGGCGTCCTGCTCCTGCTCAGTGACAGCACGAACGCCGAGCAGGAGGGGACGACGCCGAGCGAGTCAACCGTCGGCGAAGGGCTCACACCCATCTTCGAGGGAGCGGAGGGACGCATCGTGATGGCGACCTTCGCATCGAATATCTCGCGCCTGCAGCAGGCGATCGGCGCCGCTCAGGCAAGCGGCAGGCGGTGCTTCATCGTCGGGCGGTCGATGCTCAAGAACATCAAGGTCGCCGAAGAGCTCGGGTACCTGCACGTCCCGCCCGGGATGTTCGTGACGCCCAAGGAACACGAGACGGTGCCGGAAAAGCAGCTCGCCATTCTCTGCACCGGCGCACAGGGTGAGCCGCTGTCCGCGCTCGTGCGCATCGCGGCGGGCGAGCATCGGATGGTGAGCCTGCATGAGCGCGACACGGTGATCATCAGCGCAAATCCCATACCCGGCAACGAGGAATCGGTCCATCGGACCATCAACAACCTCTACCGCCGTGGTGCGCGCGTCTTCAACTCGTCGCGCCACAAGGTCCATGCATCAGGACACGCGAGTCGCGAGGAGCTGAAGCTTCTGCTCACGCTCACACGTCCTCGGTACTTCATTCCCGTGCATGGTGAGTACCGTCATCTCGCATTGCATGCCGCGCTCGCGCGGTCGGTCGGCATCCCCGCGGAGCGCGTCTTCCCGATCGACAACGGGACGGTGATCACGTTCGATGAGCACGGCGCCCGGCCGACAGGGGAGAAGGTTCGCTGCGGATACGTGTACGTCGACGGTCTGAGCATCGAGGAAGCCGGCGACGTCGTGTTCCGGGATCGCCAGCAGCTCGCGCAGGACGGTGTGATCCTCGTCGTGGTCACGGTCGAGCGGTCGAGCGGCGCCGTCGTCGCCGGACCGGATCTCGTATCGCGCGGGTTCGTCGCCGACGACGCCGACGCGCTCTTCGACGAGGCGCGCGAGCACGTGCTCTCACTGGTATCGCGGCTGACCCCGGACGCGGGCTACAACGCGTGGCAGGGCGCGATCCACGAAGGGCTCTCGCGTTTCCTCTACAAGAAGACGAAGCGCCGGCCGCTGATCCTGCCCCTCGTCACCGAGGTCTGACGCGATAGCCCGCGACCGAGCGGGGTCACAGAACGGCAACTCTGAGCGATTCCCGGGGCCGGTTCCCTACTCTCAGCCGATGCACGACGACACGCAACCAACCCTGCGCCGCGATGTGAATCCCGAGCAGGGTGTTCCTGCTCCGCCCGCCGACCCGTCATCGCCCGGGTTCGCCCTGCCGTCAGGCGTGCAGCCGAGTGCATTGCCGCCGGGCACGCAGACAGCGGCGCCGCCACCCCCACCTGCGCTGCGTGCGCGGTCACGCCGGTTCGCCGGGAGGACCGGCCTTGTTGCCATCACGATCGCGATCGTGGTTGTTGCCGCGAAGGTGCTGCTCTTCTCCGGTGCCGGCCGGCTGATCTCCGGGGTGACGACGCAGTCGTACCACGTGCCCTCATCGATCGCGGGTGACGCGAAGAGCTCCGCGGCGTCGGTGACGAAGACCGTCAATGACCTGACGGCCGGCATCCAGCTGCCGTCGCTGCAGGGCGGCCATATCGAGGGCGCCGGCTACACGGACGCGGGGGGTCAGCTCGAGTACATGTTCGTGATCGCCCAGGACAATGCGGACAACGATTCCGAGCGGACCGGGATGGACCTCAACTCGCAGTTCAAGGGACCGTCAGATCCAACGCTCGGGCCGCTTACCACGTCGAACTTCAGTGGCGTCACGCTGGACTGCGCGACCGCGACGGTCACGGCCGACACCGGGAGCCCGACGTTCAACGCCTGTGACTGGTACAACGCCAATGCCGCCGGGTTCTTCGTGGATTACAAGTCCGCTTCCGTGACGGCGACGGTGCAGCTCGCGACCTCCGTCCTCCAGGCGATGGCCGGCTGATCCGACCCGGCTGGACTGCACGCCGAGCGTGCGCGCCCTGGTCAGACCGGAGGCTCGGGGTCGTACTGGATGCCCCGGCGGACCTCGATGGCACGGCCCGGGGAATGCAGGCGCGCGACGAGGTGCAGCGCCATGTCGATGCCTGCGGACACACCCGCCGCGGTGATGACGTCACCGGTGTCGACGAACCGGTCGTGGTCACGGATCTCGATCGTCGGATCGAGCTCGGCAAGCCTCCTCAGCGAGGCCCAATGCGTGGTCGCCGGGCGATCGCGCAGGAGGCCAGCCGCCGCGAACACGAGCGACCCGGTGCAGACGCTCGTCATCAATGTTCCGCCCGCCGCGAGGCCTCGGAGCCGCGTGTGGATGGGATCGTCGGGCTCGAGCTGGACGCGAGTGCCACGACCGCCCGGGTAGACCAGGACATCGAGCCGCGGAGTCGCGTCCCAGGTTCGGTCGGGGAGGACCCGAAGTCCCTTCGCGCAACGCACCGGGGTGAGGTCGGCGGCGACGGCGAAGACCGACACATCGTCATCAGGCCAGCTGCGCGCCCAGAATGCGAGGACCTCCCACGGACCGGCGAAATCGAGCTCCTCGGCGTCCGGGAAAAGGGCGATGCCGATGTCCACGGAGCGAATCATGCCAATCCGCCACCACCGGGCTGGCCCCTTACGTGCCGGGATCGGTCATCACGAGAACACATCCGTGTAGTATGGGCACGCATGTTCGCCGCCATCCGACCCCGTGACCACCGTATCGACGCCGGCCCCGTCGCTCTTGTGGAGGCCGATTTGCTGGTAGCATCCGAGCCGTCCACGGGGCCTCGGTAGCCCGTCTTCCACGCGTCCCACATCGAGTTCATCTGATGGCTCGCTCCGCCCCAACCCGGCCGCCGCGCAAGCGCCAGCGCACCGCGGGATCGCGCCGTGCCGCTCCGCGCTCGCGCTCACGCGCCGCGACGCCGTCTCGCGGACCGCTCCTGCACCGCGATCTGCGCCGCGAGCTCACCGGGATCGGCGCGATCGGAGCGGGAATCATCCTCGCCGCGATCCTGCTGCTGCCTGGCGGCGGGGCGATCGCCGGGCCGGTGCACGACGGCCTCGTCACCGCGTTCGGCATCGGTGCATGGATCGGCGTCGCCGGGCTGGTGCTCTCGGGCGCCCGCCTCTGTCTCACGCCGGAGTGGCGCGCCGGGACGCTCGCGGCGCTCGGCAGTGCGGTTGCGATGATCGCGCTGCTCGGCCTGATCGGGATGATCGGTCCGGCCAACGCGGGTGACCTGGGCCGCTGGGTCGGCCACGGCGTCGAGCGCGTGCTCGGTGGGGCGGGCGCCGGCGTCGCGCTCGTCGTCATCGCGTTCCTGGGAGTCATCCTCGCCACGGACCTGCGAACCGGCGCGGCGATCCGCGCGACCGGCAGATGGTTCGCCGCTGAAGGCGAGGGACTGCGCAGGGATCGGTCCGCGGCGGTGCGTGATCAGCGCGCGCGCACGTTCCCGCCGCCGACGCCGGAGCACGCGACAGAGCTCACCGGCGTGCCGTTGACGCTGCCGTTCGACGTTCGCAAGACGCCGCTGCCGCCCTCCGTGACCGAGTTCCTCGACCCCGAGGTGCCGCAGGCGACGGGGGAGGACCTTGGCGAGCACGGTTTCACCAGGGAGTTCGAGGGCGTGCCGGCAACCCATGACGAAGCCGCGATCCCGGTGATCGGTCCGGTGCCGGAGGTGGGAGTCGGCCATGCGTCCCTCATCAACGACGAGCCCGAGAAAGTCTGGGTGCTGCCCACGGCCGAGCTGCTCGACACCATCACCGGCAAGCGCGAACGTCTCGCCGCGGAAGTTCGTGCCACGGGTGACAAGATCGTCAGCACGTTGCAGTCGTTCGGCATCGAGACGCGCATCGTCGGCGCCAACAGCGGGCCGACCGTCACGCAGTACGAATTGCAACCCGCAGTCGGTGTGCCGGTGCGCCGCATCCTCGGCTACCAGACCGACCTCGCCCTCGCGCTCGCGGCGCCGATCCGGATCCAGCCGTTCATCCCCGGGAAATCCGCAATCGGTGTCGAGGTGCCGAACAAGGCCGCACAGCTGGTGAGCCTCAAGGAGACCGTCGAGTCGCCGGCGTTCACCGACAAGCGCAACCGGCTGAGCGTTGCGCTCGGCGCGGATGTCAGCGGTCATCCGGTGATCGGCGACCTCACGCGCATGCCCCATCTGCTCATCGCCGGCGCCACGGGGAGCGGGAAGTCCGTCTGCATCAATGCGGTGCTCGGCGGTTTCCTGCTCCAGGCCACGCCGGCGCAGCTCAAGATGATCCTGATCGACCCGAAGCGGGTCGAGCTGTCCAACTTCGGGGACCTTCCGCATCTGCTCGTGCCCGTCGTCGTCGAACCGGAGTCGGCGGTCGCGGCGCTGCGCTGGGCGGTGAAGGAGATGGAGGAGCGCTACAAGCTCTTCGCGTCCCACGGAGCACGCAACATCGTCGCCTTCAACGAGAAGGCGCCCGGCCTCGGTGTCGCCCCACTGCCCTACGTCGTCATCGTCATCGACGAGCTCGCGGACCTCATGATGGTCGCGGCCGGAGAGATCGAGGACCTGATCTGCAGGATCGCGCAGCTCGCGCGTGCGGTCGGGCTCCACCTCATCGTCGCGACCCAGCGCCCGTCAGCCGACATCATCACCGGGCTCATCAAGGCGAACATCCCGAGCCGCGTCGCGTTCGCCGTGTCGAGCGGTGTCGACTCGCGCGTCATCCTCGACGAGATGGGCGCCGAGAAGCTCCTCGGGCGCGGCGACATGCTCTATCTGCCGATCGACGAGGGCAAGCCCCGCCGTCTGCAGGGCGCCTTCGTGAGCGATCGCGAGCTCGACACGCTCATCGGCCACTGGAAGCTGCAGGGCAAGCCCGACTACCAGGAGGAGATCTTCACGGTCGAGGCAACCGTCTCCTGGGCGCGCGATGCGACCAAGCGGGACCCGCTGTTCGCCAAGGCGGCGCACACCGTTGCCGCGGAAGGCCGCGCTGCGGCGTCGCTCCTCCAACGCAAGATGAGCATCGGCTACACGCGTGCCGCGCGCCTCATCGATCAGCTTTCCGAACACGGCATCGTCGGACCCTTCGAGGGCAGCAAGTCGCGCGAGGTGCTGATGGACGTCTTCCAGGTCGACGAGCTCCTGGCCGACCTCGGCGAGGAGTAGCGCACGGTCGGACGGCACGCCGCCCGTGGCGGCCCGCTATCCTCATCGCGTCATGCCGCAGGACTACAGCTTCGACGTCGTCAGTGAGTACGACCGCCAGGAGCTGGTCAACGCGATCGACCAGGCCCGGCGCGAGATCACGACGCGCTACGACTTCAAGGGCATCACCGTCGAGATCACCCTCGAGGGGGAGACGATCACGCTGTTGAGCGGGACCGAGGCGCAGCTCAAGTCGATCGTCGACGTGATCCAGACCAAGACCCACCGCAGAGGGATCGACCTCAAGGTCCTCGACCCGCAGAAACCCGAACCGGCGGCGAAGGGCAACGTCCGGCAGGTCATCAAGCTGCGCAAAGGCATCGGCGAGGATGTGGCGCGCGATCTCACCAAGCGCATCCGCAGCGAGCACCCGAAGGCTCAGGTGCGCACCCAGGGAGACCAGCTGCGCGTGTCGAGCAAGGCGAAGGACGAGCTGCAGGCCGTGATCCAGCAGCTCCGCGACCTTGACCTCGAAGTGCCGTTGCAGTTCACCAACTACCGGTGACGCGACATCTGACCCTGCCGACCCAGCTGACGCTCCTCCGGCTCCTGCTCGTCCCGGTCATCGGCTACACGCTCACGGCGTCATGGGCGTACCACGACCAGGTGAGCGTCGCCGTCTATGCCGGGGCCGCCGCAACCGACACGCTCGACGGGCGCATCGCGCGAAGCCGCCAGCTCGTGACCGAACTCGGCAAGTTCCTCGATCCGCTCGCCGACAAGATCCTGGTGATCACGGTGCTCGCAATCATGGTCAGCCAGGATGTCGTGCCCTTCTGGGTCGTGGTCGTGATCTTCGCTCGCGAGTTCGTGATCACCGGGCTTCGCTTCGTCGCCGCCGCCCAGGGTGTGGTCGTCGGCGCAACCCCGTGGGGCAAGTCGAAAACCGTCACCCAGAACGTGATGATCGTGCTGCTGATCCTCGAGCAGCCCTACCC
The DNA here is from genome assembly GCA_049582105.1 of Candidatus Dormiibacterota bacterium. Taxonomy (GTDB): domain Bacteria; phylum Chloroflexota; class Dormibacteria; order Aeolococcales; family Aeolococcaceae; genus Palsa-851. The sequence goes on along the minus strand of JBAUTG010000034.1, from coordinate 36,665 downwards.
GGCGCTGCACCTCGTCACAACCGTGTTCGTCGTCCTCGCAGTGGTGGCGACGGTCCTGAGCGGCCTCGACTATCTCTGGCGCTACCGCCGCTTTGTCATCTGACGGGGTGGGCGAGACGCGAGCGTCGGGCTCGGATCCGGTCGGGCCCGTGCTGGCGACGGCGTTCCCCGATGCGGCTTCGCTCGGAGCGCGGCTCCTCGAGCGCGGGATGACGATCGCAGTAGCGGAGTCGTGCACGGGTGGGTTGCTCGGTGCAGCGCTCACCGCGACAGCCGGGTCGTCCGCCTTCGTGCGCGGCGGTGTCATCGCGTACGCCGACGACGTCAAAGCCGATCACCTGGGCGTCGGTCGCCACCTCCTGGCGACGCATGGCGCAGTCAGCCCGGAGGTCGCCGCGGCGATGGCCGCCGGCGTTCGCGAGCGCTTCGGAGCCACGATCGGCGTCGGCATCACGGGGGTTGCCGGCCCCGCCGCCAGCGAGCACAAACCGGCCGGTCTGGTGTTCGTCGCCGTCGCGCTCGCGGATACGGAGCGGGTGATCCGCATCGACGAGGACCAGGGTCGTGAGGCGAACCGGGCGAACGCCGTCCACGCGGCGCTCGCCCTCTGCGCGACAGTGATCGGACCCTCGGCGCCTGACGGGATCGAGCCATAGAGGCCGCTCACATGCGCGTGGAGGAGATCGAAACTTCGGGCTTGCCAGGTCCGCCCCGACGCGGTACAGTACAAATGTTCGCCCCTCCGGACGAGCCCGGACCGCCGCCCGTCGCGGCGCCCCCTCGGCCCTCGCAGCCAGACCTCCAACTCTTTCCACCACCCTTTGGAGTACAGCGTTGACAAGCACACTGACAACAAGTCGTAGCATCGAGCCCGTCGTTGAAGTGAGCGGCAGGCGTTCTCGGGCGCCGCATGACGAGAGGAGTGAGCCGGTGACGACGGAGCGGGATCGAGCATTGCAGACGGCGCTCGGCCAGATCGAGCGCGCGCACGGGAAGGGAGCGATCATGCGTCTCGGCGAGGTGCAGGCTCAGCCCATCGACGTCATTCCAACCGGCGCCCTCACGCTGGACATCGCCCTCGGTGTCGGTGGTGTCCCGCGCGGCCGGATCATCGAGGTCTACGGCCCCGAGTCCTCGGGCAAGACCACCCTGACGCTGCACATCATCGCCGAGGCCCAGAAGCGCGGCGGTGTCGCAGCGTTCATCGACGCCGAGCACGCGCTCGACCCGCTCTACGCATCGCATATCGGTGTCCGCACCGAGGAACTGCTGATCTCCCAGCCGGACACCGGTGAGCAGGCGCTCGAGATCGTCGAGGTGCTCGTACGCAGCGGCGCCGTCGATGTCGTCGTGATCGACTCGGTCGCGGCGCTCGTGCCGAAGGCCGAGATCGACGGCGAGATGGGGGACAGCCACGTCGGACTCCAGGCTCGGTTGATGTCGCAGGCAATGCGCAAGCTCACGGCCGCGATCAGCCGCTCGAACACGTCGGTGATCTTCATCAACCAGCTGCGCGAGAAGATCGGCGTGATGTTCGGAAACCCCGAGGTCACCTCCGGCGGACGGGCGCTCAAGTTCTACGCCTCGGTGCGGATGGACATTCGCAAGATCGACTCCATCAAGCAGGGGCTCGATGTCGTCGGGAGCCGCGTCAAGGTCAAGGTTGTCAAGAACAAGGTGGCGCCGCCGTTCCGCTCGGCGGAGTTCGACATCCTCTTCAACGAGGGTATCTCCTACGCGGGGAGCGTGCTCGACATGGGAATCGACGCCCATGTCATCGAGAAGGCCGGCGCCTGGTTCTCGTATGGCGACATGCGCCTCGGACAGGGTCGCGAGAATGTGCGCGACTTCCTGCGCGGCAATCCGGATCTTCTCGAGGAGGTCGCCGCGAAGGTCCGCCTCTCGTTGACGCCGGACCCGGTGGTCGTTGCCGAGGTTAACGTCGAGTTGAACGGCTCCATCCCGGAGTTGCCCCCCATCTCGGTCTCCTGACCGCGACGGGTGCCGGTGTCGATGGATCGCGCGACCGCCGTCCCCGCTGACCCCGACAGTGCGAACGCCGCGGAGGACACCGCGGTGCGGATCCTTCGCGGCGCAAGCCAGTCTTCTGCCTCGCTCCAGCGCAAGCTGGAGCGGCGCGGGTACACGAGGGAAGCAGCGGCGGAAGCGGTGCGGCGCTGCGTGACCGCGGGCTACGTGAACGACGCGGCGCTCGCGATCTCCGTCGCCGCACGCCATCGCCGTTCGGGGCATGGCCGCGCTCGCGTCGCCGCCGACCTTAAAGCTCGAGGCGTCGCCGGTGACCTGATCACCGAGGCGCTCGACGGTCAGGACGATACCGAGGAGGCGGCCGCGCTCGCTGTCGCCAGACAACTCTGGGATCGTGCTGGATCGCCCGACGCGCGCGACCAGCGCGCCCGCATGCGGGTCGCCGGCGCGCTGCAGCGACGCGGCTTCTCGTCAGCGCTCGTCATCCGGGTCATGCGCGGCCTCGACTGACGGGTCGCACGGACTCCGGCGACAAGGACCCCGCTGCCAGACTCGTCGTCATGGAATACACGCACCTCGGACGCTCCGGGCTGACCGTCAGCCGCCTCTGCCTCGGCACCATGAACTTCGGTCCGGAGACCGACGAGCCGACGTCGCACGCAATCATGGACGCAGCGCTCGACGCGGGTCTCAACTTCTTCGACACGGCCAACGTCTACGGCTGGAAGAAGGGTGAAGGGCTCACCGAGCAGATCGTCGGCAGATGGTTCGCCCAGGGCGGGGGCAGGCGCGACAAGGTCGTCATCGCCACCAAGCTCTACGGGTCGATGAGTGACTGGCCCAACGACACGTTCCTTTCCGCGCGGAACATCCGGCGCGCATGCGAAGGGTCCTTGCGACGTCTGCAAACCGACTACATCGACCTGTATCAGATGCACCACATCGACCGGAGCACACCGTTCGACGAGATCTGGGAGGCGATGGAGGTGCTTGTGCAACAGGGCAAGGTCCTCTACGTCGGCTCATCGAACTTCGCAGGCTGGAACATCGCGCAGGCCCAGGAGCTGGCACGGGCACGTCACTTCATGGGGCTTGTCAGCGAGCAGTGCCTCTACAACCTCGCCGAGCGTCACGTCGAGGAAGAGGTGATCCCCGCGGCGATCAACTACGGTGTCGGGATCATCGCGTGGAGCCCGCTCTTCCGCGGGCTGCTCGGCGGCATCCTCGCCAAGCAGGCCACCGGCGGGCGATCGGCGTCGGAGCAGACCCAGGCGCTGCTCGAACGCCACCGTGGCCAGGTCGAGCAGTACGAGGCGCTGTGCACCAAGCTCGGCGAACATCCGTCGGCCGTTGCGCTCGCCTGGCTCCTGCAGCGTCCGGGCGTGACCGCGCCGATCGTCGGCCCGCGCACCCCTGAGCAGTTCGAAGGAAACCTCCATGCGCTCGATGTGGCGCTGAGCGATGCCAGGCTCGAGGAGCTCGACGCCATCTTCCCCGGACCGGGCACCGCCCCCGAAGCCTGGGCCTGGTAGTCAGCGAACCGCCGCGCGGGCTCAGACCACCGGGTTGTGGGTTCGCTCGTAGCGCACCACCGACGACAGCGCGAGGAATGTCAGCGCCGAGAGCACCGCGCCGAGCAGGATCAGGCCGTCGACGTTGAGCCAGCGGGCGAACACCCCCCCGATGATGGCGCCGGCCGCGCCGCCTCCGGCAAGCGCGACCGTGTAGAACGACATCAGCTCTGATCGATCGGCCGCGAAACTCTCTGAACAGTCGGCGAGATAGGTCACCGCGGCGGGCCCGAATCCGGCGAGCCAGAGGACGCCTGCCACCAGGAACGGGACAGCGAGGAAGACCACCGGGGTCTCCAGGTGGTTGATCGCGAGCAGGGAGATCATGGTCAACCAGGCGCCGGGAACGGCCCTGCGCATGACGACCGCCGGACCGAGGCGCGGCACCGCCGGCGTCCAGAGCACGATGCCGATCAGGAAGACAAGGATCCAGCCGATCAGGAACAGCCCGATCACGCGGACGTCGAAGTGCTGCATGAGCGACTGGCCCGGGACCGGTCGGTGGCGGAGCAGGGCGGGCAGGTTGGCGACGAACGCTCCGATCAGCGCGAAGGACATGATCCAACCCGGCAGGAATGTGCGCATCGGACCGGGACCGATCACCGCACGGACCACCACGCGCAGCGAGTGCACCGGCAGCGGCGGGACGCGCGGGACGAACAGCAGGCACACAACCGCCGCAAGCACGTAGAGCCCCGCCAGCAGCACGAACGCGCCGCGGTGCAACCCGAAGTACGCGACAGACCCGAGCCCGAAACCGCCTGCGTAGCCGATCAGCGTCGCGCCTTCGAAGGCGCCGCTGGCGCGGGCGCGTCCGCGACGGTTCCCGGTGGTCGCGGCGGCAACCGTTCCGAGCGCAACCGGAACGAAGGCCGCGGCGCCGATCCCCTCGAGGAGTCGCGCCCCGCCGAGCTGCGCCGGGCGCACACCCAGGAAGACGAGGAGGACCGCCACGGCGCAGATCGCCGGCCCGGCCACGAGGAAGATCCGGCGTCCGAACCGGTCCGCGTACCGCGCGAGGATCGGGGCGAACACCATCTCCGTGACCGCCTGCGCAGCCCCCACCAGGCCGATGTCAAGGACGTTCGGCCTCCCGCGGGCAAGGTCGCTCAGGCGGAACTGGACGGCAACCCCCACGCCGACCGAGCCGATGCGGAGCAAGGCGCTCGCGATCAGAAGCGCGGTGATGGCACGCGTGCCTGCGTGTCGCGAGTCCAATTCATCGGGTGGGTCGAGCGCGCCAGGAACCTCCCGATCCGTCACCCGTCAAGCGTAGCCTGCCGCGGACGAATCATCGAAACAATGCCAGGCAGCCTGCTGGCTCGTACAATGTGAGAGGTCTTTCGTGGTGAACGACCGGCCAGTCGCGGGCCGGCCCCGACCGGAGCAACGAGACGATGTGGGTCTCGTCCCGGTCCCTTTCCCCACTCGAGGCATTCCAAGCAGGGCGCACCCGCGCCCGACTTCCGAGGTTCCATCCCATCGGCATCGAGATCGTCGCCCTGGTAGGGCTGGTGATTGTTGCGGCCGCGTTTGCGGCTGCCGCTCTCATCTACGCGCGCAGAAGCGTCGCCCAGGCACGCACTGCCCACGACGCCGACGCTGAACGCCGTCGTGATCAACTGCGCATCACCGAGCAGGAGACCAAGTCCGTCCTCCTCGCTGCGAAAGAGGAGGCGGCGCGCCGGCGCGATGAGGCCGAGGCCGAGGTTCGCGAACGCCGTGCCGAGGTGGCGCGCCAGGAGCAGCGAACCAATCAGCGCGAGGAAGGCCTCGAGCGCCGGCTCCGCGAGCTCGAGTCCAACGAGCAGCGGCTGACGCGACGCGAGGCCGAGCTCGAGGCACTCCGCCAGACCGTCGAGGACGAACGGGGGCTGATCACGACCGAGTTGCAGCGCGTCGCGGCGCTCTCCGAGCAGGAGGCACGCGCCGAGATGATGCGGAGCGTCGAGGGCGAGCTGGTCCCGGAGATCGCAGAGCGGATTCGCCAGGCGGAGGTGCAGGTCCGCGAGGACGCTGCCGCGCAGAGCCGCGAGATCCTGATCGCGGCCATGCAGCGCCAGGCGTCGGAGCAGAGCGGTGAGGCGTCGGTCACGGTGGTCCACCTCCCGTCCGACGAGTTGAAGGGGCGGATCATCGGACGTGAGGGCAGGAACATCCGTGCACTCGAGGCCGCCACGGGCGTGGACGTCATCGTCGACGACACACCGGAGGCGATCGTGCTCAGCTCCTTCGACCCGGTGCGCCGCGAGGTCGCCCGAGCCACTCTCGAACGGCTCTTCAGTGATGGGCGCATCCACCCGGCTCGCATCGAGGAGATGGTCGTCAAGGCGCGCAACGAGCTGGCTCAGCAGATCAAGCACGAGGGCGAGCAGGCCTGTCAGGACATCGGCCTGACCAATGTCCATCCCGAGCTGGCGCGTCTGCTCGGAACGCTCAAATACCGCAACTCGTATGGGCACAACGTCCTCTCTCACAGCCAGGACACCGCTGCGCTCGCCGGCATGATCGCCGCCGAGATCGGGTACGACGAGCAGGTCGCGAAGGAGGCGGCGCTCTTCCACGACATCGGCAAAGCGGTCGAGCATGACGTCGACGGACCGCACGCGATCATCGGCGGCGAGATCCTCGCCAGGCTCGGACGCCCCGCGGCCGTGGTGCAGGCGGTCCGATCGCATCACTACGACGAAGAGCCCCGTTCACCTGCGGCGTCGATCCTCATGACCGCGGACGCGATCAGCGCCACGCGTCCCGGGGCGCGAAGGGAATCGCTCGCATCGACGATCAAGCGTCTCGAACGCATCGAGGCGATCTCGAACGAGTTTCGCGGTGTGGAGCGAAGCTTCGCCGTGCTGGCGGGCAAGGAGTTGCGGGTGCTCGTCAAGCCGGACGAGATCAGCGACGACGAGGCGCAGATCATGGCTCGCCAGATCGCGAAACGCCTGCACGGAGAGGGAAGCTACAGCGGTCGAGTCAAGGTCGTCGTGCTGCGCGAAACCCGAAGCGTGGAGTACGCGAAGTAACGATTGCATCGCGCCGCGCGGCCTTGCGCCGAGCGGAGGGTGACAATCGCGCCCGATAATGTCCACGTCCTACTCACCGCCCTCACAAGACCCTGCCGGGGTGATACCCCCATTGGAAATCCTCAAAGTCTCAGCAACCAGCAAGCCAGTCGCTGTCGCCGGTGCAATCGCCGGCGTGGTGCGAACGCAAAAGAGGGTCGAGGTTCAGGCGATCGGCGCCGGAGCCATCAACCAGGCGATCAAGGCGATCGCCATCTCGCGCGGCTATGTCGCGCCTGGCGGGCTCGACCTGGTGTGCATCCCGTCGTTCATCGACATCTCCATCGACGGGGAAGAGCGCACCGGCATCCGCCTGGTCGTCGAAGTCCGCTGACCGGCCTCCCGCGCGGCGCGGGGATGAGTTCACGGACACACTGCTAGGCTTCGGCAATGCCTACGCCCGTGCCGGTGCTAAGCGACTCCGCCCGCGGTTTCCGGCCCCTGCCACTGATCATGCGCGCGCCGCGCCGCGAGCCCCAGGTGCCGGTGCTCGGACGGGTGCCCCGGGTGCATCTCTGGCACATCGGCTGCCAGATGAACGACGCCGACCGGGAGGAGCTGGCCGCGCAGATCGCTGACATCGGGTGCATTCCCGAGACGTCGCTCGAGGACTCGGACATCGCGGTGCTGATCACCTGCACGGTGCGCGCCAACGCCGAGCAGAAGGTCTTCGGGAAGTTTCGCGAGCTGATCCCCTGGAAGCGGGCGCGGGCCGGCCGGGCGATCGCGCTGACCGGATGCATGGCGGTGGAGCACGGCGAGGCGCTGCTCGGCCGTCTGCCCGAGCTGGACTACGTCTTCGACGTTCGCGAGCCCGACGGCTTCCTTGCGAAGCTCCAGGCGTTGCATGCCCCGAACCTCGACGGCCCGGTGGTGGTGCCGGCGTCGGATCGGCTCAGCGCCTACGTTTCAGTCATGGGTGGCTGCAACGAGATGTGCACCTACTGCATCGTGCCGTTCGTTCGCGGACGCGAAATGAGCCGGCCGCTGCCGGAGGTGGTCGCCCACGTCGAGCGCCTCGTCGCGCAGGGTGTCCGCGAGGTGACGCTGCTCGGACAGAACGTGAACTCATATCACGACCAGCAGCGGCGCGCGCGACTGCCGGAGCTGCTCGCCGCAGTCGATGCCGTCCCGGGGCTCTGGCGGTTGCGGTTCCTCACCTCGCATCCGCGCAACGCGATCCCCGACCTCTTTGCGGCGATGCGCGATCTCCGGAACGTCTGCGAGCAGCTCCACCTCCCGGTGCAGGCCGGTGATGACGATCTGCTGCGGCGCATGCGCCGCCTCTACTCGGTGGAGGAGTACCGGGAGAAGATCCGCGCGGCCGTGGGCACCGTCGGTCCCCGGCTGGCCCTGAGCACCGACATCATCGTCGGCTTCTGCGGCGAGACCGACCGCGAGTTCGCGGGTACCGAGGCGTTGATGCGCGAGCTCCGTTTCGACACGGTGCATCTCGCGGCGTACTCGGTCCGTCCCGGCACGGCTGCGGCGCGGCGCCCGGACGATGTGCCGCGCGAGGAGAAGCGCGCCCGGCTCAACCACCTGTTGGGACTGCAACGCGAGATCGCCGCGGCTCGCAACGCGGAGTACCTCGGCCACACCGTCGAGATCCTCGTCGAGGGCACCGCCGCGGACGGCCGCCCCTACGGCCGGACCCGTGAGAACAAGGTCGCATGGCTGCCCGCGGGGGCGGCGGTGGCAGGTGAGCTGCGCGCCGCGCGGGTCGTCGAGGCGTCCGCGTGGCAGTTGCAGGTGGAGCCGCTCGGCGCCGCGGCGTGAGAACAAGCTCGAAAGTTCGGGCTCCGCACCTCGCCACGGCGCAACCGGAGGCGCCACGGCGAACGCTCGACCTCGACTCCGCGGGCGATACCCCGATCCTCCGCGAGTACCGGGCGGTCAAGGCCGAGTTCCCCGACACGATCGTGCTGGTCAGGCTCGGTGACTTCTTCGAGATGTTCGGGCCCGACGCGGAGGTGGCTGCGCCCATCCTCGGCCTCGCGCTGACCGGGCGAGGATTCGGTGCCGCGGGTCGCCTCCCCATGTGCGGGGTGCCGCATCAGTCGGTGACTCACCACATCCGCAAGCTGCTCGACACCGGGCACAGCGTCGCGGTCTGGGACCAGGTCGGTGCGGTGGTCGCGGGCAGGCTCGTGCGCCGCGAGGTGACGCGCGTGCTGAGCCCCGGGATGGTCGTCGAGGCCGAGTTGCTCGATCCCGCCGCCGTCTCGCGGTGCGTGGGGTTGTGTGCCGAGCACGGGCGGGTCGGCATCGCGGCCTTCGATCCCAACACGCAGCACCTCGAGCTGCTCGAACTGCAGGGCGAGCTGGACAGCGCGGGCGTCGCCGACGAGCTCGCGCGTCTCGATGCGAGCGAGTTCCTGGTGCGGGACGGAACACTGGCGCCGCCATCGCTCGCCGGCAGACAGGTCACCCCACTCGCATCCGCGGTGTTCGACCTCGCCCGCGCCCAGGAGCGCTTGAGACGAGCCACAGGCGCCGTCTCGCTCGACGGCCTGGGAGCAGACGCCGTCCCCTTGGCGATGCGCGCCGCCGGCGCGGTGCTCGCGTACTGCGAGCGAGCTCGGATTGTGATCAGCCCCGACCTGTTGCGCCTTCAGGTGCGCACCGCTGGTGGCGTGATGCGCCTCGACGCGCACACCCGCACCAACCTCGAGTTGTTCACTCGCCTCGGTGGAAGCGGTGCATCGCTGCTGCACCTGCTCGACGCGACGCGGACCCCGATGGGAGTCCGCCTGCTGCGCGCCCGTCTCAACGAGCCGCTCGTCGACGTCGCGGCGATCACGCGACGGCTCGACTCGATCGGCGCGATGCTCGCCGACGGCGCAGGGCGCCGGCGGCTGCGCGAAACGCTCGGCGGCATCCGCGACCTAGAGCGCCTGCTGGCGCGATGCGTCCAGGGGATCGCGACACCACGTGACCTCGGAGCCGTGCGCGACACGCTCGCAGCGCTCGACAGCACTGGCGCCGTCGTCGCGTCGCTGCCTGGCGGTGATGAGATGGCGAGCGCTGCTGCGTCCTGCGCTGCGCCTGCCGGCCTCCGCGAGCGGCTCGACGAACTCCTCTGCGATGACCTTCCCGCGAACGCGGCCGACGGCGGTGCCATCCGGCCCGGCGCGGACGCCGAACTCGACTCACTGCGCGCGGCGGGGAGCACGGCACGCACCTATCTCGCGAAACTCGAGGTGTCGGAGCGTGAGCGCACCGGGATCCGGTCGCTGCGCGTCGGCTACAACCGCGTGTTCGGGTACTACCTCGAAGTTCCGAACACGCAGCGCGACCGCGTGCCCGACGACTACGCTCGCAAACAGACCCTCGCGGGCGCGGAGCGATACGTCACGCCGGATCTCAAGGAGCACGAGGCGATCGTCCTGCACGCGCGCGAGCGTGCCATCGCGCGTGAGCAGGAATTGCTCGCTGCAGCGGCCGCGCAGGTGGCCGGCGACGCACGGGCACTTGCCGAAGCCTGCGCAGCGGTTGCGACACTCGACGTCGCACAGGCGCTCGCCACCGCCGCGGAGGAGCAGCACTGGGTGCGTCCCGTCATCGACGAATCCTCGACGCTGCGCATCGTCGGAGGCCGCCACCCTCTCGTCGAGCACATGCTGGGACCCGGACGCTTTGTGCCGAACGACGTGGATCTCGATGATCAGGCACGGATCATCGTGCTCACCGGGCCCAACATGGCAGGCAAGTCCACGTACCTTCGCCAGACGGCGAGCATCGTGTTGCTGGCGCAGATCGGCTCGTACGTGCCTGCCGAGGCGGCGACGATCGGCGTCTGCGACCGCATCTTCACGCGCATCGGCGCCCATGACGATCTCAGCGGTGGGCTGTCGACGTTCATGGTGGAGATGGCGGAAACTGCTGCGATCCTCCGGCAGGCAACACATCGGAGCCTGGTGATCCTCGACGAGATCGGACGGGGCACCTCGACCTACGACGGAGTGAGCATCGCCCAGGCGGTCGTCGAATACCTGCACGATGCGCCGCAGCTGAACTGCCGGACGCTCTTCGCAACGCACTTCCACGAGTTGACCGTCCTTGCTGGTCAGCTGCCGCGCGTGCGCAACGCACGCGTCGAGGTGGTCGAGGACGGATCGGACATCACCTTCCTGCACCGCATCGTCCCCGGGGGGGCCGACCGATCCTACGGGGTGCACGTGGCCAAGCTCGCGGGGGTTCCCGGCGGTGTCCTCGTTCGCGCGCGTCAGCTTCTCGCGGAGCAGGAACGCAACCGGCCGCTCGGCAGCGGCAACGACCACGCATCGGACCAGCTGACACTCTCGATCGCAACCCCGGGACCGCATCCGGTCATGAGCGAGCTGGCATCCCTCGACCTCGACGCGATGACGCCGATCGCAGCGTTGAACAAGCTGGCCGAGCTGCACGACCAGGCGACGAGGTGATCACGGCGGCCCCGATCCGCCGGCTGCCCCAGGTCGTCGCCGACGCGATCGCGGCGGGGGAGGTGATCGAGCGACCGGCCTCTGTGGTCAAGGAGCTCGTCGAGAATGCCCTGGACGCGGGGGCAACAAGAGTCGACGTCAGCATCGAAGGTGGCGGGCTCGTGAGCATCGCAGTGGTTGACGACGGCACGGGGATCGAGCCTGATGACCTCGACCTCGCGGTCGAGCGTCACGCCACCTCGAAGATCGCAACGGCGGGCGACATCACGCGCGTGGAAACGCTCGGGTTCCGCGGTGAAGCGCTCGCAAGCATCGCCGCGGTGTCGGAGCTGCGCCTCACGACTCGAACCCGCGGATCCGATGGCGCCGTGATGCTGCACGTCCGCACCGGTGAGGTGGTCGACCGTGGTGCTGCGGCGAGCGCGCCGGGCACGCGAGTGGAGGTGAACGAGCTCTTCGCGAGTGCGCCCGCCAGGCTGCGATTCCTCAAGTCGGTGGCGACCGAGGCATCCGCAGCGCTTCGGGTGGTCGCTGATCTCGCCGTCACGCACCCGAAGGTGTCCTTCACGTGCAGGAATGACGGGCGCGTCGTCGTGCGCACCATGGGTGGGTCGCTCCGTGACGCGATCCGGAGCGTCATCGGAGCCAGAGCCGAGCGTGAGTTGCTCGACATCGCCTCGCCGGGCGTGATCGCGGTGGGCGGGGCGATCTCCTCGCCGCACGCGCACCGCGCGTCGCGCACCGGGCTCGTCCTCATCGTCAACCACCGGCGGGTGCACAATCGCGCGCTCCTCGCCGCGATCGACGAGTCCTATCGGGGTCTGATCCCGGCGGGACGTCACGGCTACGGCGTGGTCAGTGTCGAGGTCGCCCCGGAGACGCTCGATGTCAACGTGCATCCGGCCAAACGCGAGGTGCGTTTCAGCGACGAGCGCGCCGTGTTCGCCGCAGTGCAGCGCGCGTGCTGGGCGGCGCTGCGCACGGCGCCGGCGATGGGAACGGTCGGAGACGCTCCATTCGCGTTTGCGCAACACGTGGGGTTCGACATCACCTCGCTCGAGCTCCGCGACGGCGAGGGTGCGGTCGAGGTCGCCGGCCGTCATCAGCCGGCGCCCGGTGCCCGCAGTCCATTCGAGGGTGTTCGCAGCGCATTCGGCGGTGCGCGCCCGCTGAGCTCCGGTGCTCCGGACGCTCGCGGGGCCGCTCCCGAGATCGCAACAACGTTGACCGCCATGACCGCGCTCGGTCAGGCTGGGACCGGGTTTGTGGTTGCGACATCCGGGGACTCCGTGGTGCTGATCGATCCGCACGCAGCGCACGAAAAGATCCTGTACACCGAGCTCCTGGCGCGCTGGCGCGAAGGCGAGACGAGGCGATCGGACTCGCAGCTGCTCCTGATGCCGGTGGTACTCGAGTGCGGCCCGGAGAGGGCTGCGCGCGTTGCGGACGAACAGGACTTCTTCTCGAGGTGCGGCTTCGTCATCGAGCCGTTCGGCCCGGCGGCCGTGCGCTGCACCGCGGTGCCCGTCACCGCAGCGAACGCCGACCCGGAGCGCCTGGTCGGTGAGCTCATTGAACGCCTGGACGAGCCGAACGCCGGCGGGGATGAACGGCGTCACCGTCTCGCGGCCCTGGTCGCGTGTCACTCGGCGGTGCGGTTCGGTGATCGGCTCGACCTCGGCGCGCAGCAGCGGATCCTCGACCAGCTGCTGCTCACACCCGGCGGGACCACCTGCCCGCACGGACGCCCGTCGGTGCTCATCCTCGGCGACGCCGTTCTGCGCCGCGCCTTCCGCCGGCCCGCGCGGTGACGCGGCCGCTGCTGGTCATCGTCGGTCCGACCTGCTCGGGCAAGACGGCGCTGGCGGTGGCCGTAGCGCAGCGGCTCGCGCCTGCGGAACTCGTCAGTGCCGACTCGCGACAGGTGCGCAGCACTCTGAGAGTGGGGACGTGCGCGCCGACCGCTGCGGAGCTCGACGGCGTTCGATGCAATCTCCTCGACCTCTGCGATCCGGGAGACGTCTTCACGGTTGCTGACTGGCTCGCCGCCGCACGCCCGTGCCTGGAGCGGCTCGAACGCGAAAGCGCGCTGGCCGTGGTCGTGGGAGGCACCGGGTTGTACGTCACGGCGCTCGTCGACGGATTCGACCTGGCAGGCGTGCCCCCGGACCCGGCGCGCCGCGCCGCACGCACCGAGCTCGCAGTGACGCCGGAGGGCTTCGAGGTGCTCGCGGCCGAGCTCCGCGAGCGTGATCCCGCAGGCGCAGCAACGATCGACCAGCACAACCCGCGCCGGGTCATCCGGGCGCTCGAGATCCTGGACGCCAGGGGCGGGTCGATCCTGAACGCGCACCGTCAGGTCGCGGCGCGCGACGCGGTGATGGTCGGCCTCGATGTCGCACGACCGATTCACGCGCAGTGGGTCGAGCACCGTGTGGCCACCATGTTCGAGAGCGGCGGCATCCAGGACGAAGTCAGCTGGATGCTCCGCCTGAGATGCGGACGTCAGGCAATCACCCGGTGCGGTATCGGATATGCCGAAGCACTCGATCTCGTCGAGGGACGCATCGACATCGAAGGGGCGAAGCAGGCAGCGTTGCGCCGGACGTTGCGTTATGCGCGTGCGCAGCGCACCTGGTTCCGGCGCGACACGCGGCTGACCTGGTTCCGTCCGGACCTCGTCGCCTTCGACCAGCTGGTCGAAGGGGTCGCCGGCATGATGGCGACGGCCCGCGCCTAGGACCCCACAAGGGTCGGCAATCCCGCCCCGCCGCGACAGCCCGCTCCGGCGCGGGGCAGAACATCCGTTTGCATTTTTCCACTGCCCGTGCTACATTCCGGGTCGCCCAAGCTGGCTGGAGGAAGTTTCAAACCAATGCCTGACTCCCTGAACCCGCGGCAGCGTCAAATCCTCGACTTTCTACGAGAGCACAGCCGCGATCATGCCTATCCGCCCACGGTTCGAGAGATCGGCCGCGCCGTCGGACTCAGCTCGTCCTCGACGGTGCAGAACCATCTGAACACGCTCGAGACGCGCGGGTACATCACGCGAGATCCTGCGAAGTCCCGCACCGTCGAGGTGGTGGACTCGCAGCCGGCGCGTGCTTCGAGCAACATCGTGCACCTGCCCCTCGTCGGCCGCGTCGCAGCGGGTACGCCGGTGCTCGCCGTCGAGAACGTCGAGGAGCATCTCGACGTCGGGACCGAGATCGCCGGCGGCGACGATTCCTACGCCCTCACCGTCCACGGCGAGAGCATGATCGAGGCCGGTATCCACGATGGCGACATCGTCGTCGTGCGTCCGCGTCGCGATGCTCCTGCGAACGGCACCATCGTCGTCGCCCGCATCGAGAACCAGACCACCGGGGAGAGCGAAGTCACCGTCAAGCGCTTCTTCCGCGAGTCCGGACGCGTGCGTCTGCAGCCGGAGAACAGCTCGATGGAGCCGATCTATGTTCACGACGTCACCCTCGAAGGGGTGGTCGTCGCTGTCATTCGCCTCCTGAAGTAGCCAGGCGCGACCCGAGCGCTGCGCTCAGTCCTGGGGGCCGCTCCCGATGTTCTCGAGCGTCAGCCGGGGCAGCGACCCGAGGTATGCGTCGAGTGCCGCCGCAAGCTCGGAGCTGGCCTGTCCGTGGACGGTCACCCGGGTGCCCCCGAGGTCGTCGGCGACTGCGGAGATCGCGAGGTCGGGGCGGTGGTCGAGCAGCAGGGGTACAGCGGGGACCAGCGCAAGGGGCAGCAGGACGACGAGCACCGGCGTCACGGCCGTGAGGATCAGCACTGCGAGCACGATCGCAAGGCCCAGGAGGACCGCGACGTCGCCGCCGTACCGCCGGCGCTGCTGCGGCCGGAGCACCAGGTAATTTGGTCCGCGCTCAGCCACTGTGATCCCCGGCATGCGCCGAGCGGCGAATTCGCCGAGCACGTCGCCGGGTGGCTTACCGGTCCGAAGCGAGAACTGATAGGCGCGAGTCCGGAGACGGGTCAGCGAATTCCGCATGGCGTCTCCCATTTGTACCGCGTCGCGACAGCCGCGCGCGAGGTGCGCTAGCGTTCCGGGCGTTATGCCCAGGCCGCCGGCAACCTCGCTGAACATCGATCCACTGCTCCTGGGAGTCGCGGCGATCGTGATCGCAGGATGGATCTGGGCTGCTCGCCGAGGGGAGCAGCCCGTGAGCCGAGCTCGACGAGTTGCCTTCGCCGGCGCTCTGTTCCTCCTTGCCGGAGTCTGGATCACGCCCCTGGCGACGGTGGCGCAACACTATCTCCTCGCCGCCCACCTCGTGCAGGTGCTCGTCCTCATGGGCCCGGTGCCGGCGCTCCTGCTGCTCTCACTGCCTCGCGATGTCGGGATTGCACCGCGATCGATCCCTGCGCCCCTGCGGCTCGCCGTCCACCCTCTGGTGGCGATCGTTGCGGTCAACGTCGGCTTCATCGCGTGGCACATCGCACCCGCGTACGACGCCGCGCTGGCGCAGTGGTGGCTGTACGACGTCATGGAGGCAAGCCTCCTGCTGGTGGCGCTGCTCTTCTGGTGGCCGATCGTGACGCCGTGCTCAGACCGTGCCAGGACGCTTTCCGGTTTCGGCAAGCTCGGATACATCATGCTCGCCACCATTCCGCAGACATTCGGAGGGCTCCTCGTCGCGCTCGCCGGGCATGTGCTCTATCCGGGCTATGGAAACGGACCGCGGCTCGTCGGGTTCGATCCCTTGACCGATCAGCAGATCGCCGGAGCGAGCATCGCGCTCGTCAGCAAAATCGCCCTGCTGATGGCGTTCTTCGTCGTCTTCATGAACCTGCTCAACAGCGGCACCGACGGCCGCGAGGACGATGGCGGCGGTGGTGGCGGAGGGGGGTCGAACCCTCGCGTCGATGCTCCGCACCCGCGCCCGTCCGGGGTGCCGCGCTGGCTCGAGGACGTCGGCGATGGACGGACCGCCGAGGAACCGGTGGTCCCCCGGCCGGTCAGGGTGCCGGTAGGGAGAGGGTCTCGCCAGCCCTGATGTTGGCGCCGGAGAGGTGGTTCGCGGACTCGATCTCCGAGACCGCCTGCTCGACGCTCGTCCCGGGATAGTTCGCCTCGGCGATCGCCCAGAGCGTCTGCCCGGGGCGAACGACGACATGTGCGGTCGGCGTCGAGGATCCTGCGTACGCAACCCCGCCGACGACGACGAGCCCGGCTGCCGCTGTGGCGACGATGAGGGCGAGCCGTGTCGGAAGGCTGCGGCGCTGTGAGTGGCGGGAGTAGCGATGAGGGCCGAGCGTGTCCTGGATCATGTTCCTGCACCGAACGGATGTTCCATGGCACGACCCTACCAGGGAACGGATGTTCGAGTCAAGGACCAGGTGAGGAGTGCGCCCTCGCGGGGAGTGGACCCGATAATCGGGCGGTGGCAGGCCGCTCCCTCCGCATCCGCGCCGCCGCGCTCATCTGGCGAGATGGCGAGGTGCTGCTGGTCCGCCATGAGAAAGGCGGCCACTCGTACTGGCTCGTCCCCGGTGGCGGCGTCGACACGGGCGAGACGATGACCGAAGCCGTGGCGCGCGAGCTCCTCGAGGAGACGGGCTACGCGGTCGACGTCGGCCGCCTCGTGCTGCTCTGCGAAGCGATCGATCCCAACCCGGGTGGCCGCCACATCGTCAATGTGGTCTTCACCGCGACGGTTCGGAGCGGCGAACTTGCCGTCGGGGTCGACAAGGCGCTCCGCGACGCTCAGTGGCTGCCGATCGGGTCGCTCGGCACCCTCCTCATGTACCCGCCGATCGGCCCCGAGTTACTGGAGATCTGCCATGAGGACGGGGCTGGACCTGTTCGGGTCCTCGGCAACACGTGGCAGCCGTGGCCTGTGGCTGAGGCTGACGTCTGACCGACGCGCTCCGGATCACGCCCGCTCGGCCACCTCGTTCAGATAGTCGCCGAGCCGGCGGTACGCGGCCCGCTTCCGGCGATCGGTGATCTCCGTGTACACCTTGAGTGTCTCGAGGGTGGCGTGTCCGAGCACCTCCTGCACGAGGCGAACGTCTCCGTCGGTGGCCTCCAGCAACGTCGTCGCGGCGGTGTGCCGCGCGGCATGCGGACTGCGAAGGTCGCTGAAGAGATCGAACATCTCCGGGTCGACGCCCATGCGCCGGCGCAGTGCGGTCAGCGCGCGGCGCGCGCCGTCGGTGGTCAGCCGGTTGTGCGGCAACGCCGTACCGTGCGGCAGATCCGCTCGCGCGACGCTGATGAAGAGGGCAGGGGAGGGATCGGGGCCGCGCATTCGCAGATAGTCCTCGATCGCCGCGAAGGCGTCGTCGGTGCAGTACACAGTCCGGTATTTGCCACCCTTGCCGAGAACTCGAAATCCCTCGCGGTGTATGTCGCCGCGATCGAGCCCGCAGGCCTCCGCGATCCGGCAACCCGTGCTGAGCAGAAGGTGGATGAGCGCGCGATCGCGGCGGTCGCGCAACGTCTCCTTCGGGAGTGCCGCGAGGAGCCGCGGCACGTGCTCAGTCGGTACCGGGTGCGGATCGCCCACCACGTACCGGGGCACCGTCACCTGACGGCTCAGCTCAGCGGTGATCCAGCCCTCGTCATAGGCGTAGCCGAGGAATCGCCGGAGCGCGACGAGCGCCCGGGCGCGAGACCGCGGGTTCGGCAGGACTTCGGCGAGCTCAATCTGGTACCGGCGGAGCATCGGCCGGTCAACCCCGGCAAGCAGGTCGGCCGCCAGCGGGCGCGTCCGCAGGAAGGCCACGAACTTGGCGAGGTCCTGGCGATAGGCACGCACGGTCGTGGCCGGCCGGTTGCGCTGGACGCGCAGCCAGTCAAGGAACTGCTCGATCTGATCGGGGAGCGCATCGGTCGGCCCGGGAACGTTCGCGGCCCACGCCGGTCGCCGGCGGTCATGGGGAGCGGTCGGACGCCGGCTGGTGGAGCGGCGGGCTGGCACACTCCTTATTATCAGGAGCTTCGAGCTCAGTGACCGATTCCCGCATCCTCGAGCGTGAATCGAACGAACTCGATGGTCGCCGCCCGCTGGTCGGGCTGCCGGCCGCCCGGGTACGCCATCGCAGACACGATGAGCTCGTGCCACGGTTCGAGAAACGCGGCCTGCAGCGCCCAGGCCGCTGCCTCAGGTTTGGTCACGACCTCACCGGTGGCCAGGAGGCACAGGGTCCTGCACATCGTCAGCACTGCGTACGACTGATACGGGCGCGTCAGGAACCGCCCTGGGAACTCGAGCTGCGGGAGCCACCACACCCGGAGATTCCCGATCGCGGCTTCACGGAGCTCGCCCTTGGTGGCGGGCGCAATGATCTTTGCGATGTCCCGGCCGGCGAGCGTGATCCCGTGCGTCCGGAGCAGATGCTTCTGGATCACGAAGTCGGGGCCAAGCCGCTGGATCTTGAACCCTTCATCGGGGTGTAGCTCGAGGACCGCCAGGTCGGGGATCCGGGTGGCGGCGAGGGCCTTGACCGGGATGAAGACCGCCTCCAGCCTTCCTGCCAGGTGCTCGTCGGTCCAGCCCAGCATGGCGCGATACAGCTCCGCAAGCCGCTCGGACGCGGCGGAGTCGGTCGGAACCCGCGTCGTCACGAGCACGTCGATGTCGCTCGTCCGCGGGTTGAACGACCCGGTCGAGAGGGATCCATAGACGTAGACGCCTGCCAGGTTCCGCCCGAGCGCGCTTCGCCACGCCTGGGTCGCGGTTGCCAGGAACGAAGCGACCGCGCGTCCTCCGGCGTTGACGACGCGCTCGTTGAGCTCCATTCACCGACAAGCCTATCGGGGAATTCGATTCCGCTTCGAAGGACTGGAGGAATGTTTCCAGGGATGCGTTACGCGGGTTGACGCTCACCGTCACCCTGGACGCGCTGTTCGAGATACGCGTCAAGGGTGCGCTCGCTGAGTCGCCACGCGGATCGGGCATCTCGCGAACCATGCGCACAGCCCCGGCCTCGGGCGATTCCCCTGGCTCGCATGCATTGCTCGGCAGCGAGGCGGGAGCCTCAGGCGGGCCACCCGGCGGATGGATGAAGAACGATCTCGCCGGCGTCGGTCTCGACGACGACCAGCGCACCGTGATAGTCGAACTCCTGCTGCACGTCAGCCATTGCTCGACCTTAGCGGGCGTGGGAGCCGAGGCGGTGACGCGTTCACCGGACGGCTCCCGCGCCTTCGACGATGAGGGGAGTGGAGGATCGGACGAACCTGGCTTGCTCGCCGCTAGATCGTGAGAATATGCATTATCAGGAGCTTTATGGGGTCATTGAGGCGAGGCCTCCAAGGCAATCCCCTCGGCTCCAGCCTCGATTCCGGTCAGGGCTGGACGCGGTAGCGCAGATAAACAAATCCATTGCGAAATCGGTGCTCGTCCAGGAGCTCGAGCTTCAGCTGACAGCCGTGCGGCAGCGCCGGCTTGCCGCCGCCGACAATGACCGGCGTCACGAACAAGCGGCACTCATCGACCAGCCCGGCCTTGAGCGCCTGACCCGCGAGGTTCGGGCCACCGACGCTGAGGTCGCGCCGCGCCCGAGCCTTGCGCTGCCGGATCGCGTCCGGCACGAAAGCGTGCTCGAGAAAGGTCCTCGCCGTCGAGACGGCGTCGAGCGACGTCGAGTAGACGATCTTGTCGGCTGACCTCCAGATTTCCGCGAAGTCCTGCACGAACGCCGGCTGTCCAGCGTCGATGTTGGGGTCCTCCCAGGCGGCCATGACCTCATACATCCCGCGCCCGTACAGGTATGTCCCCACGGGGCGCTCCAGATCGTTGACGAAGGCATGCACCTCGCGGTCGGGCGCGGCCCAGTCGAAGCTTCCGGCGTCGTCAGCGACGTACCCGTCGAGCGACGTGATCGCCGAGTAGATGAGCTGGGCCACGGCAGAAGCATGCCCAAGTCGCCAGGGTGCGGGCTTGGTCCCTCGGTCAGGTGCCCCTTAGCTCGTGGGGCTGAAGACCGGAACCGCCGGTGCGGCGCATCCGGGACACGCCGGCGCGTACCAGAGCACGTTGGTGGTCGACCGCCAGAGGACGTCGATGGCGCCGCTCGCCGCAAATCCCACCGAGGATGGATCCGACCCCGGGACCGCACCGAGTCCTTCGGGACCGACGAGACCGCTCGCCGCGGTGTACAGCGAGGATGCCAGCGTCCCTGTGCCCGACTCACGCGCGTCCACGATCACCGCGCCTGGTGCGAGCGCGACCGCGGCGGGGTTGCCCTGGACGCCGACCGTCCCGAGCGATGCGGCACCGCTCCAGACGCCGGCGTTGAGCGCACCGTGCCAGAGCGCGCCGCCGCTGTTCCAGAAGACGTCGATATCGCCGCCGGAAGCACTCACCGACGGGTCGGCGGCGAGCGGGGTGGTCGTCAGCTGCTGTGCGCCCGTCCATCCCCATGACGCGCCGGTGTCCTGCCAGAGGTCACCGGTGGCGGAACGCCAGAACACCGTGTCCGAACCCGGAGATCCGCTCACCGCGACGGGGTTCCCGGTGATTGCACCGGTGTCAAGCGGCGTTGCAACGCTCCAGATGCCGTTGAAGCGATCAACCCATATGGCGCCACCCGACCCCTTCCAGAAGAGGTCGATGAGTCCGGGGCCGGGAGACACGGCCTCCGGCTCCGAGCCGAGCGGACCGTGCCCGAGCGAGACGGGCGCCGACCAGCTCCCGCTGCCGAACCACGCAGCCGTGTAGGTCGACTGCCAGACGCCGGCGTCCGCTCCCTCCCAGAACGCATCAATCCGCCCAGGACCAGGGGAGACGACAGACGGGTTTGTCGTGAGGGTCGCCGGACTGCCGGCGGCAGCGCTGATGTCGGTCGCCGCTTTCCCCCACTGTCCATTGCGATACCCGAGCGTCCAGACGTGGTCGTTGGTCCCGCGCCAGAGCACGTCGATGTCGCCGGGCTGATCGGAGACCGCCTGTGGATCACTCGCAACATTGGTGGCGGGCAGCGCCACCGGATCGGGCCAGCCATAGAAGGGCAGGGAACGTGTCCCCGCCTGGTCCAGATCGACCCGTCCCGGGATGCCCGGCACGGATCCGGCATCGCTGAACTGCCAGACCTGCCAGCCGGTGCCACCCCAGTTGTTCGCCGGCACGCCCGGCGAGCTTACGAACCAGTTGGCGACCCAGAGCGGATCCAGCGTGAACGCCGACGAGCCGATGTTCCCGTTCCACCATGACGGTGAGCAGTAGATGGCGGGGAGCGATCCGATCGCGGAGCTCACCGTGTCCACCACGATCCGGAGATTCGCCACAACCACGGCGCGAGACTGGCCGCCCATCGTCTCGACGTCGATCGCCGGCATGAGGTCGCCGTGGTTGAACCCGACCGAGCGGAGTTGTGAGATCAGCTTGTCGGCCTGCGCAACCGGGCTCTGCGACGGCTCGAAGAACAGATAGGCACCCGGGGTGACCCCCGCGCCAGTAGCGCCACGCCAGTTGAGGGCGAAATCCTGGTCGCCCACGCCGTTGCCGTCAGCCGCCCGGATGTACGCGAACGAGATCCCCGAGGCCGCCACCGAGTGCCACGCGATCGACGATCCCTGGAAGGAGCTCACGTCGATCCCCTCCTTCACCGTGGAGGCCTTGGCGTCCACGCCACGCGTGAGTCCGCCCGGAACGGCCGCAAGCAGCACGAGCAGTGTGGCCGTGGCAGCGATCCGAGATCTCATGCCACGCCCAGGACGACACCCACCATTGCCCTGAGGATAGACACGGATGTAGCAGTCTTCGGCTTTCGTCACCGTATCTTCATGGCCCTCCCCTTCCGGCCGTGATGACTCGTTCATGGTCCGGACAGCCACGTGAAAGGTTGCGTCCGTTACCCTGATTCCGTGGCCACAACCCAACGCAAGCCGCCGGGCAAGACACCCCAACCGGGACCCCGGCCAAACGCCAAGCCCCTCACCAAGAAGCAGCGTCGAAACCAGGCTGCCGCACGATCGGTCTCGCTCTCGCACCGCCCACCGTGGCAATCGCCGACGGTGATCACCTCGCTGAGCGTCGGGATCATCGCCGTGGTGCTGATCATCATCGTCGTGATCAATCAGGTCGGCGGCAATGGGAACGCGACCGGCGGGACGCCGATCCAGGCGAATGTCGCGAGCGTTCTCCTCAACCCCAGCCCGTCGGTGATTCAGACCGTCGGAACGGGCAACCAGTCCGGCCAGTTGACGCGGCTTCCCGGCGACACCGTCCTCACGGGCTCCGACGGCAAGCCGCTGATCGTGTATGTCGGCGCCGAGTACTGCCCGTTTTGCGCCGCCGAGCGCTGGTCGATCATCTACTGGCTTTCGCAGTTCGGCACGTTCAAGGGCCTGACGCAAATCCAGTCGTCCGCCACGGACGTCTACGCGGACACGCCGTCATTCACGTTCCACAAGACCACGTACACGAGTCAGTACGTCGACTTCAGCGCCAACGAGGTCCTCGATCGCAACCAGAACACCCTCGAGACGCCGACCAAGACGATCGAGGCGCTCTTCGTCAAGTACGATGCGCCGCCGTACACGCAGGAAGCGCGGGGCTTCCCGTTCGTCGACATCGCAGGGCTGTATGACCTCTACAGCACGAGCTACTCACCGAAACTCCTGGCCAACCTGACGTGGAGCCAGATCGCGACCAAGCTCAAGGATCCGACCGACCCGGTGACCCAGGCGATCGTCGGCAACGCGAACATCATGACCGCCGCGACGTGCATCGCCACGAAGGATCAGCCGTCGAGCGTCTGCGGGTCATCGACGATCCAGGCGATCGAACCGACCCTCAAGGCCATCAAGCCGCCGACCGCCTGAGCCGGCGCCGAGCGTAGATGGGCTACCACGTCATCACCACCGCGTACGCGGTCCTGGCCCTGATCGCCGACGGGCTGGTGTTGCTCGTCTTCATGGGATTCCTCCTCACTCGGACGTCGGCTGCCGCTCGAGCGAACTGGACTCGCTTCCGTGACGCGGTGACGCCGTTCACGCTGCCGTTTGCTTGGATCGTCGCCATGCTGGCGATGCTCGGCAGCCTGTATCTCTCGCAGATCGAGAAGCTGACGCCTTGCGAGTTCTGCTGGTTTCAGCGGATCTGCATGTACCCGCTCACGCTCCTGCTTGGTATCGCCGCGTTCCGCGGTGAGGTGAGGATCGCGAAACGGTATTTCCTGACGATGTCGATTGTCGGCGCGATGCTGGCGATCTACCACTATCAACTGGAGCACATCGCCAACGAGCCAACCGTGTGCGGCGCTGCAATCCCTTGCAACCAGGCGGCGTTCAACATCTTCGGATTCATCTCCGTGCCGTTCCTCTCCATGGCCGCCTTCCTGCTCATCACGACGCTCCTTCTCCTCGGGCGAAGCGCTCCGGATGCCGACGAGGAGTACGCGGAGGATGTCGTCCCGGAGACCTCCGGCACCGCACCGGGTGACGAGGCGATTCCCTCTCCCGCGTAAGCGGCTACGGCTCGCTCACACGCACGCATCGCACCGAAAGGTTGCCCGGTCTAGTCTCGACTTGCGCGACACTCCTCGCTGTGGCCGCTGACTCACGCCAGTTCGTCGATGTACTTCGGGAGCATCTGCCGCCACGTCGTCCAGTCATGGTCGTACTCGGCGCCCCACAGGTCGACGCGATTCGGGACGCCCTTGCTGCCGAGCACGTGCGCAAGGCTCCACGACTCGCCGGTGTTCTCCCAGCGACCCTCTCCGGACGCGAGGATTGCCATGCGCGTGCGGAGCAGCGTCAGGTGCTCGCCGTTGAGGCCCGGAAGGAAGTACGACGGTGTCGCGAAGTACAGGTCGTCGCCCGCATCCTCGCCGACGAATCGGGAGATGTCGTAGGTACCGCTCATCCCGAGCGCGTGGGTGACCACGTCCGGGTAGTGACAGAGCAGCGCCACCGCGTTGAAGGCGCCGATCGACGCCCCGGCGGTGATCACCGTGACCTCCGGGCTCTCACAATCCACGCGGATCATCGGGATCAACTCATGGCGCACGAACTCGAGAAACCCGCGCAACATCGCGGCGCGATATCGCGCGTCTCCGTCACCTCGGAGCATCGCCGCGCCCGACACGCTGTCGCAGGAGTAGATCTTCACGCGGCCAGCCTCGAGGTACTCCCCCACCGCGTCGACGAGCCACATCCGCTCGATCTCCTCAGCGTCGCCGCCCGCAGTCGGAAACACGATGACGGGCTTGCCGAAATGACCCCATCGCGCAACGGTGACGTCCGAACCGACCCGTCCCGAGTACCAGCGTTCTCGCCGTTTCATGGGCGGGAAGTCTCGCGCATCTGTCCCGGGTGGCGCTCCGCTATGGGTAGATGAGGCGGGAGTCGCCTGGAAACAGCCAGCCGAGACCGTCGAGCAGGCGGTCCCGCCAGTTGATCCAGTTGTGGCCGTCGAGCGCCTCGACGACCTGCAACTCGCCCGTCATCTGCCGCAGGACGTCGACCATGGCACGGTCCGGCTCCGCGAGCGGCTCGAACGCCCCGTAGGTCATGAACATGCGTTCCACGATCCGTCCGGGTCGTGCGCGCACCTTGTTGACAAAGCGCACCACCGGCTCGAAGACCGGCCCGTATGCGTGCGGCCCGGGCTCGCCGGTGAACCGCAGTGACGGTGATTCGAGGAGGAGTCCGCCATAGAAGCCGGGTGCGCGCACCGCCGCCGCGACGGATGCCACTCCTCCGAAGCTCGCGCCCATCAGCACGCGTCCGCCGGGATCGCCCCGCAGCTTCAGAGTCCCCTCCAGTTGCGGCACCAGCTCGGTGGTCAGATACCTGCTGTGTGCCAGGCTCGCCGCGTACTCGCGGAGCCGGTCTGCGGGGTGCGTGAAGGCCACGACGCAATCCGCCATGAGGCGACGGTGCATGAGGTTGTCGAGGACCGTGCTCATCGACGAGAAGTTGAGGAAGTCGCCGCCGTCGTGCACCACGAGCAGCGGCATCCGGCGGTCGCGTCGCATCCGCGCCGGCACGTAGACGGTCACGTGTGCCTCGCGCCTGAGCGCTCTGCTGCCGATCCGCAGGTCGACCATCTCGCCGGGCACCGCGGCCGGATCAGGGTGGACCCAGTCCGGAGTCACGTATCCGTCGGCTTCGAGCACCGACTGCGAACCGATTGCATCGCTCACGACGCGCGGGTTGAGCGGGTCGTTCATGCTCTCCGCCTGATCGCCTCGCCGCACCAGGACGCGGTACTGGATGCGTGCGCCGCGCGGGAGCTCGACGCTCGCGAACCAGAGATCGGTGTTCTTCATCCGGCGCAGCGGCAGCGGGATGGGCACGCCCATGATCCGGTGCTCGATTCCGACCCAGTCGGCCTCGCCGCGCCAGAGGAACGTGCACGTCGACCCTTCGACGAGCGGAATCGAGTGGTCGCGCAGCAGCTGATCCACCGCCTCCGGCGAGGTGCCGGAACTGCGCAGCTGCGCGAGCGCCCCCGGGCGCTGTGATCGTGCGGGGCTCACGATCAGGCGGCCTCCGCTCCTCTCAGCAGACGTCCGTCCGGAGCGATCACGCCGACGGCGTCGAGCTCGGCCGGCCGTCCCGCGTTGAGCTCGAGCCGGTCTCCCACATCGAGCAGGACGCAGACGCTCGGCGCGAACCGGCGTGCAAGGAGCGCGAGGCGATCGGGATCGTGCGCCCGAAGACGCGCGGCCGCCGCAGGAAGCGCCACGAGCCCGCGCGCGACGCCGATGCCGATGTCAAAGATCTCATCGGGCCTGCCTGCGGGATCGTCGTCGTCGACGACCACGATCCGCTCGGAGATGGCCATGCATCCCGACGACCACGCGATGAGCGGCTGGGCGTCGATGAGGGCCGCGAGATTGCAGAGATGCAGGCAGTC
The DNA here is from genome assembly GCA_049582105.1 of Candidatus Dormiibacterota bacterium. Lineage (GTDB taxonomy): Bacteria > Chloroflexota > Dormibacteria > Aeolococcales > Aeolococcaceae > Palsa-851. Next base: position 10,788 of record JBAUTG010000034.1, on the reverse strand, counting down.
GTTGAGGACGCCGACGTGGCCGCCCGCGATCGCGATGGCTGCGCAGCCACTGACGATCGAGGCGACCTCGCTGCGATGCTCGTTGATGAGCGATCGATCATGCGGCGGGTGGGCAACGTAGAAACGGTCGTACGCCTCCTTGATCGCGGCGACGTGAGCGTCGTCCAGCGCTCGCACCGCCGCAATCGGCGCGTCGAGCTCCGCGTCGAGCGGCCGCCCCACCTCGGCGAAACGTCTTCGAATTGCCTCGACTCCGTCGAGCGCATGGCGCAGCCGCGTCAGGTAGACCTGCCGCAATTCGTCGAGCTGGGTGCGGAGCAGTCGTTCCGCAGCCGCGTACTCCTCGTCGCCGCCGAGGACATCGAGTCGCCGGCCGTAGAGACCGAGATTGCGCGAACCACCGCCGAGACGCCGGTCGATCTCGGCGTCGTTGCGCTCACCCTCCTCCCATCCCGCGGTGATGAGCGCCACCGGCCCGTCGACGCCGAGCGCCTCGACCTCCCTGGCGAGATCGACGCCGTCACCGAGGGGACCGAGGAGGGTCACTCGCCTCACGAGGCGTGCACGTGGACCGTCTCGCCGACGACGTTCAGCATGTGGTGGACGGTGTCGAAGTCGGGGTGTGCCATGCGGATCCAGGCGTTGGCCATGTACCCGGCCTCGACCGGTTGCGTCGGAGTCCCGCTCCCGGGCACGTGTGTGTCGAGGATCCATTCGCCGAACTGGCGTTGCACCTCCTCGAGCCCGTCGTAGTGGGTGATCGTCCCGTCGCGATCGGGACGGAGCGCGACGATGCCCGCAGCCCGCCGCCGGGAGAGCGGCCGGTCCACCGCGCCGTGGACGATCGCGTTGGCCCACTCGCGATAGATGTCGACGTCGTTGCCGGCGGCGTAGAGATCCCACGCCCGCACGCCGGGTGGACGGCAGCCGATCTCGCTGAAACGCAGGCCCTTCGGGCCGAAGAACCACTCCATGTGCGTCGCCGACGTGCCGATGCCGAGTGCCTCGATCGCGCGCAGCCCCAGGTCGCGAACCTGTTCGTAATCGGGGTTGGTGTCGACCTGGTTGGTGCTGATGAACTGCGGGCTGATCCAACGCTCCCGCATCGCCTCGAGCACGTTCGGGTAGTAGTGCGAGATGAAGTCGTACGAGGGGCGGCCGTTGATGCTGATCGTGTCGTAGAAGCCCTCGTGACCCTCGACGAACTCCTCCACGGCGATGTCGGCGGCACCGGAAGCGCCGAGCTCGGCAAGTGCACGTTCCAGCTCGGCATCGGAGTCGACGCGGCTCGTGCCCGAGGCGCCGGCGGCGGCGCGCGGCTTGAGGATGATCGGGTAGCCAACCCGCGCGGCGAACGCCCGAACCTCGGCTGCACTGCTCGCACCCGTCGACTGCGCGGTTGCAATGCCGGCCTCGCGCAGCACCTCCTTCATCGAGGGTTTGTCGCGGCAGAGATATGCGGTGCGCACCGACGTCCCGGGAATCCCGCATGCCTCCCGCGCATGTGCTGCCGCCATGGTGTGCGCCTCGATCGTCGACTCGAGCGCGTCGATCCAGACCTTGCTCTGTGCGAAGCGAACCGCCTCGACGAGCGAGTCGACGTCGGTGACGTTGCCGATCTGCTGGTAATGGAGCATCCAGTCACGAAGCTCCTGGTCGAGGAAGTCGACGGGTCGCTCGCCGATGCCGATGACGTTCGCGCCGACGGACGCCAGCCCGCGCACGAACTCGCGCTGGTTCACCGGGAAGGCCGGCTCAATGAAGATGATGTTCACGCGACGATCCTACCCGCCGCGACCCACCCGCCCGAGGCCTGCCTCCCTACACTCGCCACGATATGCCCACCGCGGTCTTTGTGGCTCCGTTCCTGCTGCCCGCGACCGTGCGGTTTGTCGCAGCCGCGGCACTGCTCCCCGACGTCCGCCTCGGGTTGATCAGCCAGGACCCCGAGGACCGGCTCGGCGCCGACCTCCGTTCCAGGCTCTCCGGGCACTACCGGATCGAGGACGGCACTGACGCGCAGCAGATCGCGGACGCGACCCGCATCCTGGCCCGCCATCTCGGCGGTGCCGACAGGATCATCGGCATGCTCGAGCAGTTGCAGGTCCCGCTCGGCGAGGTCCGCGATGCGCTCGGCATTCCCGGCATGGGCGCCGAGGTCGCCCATAACTTCCGCGACAAGGCGCGCATGAAGACCGTGTTCGAGGCACACGGTGTCCCATGCGCGCGCCACCGTCTCACCCACTCCGTCGACGAGGCCCGTGACGCCGCGTCCGACCTCGGGTACCCACTCGTCGCCAAGCCCCCAGCCGGTGCCGGCGCCCGCGCCACCTTTCGCATCGACAGCGAAGGTCATCTTGCGGAATGGCTGCGCGTCGATCCCCCGAGCGCTCACATTCCGGTGCTGCTCGAGCAGTTGGTCGTCGGCGCGGAGCACAGCTTCGACAGTGTGCTCATCAATGGCAAGCTTGTCTGGCACTCGATCTCCCGCTATCTTCCGACGCCGCTCGAGGTGCTCGAGAACCCCTGGATCCAGTGGGCGGTGCTGCTGCCTCGCGACATCGAAGTGCCCGAGTACGACGTGATCCGAAGCGAGGGCGTCCGCGGCCTGCGGGCCCTCGGACTGCAGACCGGGCTCACACACATGGAGTGGTTCCGCCGGTCCGGTGCCGACATCGCGATCAGCGAGGTGGCCGCGCGACCGCCCGGCGCGCAGTTCACCTCACTCCTGTCGTACGCGCACGACATCGACATGTACGCGGCCTGGGCGCGGCTCGAGATCTTCGGCACCTTCGAACCTCCGCAGCGGCACTACTCAGTGGGCGCGGCGTACCTGCGCGGACAGGGCAGCGGGACGGTCATCGCGGTGCACGGCATCGACACGCTCCAGCGCGAGCTGGGTGACCTTGTCGTCGAAGCCGTGATCCCGCGACCCGGCCAGCGCCCGACCGGCACCTACGAGGGTGAAGGGCATGTCGTGTTGCGCCATCCCGATACCGCGGTGGTCGAGGCGGGACTGCAGCGCATCGTCGAAGTTGCGCGGGTCGAGCTCGGAGAAGCCTCATGACCCCGATCGTCCTCATGATCTCGCCCGGCTACCCCGCTGAGATGCCGTTCTTCGCGCGCGGCCTGGCGCGTGCCGGCGCTCACGTCATCGGTGCCGGCGATCAGCCCGTCACAGACCTCCCCGAGATGGCTCGCGAGCATCTCGCCGCGTACTGGCAGATACCGTCCTTCGCGCACGAGGACGCGATCCTTCACACGATCGCGGAACGTTCGGCGGGTTTGCATATCGATGTTGTGGCGTCGCTGTGGGAGCCGACGATGGTCCTGGCCGCGCGCATCCGCGAGCGCCTCGGCATCGACGGGATGACTGTCGAACAGACCCTCCCCTTTCGCGACAAGGAGACGATGAAGCAGGTGCTCGATGCCGCGGGCATTCGCACACCACACCACTACCGCTCCCATACCGTGGCCGGCGTTCGCGAGGCGATCGAACGCATCGGATATCCGATCATCATCAAGCCGATCGCGGGAGCCGGCTCTGCGAACACCCACCGCGTCGACGGCGCGGACGACCTCGAGCGGGTGCTCCCTCAGCTCGCCGGCGTCGCCGAAGTCAGCGTGGAGGAGTTCATCGACGGTTCCGAGTACACGTACGACACGATCTGCTCGGGTGGCAACGTGCTCTTCGACAACATCTGCTGGTACCGACCGCGTCCGCTGATCGCGCGACAGCTGGAATGGATCAGCCCCGTCACGATGGTCATGCGCGACATCGATGCGGAAGACCTTGCAGGCGGACGTGCGATGGGCCGCGAGGTGCTGCGCGCGCTCGGATTCCGCGACGGGTTCACGCATATGGAATGGTTCAGCACCGAAAGCGGCGAGGTGGTGTTCGGCGAGATCGGCGCCCGCCCGGCCGGCGCGCGAACGGTCGACGTCATGAACTTCGCGAACGACGTGGACCTGTTTCAACAGTGGGCGGAAGCGGTCATCAATGGGCGCCTGTCCGAGCCGATCGAACGCCGCTACAACGCTGCGTCAATCTTCAAGCGCGCACAGGGTCAGGGGCGGATCGTGCGCATCGAGGGACTCTCGAACCTGCTCGGCGACTACGGGGAGTGGATCTGCGCGATCGACCTGCTCGCCATCGGCGCCCCGAGGCGTGACTGGCTGATGACGCTGATCTCCGACGGCATGGTGATCGTTCGCCACCCGGAGCTCGACTCGTGCATCGAGATCGCCGATCGGTTCGCGACGGAGTTGCAGCTCTACACGTACTGAGCCGCGGCGACTCAACCGGCGGGTTTGTCGATCACGTCGAAGATGTTGCCCTCGGGATCCTCGAGGGTGATGAAATCCTCGCCCTCCATCGCCGGCCGAGCGTGCCTCGTGGCGCCGAGCGCGATCAACCGCTCGACCTCTCCCGCCTGGCTGTCGGTGTACAGGTCGAGGTGCAGGCGGTTCTTGCCGCTGCGCGGTTCCGGCACCTGCTGCAACGACACGTTGACGTGTTTGCCGAGCGGATCGCGCAGCACCACCCAACCCGCGTCCGCCGGTTCACGCGGCGTGTATCGCAGCGCCTCCTGCCAGAAGGCGAGCATGCGCGGAAAGTCGTTGCAGTCGATCACGACCGACCCGACGTACATGGCACCCTCCATGCGGATCACGCCGATGCACCTCCGTCACGGGCTCGCCTGATCGCGAGCCTTGGTGCGACTCGCGGGAGAATGTACTGCGTGACGCCGCAGCGTGACCTGCGGGACTGGGCGCGCAGCCATCGCCTGGGCGTTCGCGCGGATTTTCGCGAGCGAGAGCGTCAGCTGTTCACGGTCGGCTTCGCTGAGGCCGTCGAGCACATCGATCGACGTCGCGTGCACCAGGGGGAGCATCTTCGCGACCAGGTCCCGCGCCTCATCGGTGATGTCGACGAGCAGCTTCCGCCGATCCTCAGGATGGGGCTCGCGGCGCACCAACCCTCGGCGTTCCAGGGTGTCGAGGAGCGACGTGATGCTGCCGCTCGTCTGCAACAGGCGCTCGCCGATGACCTTGGGCGGCAGCGGCTCACCTGCCCCTTCAATGACTGCAAGCGCCTCCCAGCCACTCGCCGAGAGGTCGCCGATCGCCTTTCGGCGCCGATCCAGCTCGGCAAGACTGATAGAGGCCGTGCGAGCGAGGTTCATCATGACCTCGCTCGCCGACCTGCTCGCACCCGGGAACTCCGCCTCGAAATGCGCCGCCTGGCGCAGCGGTTCCGGGCTGGGCTGCGCCTTCCTAGGCCGGCTGCGCGGCGAGGATCTCACCGATCACCACTGTGGGCTCGCTGACCACGCCGCCATTCTCCATCGCCGTCTTCAGCGAGGGATCAGCGACGAAGCCCAGAAGCGCCTCGCGTGACGGGGCATCCATGACGATCAGGATGCTGTTTGGGTCATCGGCGCCGCGGTACACCTCCGCGTTCGTCAGGCCGTGCTGCTCCCGAACAGACGCATGTTCGTTGAAACCGGGACGCCAGGAGTCGTAGTCACGAACCTTGTGCGCGACCGAGACCTTGGTTGCCATGGTGGTCCTCCGTGGGGGCATGCCCGAGTGGACAGTTCACTTGAAGCCAAGTTACTTGATTTCAAGTAGCTCTGTCAAGCCCTCGCTCGAAGTCAGTCCCCTGCTGCCACCGCGCGAGCGCCGACTGCCTCGAGCGCAGCGGATCGCGGCGTCGGCATGTCGTTGTGGAGCTCCTGGATGAGGCTGTCGACCACGTCGAGGAGTGACCCTCCGCCCTCGACCACCTCGCGCTGCCGGATGTAGCTCGATCCCCGCTCCATGATGTCGATGGCGCCTCGAAGCTCGGCAGTGCACCCGAGCCTGCCGGCCACGGGCGTCAGATCCTCCACGAGCTCGCGAATCGCATGTCGCAGCGGGACGGTCGTCCCCTCTTCGTCGACGATGATCGAGGCATCGAGGCCATGGCGTGCCGCGCGCCACTTGTTCTCGCGCACGAGCCACGCGCGCGGGGTGGGAAGCGTGTAGCCGCGGTCGATCATGGTGTCGAACTGGTGCACGAGGCACTGGCTGAGCGCGGCGACGACGCCCACCTCTCGAAGCGTCGGAATCCCGTCGCAGACACGAATCTCGACGGTGCCGAAACTCGGATGCGGACGGATGTCCCACCAGACCTCGCGAATCGTCTTGATCGTGTGCGACGAGATGAGGGTGTCCATGAGCTGCTCGAACTGGGGCCAGCCGCTCAACTGCCACGGCGGGCCTGCGGTGGGCAGGCTTTCGAAGACCTTGGACCGCCAGGACGCCATGCCGGTGTCGTGGCCCATCCAGTACGGGCTCGAGGCCGAGAGTGCGAGGAAGTGCGGGATGTACGCGGAGAGCGCGTTGACCATGGCGATCGCCTTCTCGCCGCTCCGGACGCCGACGTGGACGTGGATCCCGAAGATCTGCATCTGCTTCGCGGGCCATTGCATGTCGTGGACGAGGCGCAGATAGCGGGGATCGGGACTGATCTCCTGCCGCGCTGGGTCGCTGAACGGGTGCGTGCCCGAGCAGATGAGCTCGAGGTTGCGCGGCTCCGTGTGCGCCCGAAGCTCGGCCATCGTCCCGGCAAGGTCGGCGACAGCACCAGCTGCTGTATCGCAGATGCCGGTGATGATCTCGACCGTCGACTGGAGCAGCTCCTTCTTGGCCTTGGGATGCCCCGCCTCACCATGTGGATCGCCCATCTCGGTTAGGATCTCGTGGGCGCCTTTCACCAGCTCGCGAGAGTCGCGATCGATGAGCTCGAGCTCCATCTCGACGCCGATCGTCGGACGGGGGCTGGAAACGAAGTCGATTCGCGTCATGAGGGCATCACTCTACGCCGCCGTGGCGCGCTGATCATGAGCCCACGCCGCCAGCAAACCTCTGAAGTGCGCGATGAACTGCTCGTGCTCGTGGCTGGGAAATGTCGTGCGCACGGTCTCCACGATGATCCGATCGAAGTCCGGGCTCTCGACCCATGCCACCGACAGCTCATCGATATGCGCGAGGTGACGATCGCAGAACTCTCGATAGCGGTCGACGTCCAGCTGGCGGTCCGCAATCTTCCGGTATCCGGCGAGCTTCTCCTCGTAGCTGAGGTCGGCGCGATCCGCGATCGCGAAGTACTCCTCGGTGTCGAGGTCGACCGTCTGGTGGCGCCCGGTGACGCAGCAGAACACCACCCATTTCAGCAGTGATCGGATTGCCCATGGGAAGTAGTAGTGGAGGCTCGTCAGCGCGAGGTCGGGGGTCGCGTTCGCGTAGTCGATCGGGTAGACGTCGTCGCCCCGGATCAGCGTCTCGCAACTGTTGAGCTCCCAGCGGAAGAATGCGTTGACCGTGCGGAGGATGCTGACCACCTCGTTCCCGGCGCGCGCGTCGAGGAAGTTGTGGTCGACCGAGTAGCGCTCGTGCATCGGCCGCTCGGGATGGAAGTTCAGGACCATGACTTCGGCGCCGATCCCGAGGCTCCGCGCGAACGCGTCGTAACCGTCCACCGCGGCCTGCAGGTGCATGAGACGCTGCTCCGACTCGTCGTAGGCGCGAGTCAGCGTGGCGGTATCCTCGATGCGGGACACGCCGACCCATGCACCGCCGTCGAAGGGCTTCATGTACAACGGCATGCCAACCGCTCCTGCGACGGCCTCGAGGTCGAAGTACCGGAGATACCGTTGCGCAGTGCCCGCGAAGCGCGGGTTATCCGGCGGTGTCTTGTTGGGCAGCATCCACGTCTCGGGGACCTTCAGGCCGAGCCGGATCATCGCGCAGTAGGCGGCGTGCTTCTCCATGGCCTGGAACGTGAAGGGGTTGTTGAGCAGATGGACGCGGTCCATCAGGGTCACCTTCTTCAACCACTCTCGCGGCATCGGGTACCACCACCCCAGGCGGTCGATGACCACGGACTGACGCGGACGCATGCGCAGGTCGAACGGCTCGATGGTCATCCGCTCGGTCGTGAAACGATGGGTCTCGCCACCCTCGCGCACCGAGAGATCGGCGCGTCCGAGCAACGCCTCGAACGCGGCGGGCCAGTCCTCCTCCACCCCGAGCAGCATGCCGATCAGATGGGTTTTGGGCATCGTGCATGGGAGTATGCGATCCGCAAACCGCGAAGTGCAGACCTCACGCGCGTCAGGACCGCGAGGCTCGGCCTCCTCGGGTGTGCGGCGCCACCGCATGCGCGCCCGGCCGATTCTCGAGGGTCGCCTCGAGCTGGAGAGTCCGCTCGAATGCGGCCCAGACGGCGTCACTCACCACGGTCCTGAGCCCACCGCGCTCGAGCTGGTAGAGCGCCTCAGCCGACGTGCCACCGGGAGACGTGACCATGTCGCGCAGCTCCGCGACGTGCTTGCCGCTCTGGAGCGCGAACTCGGCGCTCCCCTGCATGGTGTCGAGCACCAGCTCGCGGGCCACGTGGCGCGGGAATCCGAGGTGCACCGCCGCATCGGTCAGCGCCTCGATGAACAGAAAGATGTAGGTCGGTCCTGTCCCGCTCACCGCGGTGGCCATCGCCACCTGTCGCTCGTCGTGAACCTCGAACTCGCGACCGAGCGCGGTGAGCATCGCGCGTGTGCGCTGCTTGCCGAGATCGTCGACCTGCTTCGTCGCGAACCAGACCGTGACCCCGCGCCCGATCTGTGCCGGCGTGTTGGGCATCGAGCGCACCACGTTGGGATGTTCGAGCCCTTCGCTGAGCGCGGTCGTCGTGGCCCCCGCGATGATGCTGATCACCAGCTGGTCGGGGCGCAGCGCCCCTCGCAACTCGGCCATCACTCCGCCGAGCATCTGTGGCTTGACGCCGAGCAGCACGACGTCGGTGTCCCGGGCGGCCTCGACGTTCTCGGCAGCGGTTCGGACGTGGTGGATGGTCGCGAGCGCCTCTCGGCGCGCGGCGCGCGGGTGCGTGCAGACGACGTCAGCGGCGGCGATCAGATCGCGCTCGAGCAGTCCCGCAAGCATCGCCTCGGCCATCACACCGGTGCCGACGATCCCGAGCCGCGTGCCTCGAAGGCTTTCCGACGTCATCAGGTATCACACCATAGCGCCACGATTCACCGGCCGGTTCTGCGACGCGTGCCATGATCATCGAGCGATGAGTCAGATCACGACACCGGGCAGCGACGACCGTCCCGTCTACCAGTGGCTGCCTGACGCATCGGTGACGGCACCCGGTGACGGTTCGTCGTGGCTCCCACCACAGGGACCGAGCCGGCCGGTGACGCCGCAGCAGCACAGCCCGACCGCCCCGCGGCAGCAGCGCCGGCGTCGCGAGGAAGCCGCCGGCGGCATCATCGCCGGGATCCTCGCCTTCCTGAAGTGGGGATCCGTTTTGGTCAAGTTCGGCACTTTCGGACCGACGCTGATCACCATGGTCATCGCGATCTGGTTCTACACGCTGTTCTTCGGGCCGGCTTTCGCGGTGGGCATCGTCGCGCTCATCCTCGTGCACGAGCTCGGCCATTTCCTCGTCGCTCGCTGGATGGGCCTGCCCGCGCGCCTCCCGATCTTCGTCGGCCCACTCGGCGCATTCACCAACCTGCGTCGCGCGCCCGCTGACGCGGGCAAGTCGGGGATCATCGCGCTCGCCGGACCTGCGCTCGGCACGGTGGCGGCGCTGGCATGCTTCCTGCTCGCATCGACCGCTTCGGAGGGATACGCGCGCTATCTGCTCCTCGCGCTCGCGTTCTTCGGCTGCTTCCTCAATCTCGTGAACCTGGTCCCCGTCGGCTTTCTCGACGGTGCGAAGGTCGCCGACGCGATCCCGAAGTGGATGAACGTCGCGGGGCTGCTCGTCGTCGCGGCGGTCGTGCTCGTCTTCGGCAACCCGATCGGGCTGATCTTCCTGGTCCTCGGGATCTTCCACACGATCGGGAGATTTCGCCGGACGAATCGGAGCGACAACCCGGTGCAGCTCGCCGCATCGAGACGGCTCGGGCTCGGCGCCGGCTACATCGCGATCCTGCTCGTCGCAGCCGCCGGGATGAGCGTCGCCAACAGCGCGATCGTCAACAGCAACTTCGTCCCAGGCGTGAACCAGAGCACCGGGACGCGCGCGCTCTAACCGCTCAGCGCGGCGGTGTCGGCGTTGGCGCAGCGGGCGCCTCGCAGAGCGGATACGGAAACGTGAGCGAGTTGTACAGGTCGACGAACACGTCGAGCTGCGCGCTGTTCTGATAGTTGAACCCGATCAGCATCGCGTGCGTCGAGTCGAACTTGATACGGATCTCGTCGTAGAGCGCGAGACGCGGGACGGGCAGCGCCGTCGGCGTCGCGCCGGTGTACGAGGCGTTCTTCGCATACTCATCGAGTGAGCCGGTGTAGCCGCACACCACCACGGTTCCCGACTTGGATTGTGTGTAGCCGGGTAGTCCCGGCGGGCCGAACGACCCGAGCGTCGGACCGGTCTCGAGGAGCATGTTCTGCGTGCCCTGCTGTGGCAGGAAGATGACGCCGTACGACTCCTGCTGAAAACCCCAGGTCTGCGGGTAGAGCGCCGCGATGCCGTTGGCCGACCCGTACTGGTTGAACAGACCCGGCGCGGTGAGCGCCGGGTCGGCGACGATCCAGCCGACCTTCGACCGGCCCTGCACCTTGAGCCAGCCACCGCCGCCGCTCTGATAGTCGAGCACCGTGAACGTCGCCCCCTGCGCCGCATTCCCGATGACGTTCGCCGAGCCGAGCGTGGGAGCGGAGTGGATCCGGAGGCCGAGCGGGCTCAGCACCGTCCGGGTCGTGCCGATCAGCTGCGCCGTGGGGCTC
>JBAUTG010000033.1:0-6308 GCA_049582105.1 Candidatus Dormiibacterota bacterium | reverse complement strand
CTCCACGGCGAGCACATCATCTGCGAGCTCGATCCCGACGATCCTGACGACACGGCGTTCACCGCCGCGGTGCGGCTCGGTCGCGCGCTTGCGCTTGTGGCTGTTCGCGATCGCGCGGATGTCGTCGACGCCGCCGCGGTGCGTCGCGACCTTGATGGCATCCGCGCGCAGTTGAACGCGATTGCCGGCATGAAGTCGAAGCTCACCTCCATCTCGACGGCGACCGGCGATGTTCGCAACGGGCTCGACGCGCTGCGTCAGGGGGTGATGGACCGCGTCATCTCGATCGAAGGCAACGTCGCCGATGTGGCCGCAACGCGCACCGACGTGGCCTGACGCGTCAGACGGATGCCGCCTGACGGACGCCCTCCGCAAACAGCGGCGTCGGTCGATGGTGCAACCCAGCCTCCGCCGCGGACAGTGCCGCCTCGACCGTCATTCCACGGTGCCGCGCGAGGAAGGCGGCTGCGACCGCGGGAGTGCGGTTCTGCGCGGCAACGCCGTGCACGTACACCCTACGGCCGCCGGCAGCCCTCGATGCGATGAAGTCGGCTGTGTCGGCGAGGAGGAATGCGAGATTCGGGTTGTCGAACGGACCACCGTCGATGAGGCCGATCACCCGATGCTCGGCCCGGTCGGGGATGTCCTTCGTGCCCATGCGACACAGCGAGACGACGACGTCCACCCCTCCGCCCAGCGCTGCTTCCAGGCCCCGAATGCCACCGAACTGAACGCCACCGAGCTCGACGGCCTCCCGTCCTGCGTCGGGCGTGTCGAGATAGTGCGGGACAAGGCGCGCCTGACCCGGCCATCCGAGGCTGTCCGGCAGGCCGCCGCGAGCCGCCCGGCGCGCCATCGCATCGAGGTCGACGGCGCGCAGATCCGGCCTGTGGTACAGACGCTTGCCGCGAAGCGTGGACGTCCAGGCCAGGGGGATCGCCGTCGCCCCCCAACGCGCACCGAGGAGGGAGCCCGCAATGGCGGCGACGGTGTCCGTGTCGCCGCCCGCACGTACGGCCGCCTTGAGGGTTGCCTGCAGGTGCAGGCACGGCGCGGGGCCCGAGGGGACCGGCGTGTGCACGATCGCCGAGAGTGCGGCTTGAAATGCATCGATGACCCAGCCGTTGTGCTCGTGGAACTCGACCGCCTCGCGTTCGCACGCCTCATCCATGAGTTGTGTCCACCAGACACGCCGTCCCTTGGGGACGAACTCCAGGGCGTTGCGCAGTGCCCCGGCGAAATCCCACGGTTCGTCGGAAGGAGGTGCGTGGCGGATGGTGTCGTCGATCGCGATCGCCCAGAGGATGCTCGCGTCGATGCAGTCGATGTGTGGGTGGGTGAGGCCGGTGGTCAGCCTCGCATAGGTGGCGATCTGCTCGGGGCGTCCGGGATACGCGAGCGCCGCCGGTCCGATACGCACCAGGCCGCCGTTGGGAGCGTTGTCGGGGCGTCCGTGCTGGAATTCGGCTGCAGCGTCGAGCAATGGGGTGCCGGAGCGGAGCACTGCGCCGGTCTGGCTGCCAACGTCGCGGGGTCCACTCGCGAACCACGTGAGCATGGCGTCCTCGACGCCCTCCACGCGGCGATTACCCGCGGCGAGTGGGGTCAGCAGCGCAAGCGCAAGCTGGGTGTCGTCGGTCCACTCGCCCGGCTTCCACGCGAAGATCCCTCCTCCGGTCATGCGGAGTTCGGCCGCCTCGTCCAGTGGTCCTCGGAACTCGTGGGGAGCCCCGAGTGCATCGCCCGCCGCCGCCGCGAGGACGACTCCCGCTGATCGGTCGGCAATGACCGGTTCAGTTGGTTTCAATCGCGCTTCCCATCCTGACTGGATCGGAACTATGCCACCGGCCGTGGGGGTCCGTTGCCATCGCGTCAAGCCCTTCTCAGCCGCTTAGCACTCACCCTGGCCACCCGCTAGCAGTCCACGACGCCGAGTGCTAAACTATCCCCTGGAACTCAAGGCTAGAGGACATACCAGGAGGAACCATGGCCAAGCAATTGCTGTTCGACGTCGAGGCCCGCGCCCATCTCAAACGAGGGGTTGATCGGGTTGCCGACGCGGTCAAGATCACCATCGGCCCCAAGGGCCGGAACGTCGTGCTGGACAAGAAGTTCGGCTCGCCGACCATCACCAACGACGGAGTCACGATCGCCAAGGAGATCGAGCTCGAGGAGCCCTTCGAGAACATGGGCGCCCAGCTGGTCAAGGAAGTGGCGAGCAAGACCAACGACATCGCCGGTGACGGGACCACCACAGCCACCGTGCTCGCCCAGGCCCTGATCGCGGCCGGCCTGCAGAACGTGGCAGCCGGCGCCAACCCGATCCAGCTCAAGAAGGGCATCGAGCTCGGCGTCGAGGCGATCGTGAAGGCCATCAAGGAGCAGTCGATCCCGATCTCCGAGCGCGAGAAGATCGCCCAGGTCGCGTCGATCTCCGCCGCCGACCCCACCATCGGCGAGACCGTTGCCGACGCGATGGAGAAGGTCGGCAAGGACGGCGTCATCACCGTGGAGGAGTCGAAGGGCCTCGAGACCGAGCTCGAGCTCGTCGAGGGCATGCAGTTCGACAAGGGCTACATCTCCGCCTACATGGTCACCAATGCCCAGCGCATGGAGGCCGTGCTCGAGGATCCGTACATCCTCATCACCGACAAGAAGATCTCTGCGATCGCGGACCTGCTCCCGATCCTCGAGAAGGTCGTCCAGAGCGGCAAGCCGCTCGTGGTCATCGCCGAGGACGTCGAGGGCGAGGCGCTTGCCACCCTCATCGTCAACAAGCTGCGCGGCACCTTCAACGCCGTCGCGGTGAAGGCCCCAGGCTTCGGTGATCGTCGCAAGGCGATGCTCCAGGACATCGCGATCCTGACCGGCGGCCAGGTGATCAGCGAGGAGGTCGGCCTCAAGCTCGACTCCGCGCAACTCAGCTCGCTGGGCCGCGCCCGCAGCGTGAGCATCACCAAGGACGACACCACCGTCGTCGAGGGCAACGGCAGCAAGGACGCGATCAAGGGCCGCATCGAGCAGATCAAGGCCGAGATCGACAAGTCCACCAGCGACTGGGACAAGGAGAAGCTCCAGGAGCGTCTTGCGAAGCTCAGCGGCGGCGTCGCCGTGATCAAGGTCGGCGCGCCGACTGAGACCGAGCTCAAGGAGAAGAAGCACCGCATGGAGGACGCCGTGTCCGCCACGCGCGCCGCAGTCGAAGAGGGCATCGTGCCTGGTGGTGGAGTCGTGCTCGTGAACGCGATCCCCGCGCTCGACAGCGTCAAGGCCGAGGGCGACGTGCTCACCGGCGTCAACATCCTCCGCCGTGCGCTCGAGGAGCCCCTCCGCCAGATCGCGCAGAACGCCGGCATGGAAGGCTCCGTGGTCGTCGACAAGGTCAAGTCTCTCCCGAAGGGCCAGGGCTTTGACGCTGCCAAGGGCGAGTACGTCGACATGGTCAAGGCTGGGATCATCGATCCCACCAAGGTCACCCGTTCGGCGGTGCAGAACGCGGCATCGATCGCCGCTCTCCTGCTCACCACCGAGGCGCTGATCACGGACATCCCCGAGAAGAAGGGTGGACAGGCGGCTCCGCCGATGCCGGAGTACTGATCCGCAACTGATCCGATTCCTGAAAGGGCGGTCCGGGCGAGAGCTCGGGCCGCTCTTTTGTCTGTGCAGTCGGTCAATGCGGTGTGAGGCATCAACAATCGGCTACAAGACGGCGACGAGCGCATCGGGCGACGGTGACGGCGGGTAGATTCGATCTCCCACCCCACCGAGGTATCTCAATGACCGACGCGCTGCCAGATCAATCCTTCGGAGATTCCGTCGGCGAAGGCTTCCTGCACGTCACGGGAATCGGCAGCCGTCTCGCCCGGCGTGAGGCCGCCGAAGACCAGCTCGACGCTCTCGATGGCACGATGCTCGCCGATCTCGACCGCGAGTTCCACGAACGCGGCGAGGAGGCGGTCCAGGGGCTCGATTTCTCGGCGCTGACCAAGGTGGACCCGGCATTCAGCCCCGACGAATTCCTCCTGATCGCGAGGGACACCTTCCGGGTGATGCAGGATGCGCACAGCGATGGCGCGCCGTCGCTCGACGCGGACATTCAATCCGCGGAAGTCACCGCGGCGATCATCGTTTCAGGACGCGAACAGGCGGTCGTCCGCTTCGGAATCGTCGGCGACGCAACTCCGATCGTCCAGGACTGGACGTTCGAACGCGACCCCACCGTCGACACGATCGCCGAGGACGAACAGCACGAGGTCGCTGACGGCGGCTGGACCGTTGCGCATCGTGGCTGGCGCCTCATCGGGATCGCTGCCGCCGCTTAGCAATTCGACAGTACGCCGGCCTGGGGGGTGGGGTGTTTCGCTGTCGCAGCCTGGCGTTTCCGCTGGGAGTAGCGGTCAGGCGCAGGCGGTGGCGCGGTATGACGCGCTGCCGAGATCGGGCGCCGGCCTTCCTTCGACGGTGATGTCCGCACCCCGCGGGGGCGGCGTGCAGTCCCTGGGAAACACGATGAAGACACTGCGCGCCCCTGCTGAGATGTAGCCGTCACAGGACGTGCTCGTGCACACGTACGGTTCGAACGTGCCCGAGAGCGTCGTCGTCCCGTTGCTGTTCACCGACTTCACGGGGTTGGCGAAGAGGCCGGTGAAACCGACCACGAAGAGCACGACGATCGCGACCACCGCGACAACCAGCACGGGGATGCTCCACGGCGGACGCTGCCGTCTCGGCGCCGCAGCGATCGAGCTGTCGTCGGGGGTGGTCTGCGTACTGTCCACGGCACTGATACGGTACTCAAGTCCGTGCGGCATCCGATCGTCTTCGTCACCGACTACGGCCGCGATGATGCGTACGCGGCGGCGCTCACCGGCGCGGCCTGGACCGTCGACCCCGAGGCACGCTGCGTCGAGGGAACCCATGGTGTCCCCGCGGGGGATGTGCTCTGCGGCGCATACCAGTTGAAGGCACTGGCGCTCGCCTTCGGCAAAGGCGCGGTCCTCTGCGCGGTGGTCGATCCCGGCGTGGGCACGGCGCGCCGGGCGATCGCGATCGACGCAGGTGGGGTCCGATGCGTCGCGCCGGACAACGGGCTCGTCTCCTATCTCTGGGAGGAGGCGGTGCCGGTGTCGCGGCGGGCCGTTCGTCTCGACATCCCCGCCGGCGCGTCGCCGACCTTTCACGGTCGTGATGTCTTCGCGCCGGCAGCGGCCCGGCTCGCCGCAGGCGGTCATCTCGAGGAGTTGGGCGAGCCGATCGACGATCCCCTCATACGCTCCGATGCCTTTGCGGAGCACATGGGGTCAAGGTTGGCCGGGCGGGTCGTCGTGGTCGATCACTTCGGCAACGCGATCACCACGATCCGCAGCGCCGACGTCGGCTCCAGGTCGATCCGGTCCGTCAGCTGGGCCGGGTCCTCCGGCATCGGACCGGTCACGACGTATGCGGACATCGACGACGGTCCGGCGGCGCTGTTCGGTGGCGCAGGGCACCTCGAGGTTGCGGCACGCGGCCGGCCGGTGTCGCGCGTTGGCGGGCCGGCGCTGCACGACGCCGTCATCATCGACCTGGCATGAGCGCTCGCATGGACAGCTCCGAGGAATTCGGCGATCTCACTTCCGAGGAGGTCAGCCGTCTCGACGCCGCAGCGGTCGAATGCGGTGTCACGACGATGCAGCTGATGGAGATCGCGGGCTGGCAGGTCGCCCGCTGCGCATGGGAGCAGATCGGCAGGCACCCGGCCGATATCGCGGTTCTGGCCGGCCATGGCAACAACGGAGGCGATGGGCTCGTCGCCGGGCGCCACCTCGCCACGTGGGGGTGCACCGTTGCGGCGGTGATCGTGGCAGAGGAGTCGCGCCTGCAAGGTCTCGTCCTCGAGCATGTGATCGCGGCTCGCGCATGCGGTGTCGACGTGATCGTGACGACCGCGACGGACGCCGCGCGCACGACCGCCTCGGGTTCTGCGCTTGTGATCGACGCACTCCTGGGCACCGGGCTGCGCAGCGCGCCCCGCGACCCCGTTGCGGGTGTGATCAGGGAATTGAACGCGGTGGGGGGCGCGATCCTGAGCGTCGACGTGCCGAGCGGTCTCGACGCCACCAGCGGAGTTGCCTTCGATCCGTGCATACGCGCCACCGCGACGTGCACCCTGACCGCCATGAAGCGCGGTCTGCGGAGTGGCGATGCCCTCGCGCGCGCGGGCGCGATCTGGGTAGCGGACATCGGCATGCCTGCGGCGGCATGGGAGCGTGCCGGGCTTCGCCGGCCACCCGGCGTGACCGGTGGGGAGTTGGTGCACACTTCGTCCT
>JBAUTG010000032.1:0-20184 GCA_049582105.1 Candidatus Dormiibacterota bacterium | reverse complement strand
AGGAAGCCGTCACCGCCATCATCGACGAGGAACAGGCGTGCGGCGTCGTGGTTCAGTTCGGTGGCCAGACAGCCATCAACCTTGCGGAACCGCTCGACCGCGCCGGTGTGCGGATCCTCGGCAGCACCCTCGCGAGCATCGATCTCGCCGAGGACCGGCGAGCCTTCGAGTCGCTGATGCGGTCGCTCTCCATCGCGCAGCCCCATGGCGCTGCGACCACCGACCTCGACGAGGCGCTTGCCATCGCCGACGACATCGGCTTCCCGGTATTGGTGCGACCGTCGTACGTCCTCGGCGGCCGGGCGATGGAGATCGTGCACACCCGCGACGCGCTGCTGCGGTATCTCGAGGCTGCGATGGCCGCGCTGCCCGCGGACACGGGACGGAGGCGGGGGACGGTGCTCATCGACCGATACCTCTTCGGCACCGAGGTCGATGTGGACGCGATCAGCGATGGCGACACCGTCGTGATCCCCGGGCTCATGGAGCACGTGGAGCGAGCCGGCGTCCACAGCGGCGACTCGATGGCCGCGTATCCGGCGCGCCGCCTCGACGACGAGGTGCGCGCGCTCATCGTCGACGCCACGGTGCGGATCACCCGCGCGCTCGACGTGCGCGGGCTCTGCAACATCCAGTTCGCGGTCCATCGCGGCATCCCGCACGTCCTCGAGGTCAACCCGCGCGCGTCGCGCACCGTGCCCTTCCTCAGCAAGGTGACCGGTGTGCCGATGGTCGAGCTCGCGACACGGGTGATGCGCGGCGCGATGCTCGCCGATCTCGGATGGACGACCGGGCTCGTTGCGGCGCGACCACTCGTCGCGGTGAAGGCTCCGGTGTTCTCGACGGTCAAGCTCATCGATGTCGACACCGCGCTCGGTCCCGAGATGAAGTCGACCGGCGAGGTCATGGGCATCGACACCGACCTGGGCGCGGCGCTCGAAAAGGCCTTCATCGCGGCGCTCGGTGAGATGCCGGCGAGCGGTGGCGTTCTGTGCAGCGTCGCCGATATCGACAAGGCCGAGGCCCTCCCGATCATCGCGCAGCTCAGCTCGCTCGGCTTCACCGTCTATGCGACCGCGGGCACCGCCACGGCGCTTGCCAGCGCGGGTATCTCGGCGGTCTCGGTGGGCAAGATCGGCCACGGTCGCCCCAACGTCATCGACGTCATCGAGGACGGCCAGGTGTCGATCGTGCTCAACACCGTCTCGAACTTCGGCACCGACGAGCTGGACTTCTCCGCCAGGGGCGGCGCGGCGGCTGCGGTCGGGCGGACCGTCAAGGACGGCTACCGCATCAGGCTCGCCGCCGAGCAGCGCCGGATCCCGTGCTGCACGTCGCTCGACACTGCGGCGGCGCTCGTCGACGCCATCGGCCGTCACGCCTCCGGGCAGAGCGTGCGTGTCGCGACGGTGCGGGCGTATCGCGAAGGTCTCGTGCAGGCGGTCACGTGACCGCGGACCTGAGCAGGGCCGCGCTCGAGACCGGGGAGGTGCTCGTGGTGGAACGGCTCGGCGGCGGGCTCCTGGAGCTCGTCGCGCGCCTCCCGCATCTCGCGGCGACGGCGATGCCGGGATCGTTCGCACAGTTGCGCTGCGGGTCGGGGACGACGCCCTTGTTGCGCCGTCCGTTCAGCGTCGCGTGGACCCAGGACGACACCTGTGGTTTCGTGTTCGAGGCGGTCGGGGCCGGAACGCGCCTGCTGTCCGAGCTGCAGCCCGGCGATCCCCTCGACAGCCTGGGGCCGCTCGGCCACGGCTTCACGCTCGTGGAGAGCGGATCGGTGATCTGCGTGTCCGGTGGGCTCGGATGCGCACCCTTTCCGCTGCTGATCAACGAGCTGCGACGCCGCGGTGTTGAAGACATTGTTGTCCTGAACGGCGCCCGCACCGCGGTGAGGCTGTATCCGGCGGAGCGCTTCGCGCGCCCGGCGGTGCCGGTCGTCGCCGAGGCGACCGACGATGGCACACGCGGTCATCACGGGCCGGTCACCGAGCTGCTCGCCCCGGCGCTGGCGTCACATCCTTCGGCCGTCTACGCGTGCGGCCCGAACCCGATGCTCGACGCCGTGATGACCACGCTGTTGGCATCCGGAGCCGAATTGCCGCCGGTGCTCGAGGCATCGCTCGAGGCGCCGATGGGGTGCGGCTTTGGCACGTGCCTCGGCTGCGCGCTCCCGATGCACGGCGAGCATGGAGCAAGCGTCTGGAAGCTCTGCTGCACGGACGGCCCGGTGATGTCGATGCGTGACGTCGACTGGGAGGCCCTCCGCGCACTGCCGGGTGCCGACGTCGCATGACCGGGCACGTGCAGGGCTCCCGTGTCGACCTCGGACGGGGTCTCGTCCTCCCGAATCCGGTCGGGCTGGCGAGCGGCACGGCCGGCTACGGTTTCGAGCTCCAGCAGCTCATCGATATCGACCGCCTCGGCGCGCTGTACACGAAGGGCACGACCGTTGCGCCGCGCGAAGGCAACCCTCCGCCGCGCGTCGCGGAGACGGGCGGCGGCATGCTCAACAGCATCGGCCTTCAGAATCCCGGGGTCGACGTCGTCGCCGGCGAGTACGCGGAGCGCTGGCGGGGTTGGAACATCAAGGTGATCGTCAACGTCGCCGGGGGGTCGATCGACGAGTACGTGCACTGCGTGCGGACCCTCGATCCCGTTGCCGAGGTTGCGGGGATCGAGCTCAACATCTCGTGCCCCAACATCTCCGGCGGTCTCGATTTCGGTCGTGACGCGCGCGCCGCCGGCGAGCTGGTCGCGGCGGTGCGCGCGGTTACGGAACGCTGCGTGATCGTGAAGCTCAGCCCGAACGTGACCGATATCGCCGCGGTCGCTCGTGCGGTCGAGGATGCCGGAGCGGATGCGGTGTCCGCGGTCAACACCTACATCGGCAGGAAGATCCACCGTGCGACCGGCAGATCGGTGCTGCCACTCGGCACCGGCGGTCTCAGCGGTCCCGCAATCCAGCCGCTCGCACTCGCAGCGGTTGCGGCGGTGTGCGAGGCCGTGTCGATTCCGGTGATCGGCGTGGGCGGCATCACCGACGCCGCTTCGGCGCAGGACTTCCTCACGGTCGGCGCGCGCGCCGTGCAGGTCGGTACCGCGACGTTCGTGAACCCCGAGACCGCCCTGCAGGTGCTGGACGGTCTCGGGACCTAGAGGACCGCGCTAGATGAGCTGACCGCTCGGCACAGGGACGGGCGACGGAGCTCGGTGCCCGTTCAGTTCGATGAGCGGCTGCGCCTCCGGTGTCATGTCGATCGCCACCTCACCGTGCAGCGCCAGGTCACCGACCTCGAGCTCCTCGTCGGTCATGCGCAGCGGCACGATCAGGCTCACCAGCTTGATCACCACGAAGGTTGCCACCGCGTCGTACACGATGATGAAGCCGAGCGCCAGCGCCTGCAGCCCCAGCTGCTTGGCATTGCCGTAGAGCAGCCCGCTGATCGCCACCGACGCGGTCCCACCGGTGCCCACGTACACGATCATGTTCGGCGACGCGAACACCCCGGTCATGAGCCCACCGAACGCTCCCGCCACCCCATGGGTGTGGAAGACA
Source organism: Candidatus Dormiibacterota bacterium (assembly GCA_049582105.1). GTDB lineage: Bacteria > Chloroflexota > Dormibacteria > Aeolococcales > Aeolococcaceae > Palsa-851. The sequence continues at coordinate 16,625 of JBAUTG010000032.1, read as the reverse complement.
CCGAGCGTGTCGTCGACGCGCTTGAAGATGCGCGTCTTGCCGAGCTTGTTCAGCGACAGCCAGGGGAGCACGCCGGCGCCGATGCCGATCGCGAAGGCGGCGTAGGCGTTCATGTACCCGGCGCCGGGGGTGATCGCCACCAGGCCCGCGATCATGCCGCTGATCATCCCGATGATGGTCGGCTTCTTCAGGAAGAAGATGTCCATGATCATCCAGGCCAGCAACGCGGTCGCGGTGCAGAGATGGGTGTTGAGCACCGCCGCCGAGGCGTCGGCGTTGGCGAAGTACGGGTCACCACCGTTGAAGCCGCTCCAGCCCAGCCAGAGCAGGCCGCCGCCGGCGACGGCCAGCATGATGTTGCTCGGCGCGTTGTTCTGGCGGTCCTTGAGGAGGCGCGGGCCGAGCACCGCCGCGGCCACGAACGCCGACACCGCCGCCGCCACATGGATGACGTAGCCACCGCTGTAGTCGACCGCGCCGAGGGCACCGAGCCAGCCCCCGCCCCAGAGGCTGAACGCGCCCACCGAGTACACGAGCGTGATCCAGAGCGGCACGAACAATGCCCACGCCCGGAAGCTGATCCGGCCGAGCAGCGCCCCACCCAGGATGATCACCGTGATGGTCGCGAAGACGAATTGGAAGTACACGAGCGACGACATCGGGAAGCGCATCGCCGGGATCAACCCGGTGAGCAACGGGATGCTCGCCTGCTGCTCGAGGTCGGTCGCGCCCCCCACCGGGTGGGGGATGCCCACGAAGGTCGTGGCCGCACCGGCGACGTGGAGGGGTTGGCCGAAGCTCATGTCGTACGCGAAGAACATCCAGATGACCAGCGTCATCGCGAACGCGTACACCACCATGAGCGCGGAGTTGACCGCGAACTTGCGCTTCATCAACCCTGCGTAGAGGATCGCGAGCCCGGGGATGCTCATGATCCCCACCAGCGTCGCCGACGTGAGCTGCCACGCCGTGTCGCCGGAGTTCAGCCAGCTGGGATCCGGGTTGAGCGCTGCGAGCATTGCGATACCTCACCTGTGCTTCTGTTGACCAACACGTGAGCGACGTACGCCTTGCACGCAAACTCTGTCAGAGCGGCAGGAGCGATACTTCGTCCGCCACGCACACATAAGCGACCGTCGACATGTGCACGGCGCACGAGTCGAGGTGCTTAGACGGCAGTCGCGATGTACGGTGCCGGCGCGATCGCTGAACCAGGCGGAGCGAGCACGATCTGCTCGGCAGGCACGGGCCGGCCGGTGAAGTATCCCTGCGCGCGGTCACACCCGAGCAGCGCCAGCATCTCGAGCGTGGCGCACGTCTCGATGCCCTCGGCGACCACGTTGAGACCCAGTGCATGGCCGAGCTCGATGGTGGCGCGCACGAGCTTGACGTCCTGCTCACGGCCGTCGTTGATGAGACCGCCGATGAACGTTCTGTCGAGCTTCAGCTCGGTGACTGCAAGGCTTCCGAGATAGGCGAGCGAGGTGAAGCCGGAACCGAAGTCGTCGATCGAGACGCCGAGGCCGTGACCGCGCAACTCCTCGATCACCTGCCTGCATCCCTCGAAGTCGCGAATGATCGTTGTCTCCGTGATCTCGAGAATCAGGGCTGCCGGCGGTACGCGATGTCGCCGTAGCGCCGACCGGACGACCTCGATGAACCCCGGGTCGAGCAGGTTCGAGGACGAGATGTTGACGGAGACCGCGAGCCGGGACCCGGTCGCGCGCCACACTGCGCACTGCGCCAGAGCCTGTTCGAGGACGAGCCGCGTGAGCGAGCCCATGAGTCCCGCCTCCTCGGCGAGCGGGAGGAACGCGAGTGGCGGGATCATGCCGAGGCGCGGATGCGGCCAGCGCAGCAGCGCTTCCACGGCCACCGTCTCACCGGTCCGCAGGTCCACCTGCGGCTGATAGTGCAGGACCAGCTCCTCGGCGTCGACGGCGGAACGCAGCTCGTCCACGAGGACGAGACGATTGCCGCCGTCGTCGATGTCCTGCTGGTACACCTCGAAGGAGTGCTGGCCGAGTTTGGCCCGATACATCGCGACGTCGGCGCACCGCATGAGCCCGACGCTGTCGGTGGCGTCAGTCGGTGCCATCGCGATGCCGATGCTGGCGCTGATGCGCACGTTGGTCCCGTTGAGCTCGAACGGCTGCTCGAGCAGCGCGGTCAGGCGTTGCGCAAGCCCGGCCGCGTACTCGGGGTCCGTATCGATGAGCACGGCGCCCAACTCGTCGCCGCCGATCCGGACCAGCACGTCGGAACGCCGGAGCGAGCCCAGGAGGCGGGGCCCGAGCTGCCGGAGCAACTCGTCGCCGGCCGAGTGGCCGAACGAGTCGTTGATCTCCTTGAAGTGGTCGAGGTCGACGAACAGGAAGGCGAGGTTCCGAGGCGGTGTCTCGGGGTCCGCGTAGTCGGCGAAATACGAGTCGAGCAGCGTGCTGAGGCCGCGCCGGTTCCCGAGCCCGGTCAGCTCGTCGGTCACCGCCTGACGGTGGCGCTCCTCGGTGAGTGCGCGAAGACCGCGGACCGACACGGCGAGCCGGATGCCGACCACGAAGAGTGTTGCCATGGCCAGGATGAGGGCGCCCAGCGGGATCGTCTGACCGTCGAACGCGCCGAAGAACAGGATCACCAGAGCGGAGATCGCGCCCAGCCCGGGGAGCAGGAAGCCCGGCATCCGCCCCATCTCGTTGAGGTCGCGGCGGCCCGCCGGCAGCCACATCGAGATCGACATCATGAGGATCGCGATCGGCCAGGCGACCGAGTCGATGATCACGCCGAGCGCCGTCACGTGCGTGGCCGACTGGTTGAGGAGGTTGAAGGTGTCGCCGGCGCCGTTGATGGCACATGCCGCCGCGAAGATCATCCACGGCAGACGCCGCCCGGGAAGGATCGCGGTGCCCCCGACGACGAGCGCGAGCAGCAACACGTCACCGATCGGGTAGGCAAGGTCGACCGCAACGCCCGGTGGTGACCCACCGAGCGTGCCCGCGATGCGCTCGAACGCGAATGCGGCGCACACCGCGGCCGCGCCGAGGCCGGCGATCGCGCCGTCGAGCCATGTGGCCGGGAGCAGCCGGTGGATCTCCTTGCGGAGCATCAGGACGACTGCGACGTAGGCCAGCGGGAAGAAGCAGATGTAGAAGGCGTCTGCGAGGGATGGATTGGGAGCCCTGGCTCCATGCCAGGTTTCCCAGGTGAGCACCAGGTCGCCCATCGCCCAGGCCAGCACAGCAGATCCGAGCACGAGCGGGATGGCCCGCCCCGGCCGCTTGCTGAAGGCCCGTGCGAGGAGGAGGCCGACCGCGACGAGTTCGAATGCGGCGCCCCCCCACCCGTCGATCCAGGGCCAATCGACCCCGTCGCCGCGCACGATCAAGCCGACCAGATACGCCGCGAGGAGCGCGCCGAGCGTCCCATACGCGATCCAGAGCCCTCTCGGCGCCCGCGTGACCGGCCGAATCTGGTTCGAGATCAGCCGCCGGTCACGAGGAGTCTGGGAGCCCACCCGAGGAGCTTTGCCGATTCGCTGTCGAATTCCGGTTGCGACCGTGGAACGACAATGATCCCAGTCGCACAGGTCGCATGACGGCGTCTCTGGGCTGCCAGAGCCGCATTCGTCTCAGGAGGCCCCGCGATAGTACTGGTCGAGATCGATGAGCCAGACGTGGAGCGCAACCGGGCCCGACCGGAGGATCGCAGTCCGGACCAGTCGCGGCTCAAATGGGCCGAGTGCAGTCAGGGACTGGGCGAAGTCGTGTCCGGTGAAGCTCAGCAGGAGGATTTGCGCCGCCTGGCGCTGCTCGATCATGTCGCGTCCCGGGCCGGAGAGGGCGCCCAGATTCCCGGGGACCGAGTCGAAGAACGCGTGGTAGATGCCGATCGGTCCGAGGATCTGCTGCTGCTCGTCTCGGGGCCACCAGATGAGGAGTTGCTCGCCGGCGTACGTTGCCGGGCCGACGAACACCGGAAGGTCGGCGGTGACCTGGTAGAGATCGATGCCCCGTGACGAGTCACCACCGAGCGCCGTGGCGTAGGCGGGATCGGGGTCGAAGATGGTGTCCGGAAGCATGGCGTGCGGTGGGATGGGCGCGACGGTCAGAACCAGCAGGGACGCGGCGATGAGTGTGAGCGACAGCGACGCCGCGATCCGCGCTGACAGACGCTGGCGCGCCGTTCTGATCCGGACGGTGACCACTGCGAGCAGTCCGGTCGCGACCAGCAGCACATCGCCGAACGGCAGCCATCCGAAGGCGGGAACGTGCGGGTCGAGCTCGTAGACGAGCGGGACGAGGAGCAGCAGCGCCGGCAATGCCCATGCGTACCAGGGGTCATCAAGGATGGGACGGCTCAGCTGGACGAGCGCGGTGGCGAGCGCAAGGCTCACGCCACCCCAGAGCAATGAGAAGAAGTAGTGCACCTCGAGGATCTGCACCTTGCCGACGAACTGCAGCAGCGCGCACACCACGAGCTGACATGCGCAGGCGGCGCCGATGATGAGTTGCGGTGTCGGAATCGACCCGAGACGACGTCCGAATGCGACGAGCCACAGGACGACAACTGCAGGTGGCACAAGGAGATATGCCACAAACGGCGCCCACCTCCAACTTGCGGAGTGGTACATCGCCTCGAGCGACTTGTGGCTCAGATAGACGACCGACTGGATGGTCGGGACGACGTAGTCGAACTGTCCCAGCAACCATCCCGAACCGACGGCGAGGATCGCAGTCACAGCGAGCGCCGTTCCAGCCATGACGATCGCGTCCCGGTACAGGTGCTCGCGATCACGGAGCAGGCGGATCAGACCGTACGCGGCCATGGTCACGCCGACGATCGGCGCCGATGTTGCGATCGACCAGACAGCCATCGTGAAGAGCACAGCCGCGCCGGCAAGCCACGCTGTCCGGTGTCGGAGCGGCGGCATCGCGAGGCACGCCAGTCCCCCGGTCAGATACGAGATGGCGGCCGAGTTCGGAAAGTCGGTTCCCCAGGCGGTGATCACCACGGGGCTGCTGAGGATGACGACCGCCGCAACCGCACCCGCCGAGCGGCCGTACAGGCGGCGCAACAGGAGATACGCGGGCACCACCGCGATGAGCGCGAGCACGTAGCGGAAGACGACGAATCCGGGCACCGCCCCGAAGAGGAGATACGAAAGACGGCTCGGAATGAGGAACGCGACTCGCGAGCCCTCACGGAGCCGCTCAGACGGCGTGAACGCGGCGGTGTAGCGTAGAAAGATCGACTGCGGGTCGATGATGAAGGTGGTGTGCATCGCCGGGTCGTTCAGATCCGGGATCGGCATCAGCCGGAGTCGCAACCCGAAGAATGCGAGCACCGGTGACAGCGACACGACGATGCCTTCCGCGAGCGTCCCCAGGGAGATCCGGGCGCGCATCAGGTTGAGTCCGCGCGGCTGATCAGCGGTCATGACATGCTGTATGGGACACGTGCTGGTCAGGTGTGAACGTGGAGCGTGCGGTCATGGGTGAGCGAAGATGACGTCGAGCGATCGGGCAGCTCATGAGGTCGCCGGTGACCACCGCACGGGCGTGGACATTACCATCGTCAGCGACGAGTCTCAGGTGCAGCGATTGCTGCCGTTGATGCGGGGATATTGCGACTTCTATCACGCGGCCCCCACCGACGCCGCACTCCTCACCATGTCCCGTGCTCTGGCGGCCGACCACGTGCACGAGGGAGTCCAGCTGCTCGCAACCGAGCGTGGTGTGGACGTTGGGTTCGCGACGCTCTTCTGGAGCTGGGAGACGACCATCTCGAGCAGGGTCGGCGTCATGAACGACCTCTACGTCGTGGCGTCGTCGCGCGGACGTGGTGTGAGCTCGGCGCTCATCCGCGCATGCGTGTCACAGTGCCGCGAGCGCGGTGCGGCACGGATGATCTGGCAGACGGCGCATGACAATCTCCGCGCTCAGGCCGTGTACGACCACGCGGGGGCGACCCGCGAAAGCTGGCTCGACTACTGGTTCGACACGAGTGGCGCGAGCGCGTAGCGCGGTCGCGAACTACTTCTTCGCGGCCTGGTAGTAGGGATTTGCCCCCTGGGCATGGTCAGTCGTGTCGCGCACCTCGGTGATCTCCGGGAAGCGTTGCAGGATTGCCACCCGCACACCCTGTCCGAGCGTGACCTCGGCCATGCCGCACCCCTGGCATCCTCCGCCCATATGGATGAAGGCGATCCCGTCTCTGACGTCGAGCAGGTCGATGTAGCCCCCGTGGGATGCGACGGACGGGTTGATCTCCTCATCGAGGAGGCGCTGCACGTCGCGGGCCAGCCCGTCCATCCAGAGCGGATTCGGATTGTCCACCTTGAGCGCGCCGCTCAATCGATCGGCGTCGATCGTGACGCCGTCGAGATAGGGGGCCGACTCGAGCGGCATCGTGAAGCGGATTCCCGACGGCCCGTCGACGACCATCTCCCCCTCGCGCTCCTCGCCGGCCTTGACGAGCGCGAGGTCGTAGCTGAACTGACCGTCGCGCCGCCCTGTGATCGCGATGCGCACGCCGGCATCCGGCTGCTTGCGGTTCGCCCGTACCTGCTCGATGCGGGTCAGTGCGTAGTCGGTGGCGGCGATCCTCGGGGCTTTCACGGCGTCACCAATGGTACGTCCCCGGTTCTCCGAGCGTAGGCTGGGGCCGATGCCGAGGGTGATGCTGGTCCTGCCCACGGAAACCTACCGTGCCACTGCGTTTCTGCGCGCTGCCGGCAGACTCGGATTGGACATCGTGGTTGCGTCGAACGAGGCACCGACGCTGGCCTCGTTGATGGACGGGCACGTCCTCACGCTCGACCTGCGTCACCCGGACGAGTCCGCCGATCTCGCCGAGGCATTTGCCGTGACGTGGCCCATTGACGCCGTGATCGGTGTCGACGAGGCATCGGTTGTCACTGCGGCGCACGTGGCGGAGCGGCTGGGGACGTTGCGTCGCAACCCGGTCACGTCGGTCGAGGCAACGCGCGACAAGCGCCTGCTGCGCGCGCGACTCTCGGCCGCAGGCGTCCATCAGCCGCGTTTCCTCGCCACCGACGTCGACGCATCCGCCACGGTTATCGACGAGGCGATACGTGACGTCGGACTGCCCTGTGTCGTCAAGCCCGTTGACCTCGCCGCGAGTCGCGGTGTCATCCGCGCGGACACACGCAACGAGGTTATCTCGGCGGTGCAGCGGATCGCGAAACTGTTGCGGAGCATCTGCCTCGATGACACCACTCCACCGCTGCTCATCGAATCCTACGTCGACGGCGCCGAGGTCGCCGTGGAGGGTCTGCTCCGGGATGGCGTGCTCGAGGTCATCGCCATGTTCGACAAGCCGGATCCCCTCACCGGCCCATTTTTCGAGGAGACCCTCTACGTGACGCCGTCACGCATTGACGGCGCGACGCAGGGCGCGGTGGTAGACGCCGTGAGCGCGGCCGTTGCGGCGCTGGGATTGCATCACGGACCGATTCATGCGGAAGTGCGAGTTGGTGGAGCCACACCGGTCGTCATCGAGGTCGCCGCGCGGTCGATCGGCGGACTGTGTTCGCAGGTGATCCGTCTCATCTGTGACGACGAACCGGGAGTCGAGCGCTCACTCGCGGAAGTCATTCTCCGCCAGGCTTGCGGGCTGCCACTTGGGTCGATGCGACTGGTCGACGATGCGTGTGGGGTGCTCATGCTTCCGACCCCTGCCGCGGGCGTCGTTCATGGCGTGCAGGGCGTTGATGATGCCGCGGCGGTCGCGGGCATCTCCGGCGTGACCATCGCCGTTCCGATTGGTGAGGCCGTGGCGCCGCTCCCCGAGGGTGATCGCTATCTGGGCTTCGTTTTCGCCCGCGCTGACACGCCTGCCAGCGTCGAGGCAGCGCTGCGGGAGGCACAGTCCTGCATTGGCATCGACATCGCCTAGACATGTATCGCGGTCAGCCGGTTCACGCTCGAGACGGGAACCCCATTTGGGCGAGCTTGCGCTCGACCACGGTCGAGACGTCGCAGATTCGCCGAATCGTGCTCGCGCCCTGCGTAGCGATGCGGCGGCGGGCGCTGACATCCTCGCGCATCAGTCGGAGTGCTTGTGCGAGCGCTCCGGGATCGCGTTCGGGCACTCGGATGTAGTCCTCGCCAGGCTTGAGCATTGAGACATCGAACGACGGGTTTGAGGCGATAAGACAGCAGCCTGTGAGCATAGCCACCCGGGCTGCCGTGGTTGGAAACCCGTCAATCATTCCGATGTCTCCGTACCCATCGCTGGACAGGTCGCGCGTTGCCGGCGACACGACGACATCGCACTGCCAGAGAACCTCTCGTAGTCTTGCGGGGTGCAGCCATCCGTGGCAGCGTGCGCCGACCTCAGCGAGGCGGTCAGCGTGTCGCTCGTGGGGCCCCACAACGTCCAGGTGAAATCGCGAATCGAGCTTGGCCATCGCATCGAGCAGCACCAGCAACCCCTTCCGCGGACGATCATCACCCACGAACGCAATCCGCAATCTCGAGTCGCGCGGGGCGATGCGTTCGCGCCACTGGTAAAAATCGCCAGGTACGGGCACGGTCGTCGGAACCATGTTGATGCCCGCCCCTAGCAACTCGGGAACGCTGGTGAAGACCGTTGTTGAGCGACGACTGATGTTCTCGATGACCGACGGATCGGTCTCTCGCACCAGCCCCCCACCGGGATAGAGGGTCACGTGTGAGCGCATTCCCCACCGGTCGAGCGTCGATCTAAGCGAGATGTCCGACCTGGCTCCCGGGGTCGATGGAACGCCCGCGAGGCCCTCCACGCCGAGGACCCCGGCCGCAAAGTTGAGGAACACCATATAGACATCCGTGACCCCTGCCGCCACAGCCAGAGTTGGGAACACCGCGAGCGGGTGCACCTCTGCGGGGAAGGGGTCTGTGAGCTGGAAAAGCGAGAAGAACAAAGTGTCGGGGCGGCGGCGATGGATCTCTTCCCCCTCGTGGTACCGAAAGCCACTCATCGCCCAAGGGAAATGCGAGTCCACGACAGCTAACCGCCGCCGCCGCGTGGTTCGTGATGCGACCCGTCGAGCGGAAATGGAGACTCGTGTCCACGGGCCAGGTTGATGCGGCGGTATTCCAGGATCGGCGGGGTCGGCGAGCGGGAACGGGAATCCGCTCACTTGGAACAGCCGCGTTCCGGCTTCAAGTCCGCACTGCGTCGATTCCGCGCACAGCGTCCTTCACTGCCGGGCGGCGGAAGGCACGGCAAACATGAACGAAGGCTGGGCGTCGACATCGTTGACATTCGAACCTTCTTATCCTCATACGCTGCGGTCCGGCCGTCGATAGTATTGCCGTGCTATGGCCCCCTCGGTAAGTCCACCGACACAGCTGCGCCCTGGTGGCGGAATCCTTGGCATTCTTGGCGCAGGCCGGCAGGCACTCGAGACCAGTGGATACTGTGCCGAGGTTGGGCTGACGCCACTGTTCTTCGCTGAGCAGGCCGCCTACGGGGACCATGGCGAGCACCCAGAGTTCATTGCGCCAATCGTGTCTATTGAGACGCTCACCGCAGACCAAATCGCTACCCCCGTGATCAGCGCGGTGGGTCAACCGAACGTCCGCGCGGTCCTCATCGACCTCTGGCGGGGTTCGGAATTCGCAACGGTGGTCTCACCTCACGCCTGGCTGGCCGCCGATGTCGTGATTGGCCCCGGGACTACGGTCGCTCCTCACGCCGCACTCAATCGCCTCGTGACCGTCGGAGCCCACGTCCTGGTCAACGTTGGTGCGATCCTCAGTCACGATGTCAGCATCGGCGATTTCGCCACGATAAGCCCTGGCTGTGTGATCGGTGGACGTGTGTCCATCGGCAAGTCGGCCTTTCTAGGAATCGGGTCAACGGTACGTGACAACATCACTATCGGGCGCGGTGCCTTTGTAGCTGCAGGCGCAGTGGTGGTCTCCGATGTCGCTGACGGCGAAACCGTTCGCGGCGTCCCCGCACGATTGTTCACGCGATGAAAAGGCACGTCGAGTTCCTCACACCAACGTTCCCAGCTTCGGATGTCATTGCCTCCGATTACGCGGCGATCGTCGACCGCGGCATCTACACCAACGGAGGTCCCGTCGAAGCCCGCTTCGTCGACGCCTTGGAAGCGTGGATTGGCTCGGTGCACGTGAGTGTGACCTCGAGCGGAATGACGGCACTCGAACTTGCCATACAAGCGTTGCTACCGGCAGGTCGTAGGAAGGTGCTAGTTCCGTCATTCACCTTTGCCGCGGGCCCACTGGCGCTTTGTCGCCACGGACTCGAGCCGTTGTTCTTCGATGTCGACGCCGCTACATGGCAACCGTGTATCGCCGAGGCCGAGGCGCTGCTCGGCACACGGACTGACGTCGGAGGCGTTCTACTGACCTCGACCTTTGGCGTTGCCAACGCCGAGATCGCTCGATGGGAAGCGCTCGCAGAGCACCACAATCTTCCGCTTATCATCGATTCAGCAGCGGGTTTCGGCTCCACGTATCCGTGGGATGAACCGCTGGGAAGACGCGGTAGCTGCGAGATATTCTCACTGCACGCGACGAAGACGCTCGCGGTCGGGGAGGGCGGAGCCATCGCAGTTCGCGATCCAGAACTCCGCTCGACTCTCGAGTGCCTCAAGAATTTCGGTTTCGACGACGCTCGGCAAGCAACGTTGATGGGGACCAACGCAAAGCTCGGCGAGTTCGCTTCGTCCATCGGAATCCGGCAACTTGACGTGCTAAGGCACCGAGTTAAACTCCGCCAGGGCGTCCTCGCCGCCTATCGCATGCGATTGGAGCCGCTCGGATTCACGTTTCAGCCAGGCGCGGATCATGCGGCGCTCGCGTTCGTCTCAGCTCTGCTTCCGACCCCATCCCATCGCGAAGCGCTGACTGATGCTCTTCGAAGCGACGGCGTTCAATGTCGGACTTACTACAACCCCCCGGTGCACGAGCAGCCAGCGTTTGCCAGCTTCGCGGCTGGGACGAGTCTATCTGCGACTGCCGACATGTCTGCGCGGATCGTCTCCCTGCCCATGGCAGACCACTTACCCGAAGAAGCGATAGACCGAATCGCCAATATTGCGGAATCACTTCTTCATGGCTAACGCACGCTCTCGTCTGGTTCCTGAGCGGCTGCGCCGGGAAATACGTGTGCGCATCCAGAACATTGTGCGATCAACCATGGCGGAACCGTTGGAGAATCTCCAGGCAAGGCTGGACGCTCTATCAGGGGTTATAGCCGAGGTCCAGTCGCAGCTCGGCGGCCCCTCGGCTTCGCTCAACGCGCTCGAAGGCGCAGTGGCCGAGATCCAACCGCAGCTCGTGGACCTCCGAACCTCGATGCTACAGATGCAGGAGAAAGGCGATCGAGTTCACGCAATAGTAGGCTGCATTTTCGACCGAATCCCCGAGTTGCGCTCACAGCTCCTTGAGGCACGCGTCAGTGCAGCGTATTCAGCAGCGTTCCGGGAGACAGAGCCATTGATCTCGGTACGTGTGGCCACCTACAACCGCGGCGACGTCCTCTTCGAAAGGACCATCCCGTCTGTGCTGGCACAGACCTATCGCAAGTTCGAAGTCATCATTGTCGGGGATGGTTGCAATGACAATACCGCTGCGCGCGTTGAGCGCCTTGGCGACCCGCGAATCGGGTTCGTCAACATGCCGCACCGAGGCGTGTATCCGGATGACCCGGTGCATCGCTGGATGGTTGCAGGGTCCCCGGCAATGAATCTCGGTGCGCAATTGGCCAAAGGAACTTGGATCGCCCCTATTGACGATGACGACGAGTTCTCTCCCGATCACCTCGAGCTGCTCCTCGCCGCCGCCCTTGCCGGGCGCTTTGAGGTTGTCTATGGCAAGATGCTGGCGCATTCCAAGGAAGGGTTGGACACCGTTGAAGTCGGCCAGTATCCTCCCGTACGCGGCACCTGGGGACTCCAAGCCGCGATGTATATGGCTACGCTCCGTTTCTTTGAGTACGACACTAGGTCGTGGGTGCAGGAAGAGCCCGGTGATTGGAACCTGTGTCGCCGCATGCTTGAGGCCGGGATCCGGTTCGGATTTGTGGATCGGGTCGTGACAAACATCTACCCCCACGGGATTCGAGCCGCGTAAGTGGCACAGCCGCATGGATAGCCCGCCCAACTCCGAGCACTCTTCTTCGGGGGAGCTCCCCGTGCGCTTCCCGGTCGGTCACTACTATTCGCCGATGTACGATGCGCGCACGCTCATCGTCGAGCGCACACGCTCGCGAATCTGGCCACTCGAGCGCCGCGACCAGCGAGGTATAGACTGGAACACACGAGGTCAGCGGAGACTTCCTTGTCGACGTCCTCGCGCGGCAGAGTCGGCTGGAGGCCCGCCTCGACGGCGATCCGGAAGACAGCGACTGTTACACGAGCAACGGCCAGTGCCCAGCGCCCGATCGATGGATTCTTGAGGGTGTGTTGCGCCACCTCCGCCCGCGCGAGACGATCGAAGTAGGCAGCGGATTCTCGTCACTAGCAGCGGCACGCGTGAACCGAGAGCACCTAAATGGGGGAATGCAATTCATGTGCATCGAACCGTATCCGCGGGGGGGGTCCCTGCTCGCCGGCGTGCCCGGGATCACAGACCTGCTAGTGCGGAAGGTGGAGGACGTCCCACTGTCCCGGTTCGCCGCGTTCCCCGGCTTCGTAGACCACGTTCCCGATGGAGGGGGATCCCTTTGGCTGCGACGCGTCTAGAGCACCGTCGGCCGGTCGAACCTCGGGACCCGACTCCCAGGCGATGACCGACCCTGTGTCCCTACGAATGGTCTGCGAGGCGACTCCGGCTCGAATTAGCCGAGCCGATATCAAATCGCCTCCCGGAGCCGCGCCTGGATGATCCGCGACCGATGGATCGTAGCGGCTCTCGGGGTGGCCGGATTGTTACTCGGGATTCCCTACGCTCTCTCCGCCGGATTCGTCTACGACGACTGGGCTCTGGTATCGCATCAGATCCTTGGCATTCCCAATACGGGGCTCTACGTGGGCTCGGGCCTTCAGATCTCGCTGATAGTGGAAGGCGCACTGTTTCGCACGAATGCACACCTCTATTACGTCACCGCGGCAACCGTGTTCAGTCTTGCGGTAATGGGAGTCTTTGTCGCTCTCCGAGCTCTGCGAGTGGACACAATCTCCGCCCTGATCGCGTCCGCGTTGCTGCTCGCATTTCCAGCTGCGGACAGCCTTCGCCTCTGGTACACAGCAACGATGACTGCGATGCTGGCCGTCCTGTTAGCCACTCTCGGCATCGCTGCGGGAAGCCGCTGGGTGGAGCGCCGTGGGAGATCTCTCGCGTGGTTGGTTGCGAGCTTTCTCCTATGGGCGGGAGCCGTGCTCTGCTATTTCTCCGTCGTGGTGTTAATGGTGCTTCCGCTAGCCCTGATCTCATTTTCACCGGACCGCCGAAAGACCTTGTTGAATCTCGCCATGAATCTCGCAGTGGGGGTCCTATGCCTTACATTGATCCTGCCAACATCTCTAACGGCGCAGTACCACGCGAACTGGACGTTGGGTGCTTACCCCGGTCGTGTGTGGTCTCTGTGGACGGCGGGTTTTGAGTTCCTAGTCGTTGGTCCGGTCAGCCAAGTGACTGTGCTCACGCTCGTTCTATGTGTTGGGGCGGGACTCCTGACTATGATCGCACTTGGTGTTCTTGGCCGGGTTCGCCAGTCTCCGGTTGGTCCGCCGCCCACGTACATCGGCCGCCAACTAACTGCCGCCTGTTTTCTTCTCATTGGCGCTCTCGCGTCATGGTCACCCCTGATCCCGGCGAGCCCCTACTACTCACCTTCGTCACTCGGAATCGGCAATCGAGTGAATGGATTTGCGCAGATCTTCCTGCTCGCAGCAGTCGGGTTGTTGGTGACCACGCTTGCCAGAGTCGTCGGTCGACTTTCGCGGCATCCTTCAGTTGCGGCTGCCATCACGGCAGGGCTTGCCGTGCTGCTACTAGCGGTAACCTTGCCACAGACGGTTACACATGCTGACGGCTATACGGATGCGGCGACGATACGCAGTGACATTCTTACGACAGTTGGCAAGCTTGCCCCCACCGCAAAGGCCGGGACCACAGTCCTTCTCGGTGACTACGACGAGTACGACACTCAGAATTGGATCCCCGTTTTCGCAAGCACCTGGGATTTCAACGGTGCCGTGCAGACTATGTACCATGACGCGACATTGTCAGGGTACCCCGTCTTATCTGGCTTTACCTGCACGCCGACCGGACTCCGCGGTCTTCCCAATACCCAAGCGATCGTCCCCTTCGATCGTCTGATCGTCATCGACGTTGGGCGGCGACGGGTCGTTGACCTGACGAACCGCACCTGCACTGTCCTCCTACCCGGGTTACTGGCGCGACCGTACCCGTCTTAGGATCGCGGTTCGGTGCCATCCGGCCCGATGGTCAAACGGTATGCGCGCCTGGCCACGGCGTAGGCAGTCGGATACTTTCGAAGTCGCGTTGCAATCTGCCGGGCAGCGCGGAGGTGCATCGGGTCGCCCGCGAGCGGTCGCAACCGGGCGGACTCGCGGATCATCCGGGCTTCACGCGTACCCGTTGGCTCGCTTCGAGGACGGAGCGGGAACGGCTCGATGAACCCCAGATGCGCGATGAGCTCGACGTCGGGCAAGAGCGGGTCATCTTCACCCGAAACGAGAACCTGCCGCCCGGTGACGCGATGCCTCGCGGAGAAGATTGAGTCGAGCAGGATGAAGGGAACCGTCTCGACGTACCCCAGCAAATGCTCACCCGAGCCGCGTTGCTCGTCCTGCCGAAGGGTTCGGTAACTCGGGCCGTCACCTAAGACTAACGGCGGAGCGCCAGCCTGCTGGAATGTATTGAGGCAGCCCAACGCGTAGTCGAGTACGTAGCCTGGAGGTGGTGAGCGGTCGAAGCTTACGATGTACGACGCGCCCGACTCATGGAGGTGCCTGTATACGACCCGTGTCAAGGCAGTGTGCCAGTCACTGGAGTCATCGATACCGCGGTCGGATTCCACGCGGACTTCCTGCAGAAGTGGCGCTCGGGACAGCCTGGCATCTCGCTCGGCTCGCTCCGCCTCAGTGAGGTCCTGCTGCCAGCCACCTGCGAGCCGTGCGACTGCCGTGTTGGACCCACCGGCCACTCCGGAGTCCATCACTAGCTGAGCACAGCCTGTTGGTAGCTGTCGCCATGCGATCGGTACACCTGTGACATGCGTCAGAGTCGCGCACATGCTCGCCAGGGGGTTGGCGTCGTCGACCACCACGGTATGGTCGCCGACCAGACTCACCGCCCAGGCAACCGCAACGGGGGCCTCGGACTCGGTGCCATTGGGACTCAGCGGTGCGAACGTTGGGATATTGTCTCCGTGATGGATGAACCCTTGCGGTCGACCGCCCTCGACCGCGTGCGTCAAGAGCCGCAACGTCTTCTCGACAAGGGTACGGTCAAGGAATAGTTGGTCGACGGCCCCGCGGACAACCATGAGGTACTTTCCGCGTGCGATACTGAGTCCAGTTGCGACGGCTGCACCGGGTGACTCGTCGTGCATCGCAGCCACACGACGGACACACGGCCCTTCAAGATCGCGAGGCCACCAGACGTCGTCGCGCAGAATAATCTCGGCGTCGACGCATGTCTGGGCGCGGAGGCCAAGTCGCAAACGCCGCCGGGCTTCGTCAAAATTCGCGATCGGGTCCGCAGCCACAATTGAGAGCGCTGGGGACCAATATGGCTTGGTTGCGGCGCGATGGCGATAGAGTCCGGGGTGCGTCGACTTGATAGCCGCTTCGGACCTTCCGGCGCGGGTTACCAGATCGCAGCGCGTGAACCCCGACTTACGCACCTGTAAGAATCGGCCTCTGGCCGGCGCGCCCCTAACATGCCGCTCGGCCATAGTGAGTGCGAAGTCCCAGTCCTCGTGCGACCACCGGAGGCCTTCACCGTAGCGTATCCCAGAGGCGAAGACCTCGCGATCGATTAGCGAAGACGTGTCGCAGTAGTTGCTCTCGAGCAGAAGATCGACATTGTAACTTGGTGCCATCGTAGCGTCATTTCGCATGCCAAAGAACGTCTGGTTTGGATAGATGAACCCAATCCGTTCGCCTGCCTGTTGAAGCTGCAGCACGAGAGCTGCCACTGCGTCAGCGGTGAGGCGATTGTCTGCATCAACTGGGAGTATGTAGCGTCCGTTAGCAGCATCTACGCCTCTCTGACGAGCTGAGCTCGGGCCTGTGTTCTCGGCGAGGCGTATCACGGTAAGCTCTGGGCGGCGTGCGAGGTCATCGAGTATTGCGAGGGTGGCCTCGTCATCTGACGCGTCATCCACGACGATGATCTCGATGTGAGGATACGTTTGCGCCATCACGGAGTCGAGGCACTCCAGAAGAAAGTTGCCTTGCTGAAAGCACGGAATGACGACCGACACCAGAGGTTGGTCACGAAAGGGCCGTGTCCGCATGAGCATTTGATCCGGGGGTGCGGGCTCTTTCGTCTTCACCGGACGCGGAGGCAATAGTCTGTTGTAGAGGTTGACATGTTCGCGCCCCATCTTCTCAAGAGAGAATCCGTCGATGACCTTGCGGCGCGCCCGCTCACCAAGCGAGCGCGCCAGTGCAGGGT
>JBAUTG010000031.1:0-7361 GCA_049582105.1 Candidatus Dormiibacterota bacterium | reverse complement strand
GCGGGGACCGGCACGGGCACGGGCCGGGGTGCCCCGGCAGCGGGCGCAGGCGGCGGCGCTTCACCGTCTGCGGCGAGGAGCGCCGCAGACGCGGCCTCGCCGGCAGGAGCAGCCTGTGGCTCGGGTGGGGATGCCGGCTCGGCAACCTTCGCCGCCGTCACCCCGGGGGCGATCACCCCGAGGACGCCACCGACCGCAACCGTCGCGCCCTCGGCGGCGACGATCTCGGTGAGCTGCCCCGACGCCGGAGCGGGCACCTCGACGTCGACCTTGTCGGTGGTCACCTCGACCAGCGCCTCGCCCTCATCGACACTGTCCCCCACGGCCTTGAGCCACCGGGACACGATCCCTTCCGAGACGGACTCACCCATCGCCGGAAGGGTCAGCGAAACCGGGTCAGCCACTCCCGAATCGTCTCACCTTCTCACCTCAGCAGTGCGGCTGCCCGTTGACAGCGGGCGCACCGGCCGGAGCGGGGGTCGGGACGTTGGTTGGCACCGGCGAGGGAGTCGCGCCCGGGGGCATCGAGGGCTGCACGGCCGGCGGATCGATCACCGGCGACCCCAGGGTCTCGTAACAGTCGACCGTCGGGGTGCAGCCGGTCAGGACGAGGCCCCAGTCGGGTAACTGGGCGAAGCTCGTGCACTTCCAGTCGAGTGCCGTGGTCGGCTGCGTGTCGAGATAGTGGGTCACGTAGTCGTCGATCCGGCAGTGATCGCTCGGCGTGACGATGAAGTGCTGGTCGACCGAGTCACTGAAACCGTTGCCGAGGACGTCCAGCTCCATGCTCTTGCAGGCCTGCGCCGCCGCCTGGAAGCACGCGACCGCCGGATCCGCTGAGATGGGAGCGGTGTGTGCGGCGTTCGGCTGCCCGCACTCCGGAGCCGTCGGGTAGCCGCACGACGCGAGGCCGAAGCCGAGCAGGGCGAGCGCGGCGATCTGAACGAGGGCACACCGGCGGAGGAGGCGCAGCACGATCGCAGTCTAGGCCGCGAGACTCGGCAAACCACCTACCCAGATGTGTATAATGCCACTTGGCCGGGAGCGCCGGCGCGGCCGGTGGGGCGACCGTCGAATTCGATCTCGTGGAGGTCGTCCCATGGCTGTCGTTCGCCGTTTTCGCCTGCTCATCGGCATCGCCGCAGTCATCGGTGTCGTCGCGTTCGCGGTCCATGCCGCCGCGAAGGCTCCGACACCCGGTCAGTACATCAGCTGGGCGCCTCCGGCGTCCTCGACCGCGACCCCGGGCGCCGGCCCTGTCATCCCGCTCGCGAGCGCGCCACCGGCCCGCGAGGCGGGTCCGCTCGGCGGATTGACCTCGCCGCTCTCGGGGCTGTTCAAGCAGTTGAACACCAACACGGCGGAGACCGCGACGGGCGAATCCTCGATTCTCCAGAGCCTCGAAGGGGCCCTCGCGTCACGGATCGGGCAGTTCCTGAACTGGGTCACGGGCCGGCGATGAGCGCGGGGCGGTCAGAATCGAGAGGTGCCACCTCCAATCGTGCCCGGCGAGCTGCGCCGTGCCGACCTCCGCAACGTCGCGATCATCGCCCATGTCGACCACGGCAAGACCACCCTCGTCGATGCCCTGCTGAAGCAGTCCCACGTCTTCGCCGCGCACGAGCAGGTGGGCGAGCTGATCATGGATTCCAACGATCTCGAGCGCGAGAAGGGAATCACGATCCTCGCCAAGACCACCTCGGTCCGCTACAACGGTGTGAAGGTCAACATCATCGACACCCCCGGCCACGCCGACTTCGGCGGCGAGGTCGAGCGTGTGCTCGGCATGGCCGACGGATGCCTGCTCCTCGTCGATGCCGCCGAGGGACCGATGCCCCAGACCCGCGTCGTGCTCCGCCAGGCGATGGCGCTCGGCCTGCAGCCGATCATCGTGGTGAACAAGATCGACCGGACCAACGCGCAGCCGGCGGAGACGGTCGAGGCTACGCACGATCTGCTGCTCGAGCTCGCCAAGGAGTCCTGGCAGCTCGACGCGCCGATTCTCTACACGAATGCTCGCGAAGGCACGGCGACCGCCGACCTGACACATCCGGGTGTCACGCTCGAGCCACTCCTCGACGCGATCCTCGAGCATGTCCCGCCGCCCCTCGCGGACCCCGACGGTCCCCTGCAGATGCTGGTGAGCAACCTGGACCACGACAACTGGAGCGGCCGCCTCGCGCTCGGCAAGATCCATCGCGGCACCGTGCATCCGGGGCAGAGCGTCGTGTGCTGCACCGCGAACGGCGCCGGCAAGCTCGAGCGCATCGCCACAGTGCTGACGGTCGAAGCGCTGCAGCGTCTCTCGGTCGATTCGGCATCGGCCGGCGAGATCGTCTATCTCTCCGGCCTGCAGGCGGTCGCCATCGGCGACACCATCGCCGACGCGGATGCTCCCGAGGCACTCCCGCGTCTGGAGATCGGAGAGCCGACCCTGCGAATGCAGTTCTCGGTGAACCAGTCACCGCTCGCGGGCCGGGAGGCGACCGTGAGCAGCACGTCCCGGCAGCTTCGCGCCCGCCTGCAACGTGAGCTGCTCACGAATGTCGCGCTGCGCGTCGAGGACGGCCCGACCGCCGACATCTTCGACGTGAGCGGCCGTGGCGAGTTGCACCTCGCGATCCTCATCGAGACGATGCGCCGCGAGGGCTTCGAGTTCGAGGTGTCGCGGCCCGCTGTCATCACGAAGGAGATCGACGGCGAGCGTGTCGAGCCGGTCGAGGACTGCGTGATCGACTGCTCGGCAGACGTGGTCGGCGCAATCACCGACGCACTCGGATCACGTGGCGCAAAGATGACCGCGATGCGCACGGACGCGGGCGGCGGCGTGCGTCTCACGTATCACGCTCCCACTCGCGCGCTCATCGGCCTGCGCAGCCAGATCCTCACGCTCACGCGCGGTACGGGAGTCATGGCGACGCGTCTGCTCGGTTGGGAGCGCACGTGGGCGTTACCGACGACGTTGCGAACCGGCGTCCTGACGGCGAGTCAACCCGGTACCGCGGTTGCGTACGGGCTCGTGACCCTCCAGGAGCGCGGACAGCCGCTGATCGCTCCGGGAACGCCCGTCTACGAGGGCATGGTCGTCGGCCTCAACCGGCGGCCCGGGGACATTCACCTCAACGTGACCAAGCAGAAGCAGAAGACCAACATCCGGTCGTCCAACGAGGACATGACCATCCGTCTGGTGCCGCCGCGCACGATGTCGCTCGAAGAGTGTCTCGACTTCATCATCGACGACGAGCTCGTCGAGGTGACTCCGGTCGGGATCCGTATGCGCAAGCGCGTGCTCAACGCGGACGAGCGCAACAAGCTCCGCAAGCGGGCGATGGCCGGCGAGGTCGGCTGAGGGGCGGGTCAGCCCGCCCCCTTCAGCTCTGAGTCGAAGCGGGGGTTTGTGCGGCGCTTCGGGCGGCGGCCTTCTTCGCGGCTTTCGCGATTGCCGCTGCTTTCGGCTTCTTGCCCTGGCGCTTGGGTGCTCCCCGCGTTTTCTCACTGGCCATGTCGTCGTCTCCTCACCACAGATTCCGTCACCACGAGATTAGTACATGTTCTGCGGACTCAGCGGCTCCCGCGCTCCCCGCGCGTGGCGATGCCGATCAAGGTCCGCGCCGGGATGTCAACGCTGTCATCGGGATCCGTCGATCGGGCGAGATGCCGCATGACCGTGCGAGTCATCCGGGTTGGTCGTCATCGCTCTGGGATGAACCTACGCCAGCCCCCTACGGGACGTTCAGGGGTGATTGCACTGCGCGGCCGCAGGCGCGGTGGGGCCGCAGATGTAGACAGGGCCATCGAGCGTGACGACATACTGGGTTGAGCCGACTCGGTACGTGACGGCATAGCCGGGCCAGCCGCCACCGGTCGACCCGACGGGTTTCCCGACACCCACGTCGATCTCGGAGGTGGACGTCGGGACGGGCGGCGTGTCGCTGTTGAAGTTGCATTGCTGCGTCACGGCAAACCCGGCGACTGGCTGGAGGACCTGCAACACGTGCGGTGGAAAGCCTGCCTCGGAGCCGATCGCACCGCCGGTGTCGGCGGGGATCAGCCGTGTGAACGCGCCCAGGAACTGCAGGCCGTCACCGGTCGCAGAGACGGGAGCAATGCCCTCGAGGATGACCGGGTCCGTGCCCTGGTTGACACAGGGCTGATAACCGATTGTCGAGGGCCCCGTCGAGCCGGCATCGAACGTGATGCCCGCGGCCCCGAGGACGAGTGGCCCGTCGTTGTGCAGGTGTATCGGTCCGAACGCATGGAACACGTTGATGCCGGCGAAGGCTGTGACCGCGACGGCCGTGCAGGCGATGATCGTCGATACCCGCCGGTCCGGCCGAACCGCGGTCACCACCTCATATCCTCGCTTCCTGCCTCAACTGCCCGAGTGGCTGCACCCTAACAGTCCAAGGGACCAAAGGCAACAAGCGGCGCTACGTGAAGAGCGAGCTGTATCCGTTCAGCGCCGGTTGGCCGCCGAGGTGCGTGTAGAGCACCTTCGACGTCGGCGGAATCTCCTTGCGCGTGACCAGATCGATCATCCCCGCAAGCGACTTCCCCTCGTAGACAGGGTCGGTGATCATCCCTTCCAGACGCGCGCCGATCTTGATCGCGTCCACGGTCTGCGCATCGGGGATTCCGTAGGTTCCAGCGTGATAGCGGGCGTCGAGGATGATCTCGTCCTCGCTGAGCTCGCGGCCGGCATCGATCAGCGCAGTTGTCTGCCGGGCGATGCGCGTGACCTGGTCAAGCGTCTCCGCTGGTTTCGCTGACCCATCGATACCGATCACACGGCGTGGTCGCTCCTGCGCCGCGAAGCCGGCGATCATGCCCGCCTGCGTGCTGCCGGTGACCGAGCACACGATGACGGTGTCGAAGAACACGCCGAGTGCGCGCTCCTGCTCTGCAACCTCCTGTGCCCACCGGGCAAACCCGAGACCTCCGAGCGGGTGGTCGGACGCACCGGCCGGAATCGGGTAGGGCTTGCCGCCCGACGCTTCGACGTCGGCGAGTGCCTGTTCCCAGCTTGCCTTGAAGCCGATGCCGAACCCTTCGTTCACCATCCTGATGTCGGCGCCGAGGATGCGGCTCAGCAGGATATTGCCAACCTTGTCATAGACAGCGTCATCCCAGTCGACCCAGCTCTCCTGCACCAGCACACAGCGGAGGCCGAGGTGAGCAGCGACCGCGGCAACTTGACGGGTGTGGTTGGACTGGACACCGCCGATGGAGACCAGCGTGTCGCAACCTTGTGCGAGCGCGTCGGCAACGAGGTACTCGAGTTTCCGCGTCTTGTTGCCTCCGAACGCGAGGCCGCTGCTGCAGTCCTCGCGCTTGGCCCAGATCTCGGCGCCGCCGAGGGACCTGGTGAGCCGCTCGAGTGGATGCAGCGGGGACGGGCCGAAGAGCAGGGGATGCCGAGCGAACGTGTCGAGCTTCATGAGCCTCCAGAGGACCGGACGGCGGCGAGTGTATCGCTGGGACCCGGCAGACTCGAGGTCGACGCTCCGGATCCATGGACTTCGGTGTCGTTGTTGCGCTGAGAATGTCTCTCGACTTGACAGACATACACAGATCCGTATAGTCTGCTGAGTGTCCGGGTGCGCATCCCGGAACGGCCGGAGGGGCGACCGACTACCGAATCGTGTGTATCGGAGGTCGCCCATCGTGGCTCAACTCAAGGCACTCATCGACAACTGGATCCTCATCGCGCAGGGCCTGCTCGCCAGCGTCGGCGCGCTCGCGTTCCTCATCGCGTTCATGTACAAGATCGTCGCGGTCGATCCATCGAGCGTTGCGCAGGCGAAGAAGTGGATCGGCCGAATTGTGTTCGGGACGATCGGTGTCGAGGTCGCCGGCACGCTGACGCACGCGCTCATCGCGAGCGTTCCCGCGACGATTCACTGACGGGCGCGTGCAATCGATTCCGGGGATCGTGCAGGGATTGCGCGATCCACTCGGCACCATCCTGCAATTGCTGACGGGCGTGCTCTCGCACTGCATCGCGACCGCTCGAGCCGATCTCGACACCGAGCTCACGCGGTACCTCTTCAGCACCGTCGATCCGACGTCGTCGAGCATCCGGCCGATCACCGCGAACCCTGCCGTCGGGCGCCTCAACGCCTCGCTGGCGATCATGGCCGACATCCTCGTCGGAGCGGTCCTCCTCTACGCGTCGCTGCGCAGCATCTTCGAGCGCTCGATCCACGCCAGCTACGAGCTGCAAGTGGTCATCCCGCGCGTCATGGCGGCACTGGTCATGGTGCACGGCTCCATCTACTTCATCCAGATGGCGGTCGACCTCAACAACGCGATCGGCGTCGCTGCGCAGTCGCTCGGCGGTCCGCTGACGATCAACACACTGCCGTGGTCGGCGTCGATGAGTCCGGCCACCGTCGCGCTCGTCCAGGGCTCGCAGGATCTGTTCCACGCCTTCTTCGCACTCGGAGTCGTGGTCGCGGTGGTGATCCTCGTGCTCACGTACGTGATCCGCATGGCGATGCTCGACGTCCTCATCGTGCTCGCGCCGCTCGCCGCGCTCTGCTCGGTGCTTCCCGACACCCGGCACTTCGCCTTCACCTGGCTGCGGCTGTTCCTCGTCGCGGTGTTCATGCAGGCCGTGCAACTGGTCGTGCTGCGGGTTGCGACAGCGGTCGGACTCGGCGCCGGGGGCGGTATCGCCGACAGCCTCTTCGCACTGGCGACGCTCTGGATCATGCTCAAGGTGCCGGGAACGCTCCACGCCGCAACCAAGGTCGAGACCCACGCGCATACCGCGGTGCGGCACGTGCAACGCTCGGTGCACCGTGCGCTCATGCCGGTGCACCATGTCGTGCGCCACCGGAGCACGTTGTGATCCGCGCCATCCTCGCGCTCACGGCGGTGGTCGGCATAGGACTGTGCGGCGGCACGGGGGTTGCAACGGGCGCGGTCGCGGGCAGCGCGTCAGGCGTCGCGTTCGTCAAGCCGCTCGCGCATTCCTGGATCTCCCAGGGATTCGGCTGCACGAGCTTCCGCCTCGAGCCTGTTGACCTCGCGTGCCCGGAACGTCACTGGCATTCGGGCATCGACCTGGCAGCGGCGCGCGGCACACCGGTCATGGCCACGCTGCCGGGAGTCGCGACGGTGATCCTCTCGGCGACCGGCTACGGCCTGCACGTGGTCATCGATCACGGCGGCGGTCTGAGCAGCCTCTACGGGCACCTCGACACGGTCACGATCGCAAGCGGCGAGTACGTCAGCGGTGGTGCGGTGATCGGCACTGTCGGGTCAAGCGGCAATGCCAGCGGCCCGCACCTGCACTTCGAGATCCGCCGGGACAACATCCCGGAGGACCCGCGCCTGGATCTCGCGCTGCCGTGACG
>JBAUTG010000030.1:0-4197 GCA_049582105.1 Candidatus Dormiibacterota bacterium | reverse complement strand
GCCTTGCGTATGAGGTCACTGGCGCCGGCGATGGCATTCATCGCGAGTGTGGTCGACTCGATGAAGAAGGTCCATATGACGATCCCGAGGAGCAACTCCACCGGGAAATCGGTGTCTGCTCCGCCCGTTTTCAGCAGCACGCTGAAGACGAGGTACATGATCCCGAAGAGCAGCAGCGGCTTGACCAGTGACCACATGTAGCCCAGCGCCGAGCCCGTGTACTTCAGCTTGAACTGTGTGATCGCCAGCTCGCGGGTGAGGTTGAGCGTCCTCTGGAAGACGCTCTTCGGCCGGTCGATCGCCTCGAGGCGGCCGCTCCCCTGGGCGACGACGGTCATGGTCGAATCTCCAATTCGGATCGAGTTGTCAGGCGCCCCGCTCGAGTTCGAGCATACTAAGCGCGGCCGGATCGCGCGCGCCGCGCCTACCATCTGCTGTCGATGCACCTGAGAATGGACGTGGTGACTTCGCGCCCGACGATCGGATGACTGCTCCCTCGGATGAGTTGGGCAGGCTCCAGGACGAGCTGGAAGCGGCCCGAAGGCGGATCACCGAGCTGGAAGCCGAGCTGCAGCGGGTTCGCGCGGATCTGATCCTGTCGACGGACAGTGCGTCAGCGCGGATCGCACTGTCGGCGGCGCGCAAAGTCCGGCGTCTCGTCCCACCCGGCTCGCGCCGGCAGCAGAGCCTGCACACGGCGGCATCGCGCACCGTGGTGCTCATCGACCACGGTCCGGCTGCGGTGCTCGGAGTCATCCGCCGCGACCGGGAGTTGCGACGCGCGATCGGTGTCGCCGACACGCCCGCCGCGCGCCGTCGACAGTACCGGCGGTGGCTTGCATCGCACACGCCGACTGCAACTGCGATTGCGCGCATGCGGCGCGAGGCAGCCGCATTCGAGCACCCGCCGGTCATCAGCGTCGTGATGCCGGTGCACGATCCCGATCGAGCCTGGCTGGAGGCCGCGATCGACTCGGTGCTCTCCCAGGCGTACCCGCACCTGGAGCTGTGCATTGCTGATGACGGGTCAACCAAGCCGTATGTCCGTGAGGTGCTCGAAGGTCTCGACAAGGATGCGCGGGTGCGCGTGGCGTTCCGGGACCGGCGGGGTGGAATCGGAGCAGCCTCGAACTCCGCGATCGAGCTGGCCACCGGGGAGTTCATCGGGTTTCTGGATCACGATGACGTGTTGCGCCCGCACGCGCTGTTCGCGATGGCCGCGTACATCCGCGACCATGCCGACGCGGACGTTGTCTACTCCGACGAGGACAAGCTCCTCGCGGACGGCAGCTTCGGCCTGCCGGCGTTCAAGCCCGACTACTCGCCGGAGCTGCTCCTCGGTGGCAACTACTTCAACCATTTCACCGTGATGCGGCGGTCCCTGCTGCACGACGTCGGCAACTTCCGAGAGGGCTTCGACGGCAGCCAGGATCACGACTTGGTGCTGCGAGTCAGCGAGCGAGCGCGAAGGGTCGGCCACGTTGCGGATGTGCTCTACGCGTGGCGGATGACCGTCGGCTCAACGGCGATATCCGCGGATCGGAAGCCGCTCGCCGATGATGCAGGCCGTCGCGCTGTGGACGATGCGCTGCGGCGACGCGGCGTGGATGCTCACGCGGAGTTCGGTCCAAGCGCGGGGCTGTACATCCCGCGATACGCGATCACCGGAACACCGACGGTTGACGTGCTCATTGTCGCGCGCGTACAGACCGCCGACTCGACAGTGTGTGCGGCGAATATCGAGCAGTTCTCGACCTACGCGGACCGGCGGGTGACCGTTGTCTCCGCAGGTGACGGCGTCTCGCGGGCCGTCAACCGCGCTGCTCGTGAACTGCACGGCGATCACATGGTTCTGCTTGATGCATCGGTGCGCGTCCTCACGCCGCAATGGATCGAGGCGATGCTGGAGTTGAGCCAGCGCGACGATGTCGCTGCTGTCGGAGCGCTCCTCAGGTATCCGGACGGGTCGGTCGCGCACCAGGGCGTGGTCGTGGGCCGGCTCGGCATCGCGACGGGCGTTGACCCGCTCCTGCACATCATCCGCGAGACGAGTGCCGTGTCCGCCGCGTGCCTCATGACGCGGCGCGATGTCTTCGACAAGGTGTCGGGCCTGGA
This sequence comes from Candidatus Dormiibacterota bacterium, assembly GCA_049582105.1. GTDB lineage: Bacteria > Chloroflexota > Dormibacteria > Aeolococcales > Aeolococcaceae > Palsa-851. The sequence goes on along the minus strand of JBAUTG010000030.1, from coordinate 2,082 downwards.
CGAGCGGTTCCGGGAGCGGCTCTTCGACATCGACTACTGCATGCGCGTCCGCGCTCTCGGCAATCGGGTACTGTGCACGCCGCTGGCGGAGCTCACGTGGGGGGGCGCCGACCAGGGCGTCGGCGCCGAGCCGCGAGACCCGGACGCGGTGTCGTTTCGCGACCGCTGGGAGACGGAGGGCGGGATCCCGGACCCGTACGTCAACGCGAACGTGCTCTGGCCGAACCCGCTGAGCCTCCGCCTCGGCTGATCCCCGGCCGTCCCGGCGGCCTCACCCAGTCGTAACGGAAACCGCAATCGATTTGTCGTTGCGGCGCTGGATTATTGGACGGTCCACGGGAGGGACTTCGAGCTGTAGGAGGATTCAGGTGCGACCAGCCGGTCACGGCCGCGGTAAGGCGGGGCTCTGCGTGTCAGTCGTTTCGGGACTTGTCCTCTCAGCCGCACTCCTGATTCCGAGTGTGACCCCGGCCGCTGCCGCGTCCGCGCCGCAGATCACGGCCTGCAGCACTGCCGGGACGACCACCTGCGCGAAGGTCGAATCGCCCGCAGCCCGCGTCGCGTGGGCGGCGAAGATGGCGGCCGCTTCAGCCGGTCACACGCCCACCCCGGCATGTGGATCCGCGCAGCCCGGACACGCGCGCTGCTTCGCGCTTAGGGTTGCGACCTCGGGTGCTCCTCCGAACACATGCGGCTCGGACGCGTTCTACATCCCCTGCGACCTGCAAGTCGCCTACAACCTGCCGTCCGCGACCAATGGAAGGAACCACACGGTCGCGATCGTCGACGCCTACGGCGACCCGAGTGCCGAGGCCGACCTTGCGGTGTACCGAAGCAACTTCGGACTTCCAGCGTGCACCACGGCCAATGGCTGTTTCCGGAAGGTCGACCAGACGGGCGGGACCAACTATCCGGGACCGCCGCCCTCCAACGACAACTGGCCCCTGGAGACGAGCCTCGATCTCGACATGGTGTCGGCGATCTGCCCGAACTGCAACATCCTCCTCGTTGAGGCCCTCAAAGACACCGACAACAGCCTCTTCATCGCCGAGGACGAGGCAGCGACGCTCGGGGCGACCGAGATCAGCAACAGCTGGGGCGGCGCTGACGGCCTCGGCGAAGCGAGCCTGGACGCCTATTTCAATCATCCAGGTATCCCGGTCACGGCCTCGACTGGAGATAGTGGGTTTGGCGCCCAATATCCTGCCGCTTCTCCTGACGTGACTGCCGTCGGAGGCACCACATTGCTGCCGGCCGGCAACGCGCGGGGCTTCACCGAAACAGCCTGGACCGGTGCCGGGAGTGGGTGCTCAGTCGGTGAGACACCGCTCCCGTCGTGGCAGCACGGCGTGGGGGTCGATCCGTCCTGCAACGGCCGCGCTGACGCCGATGTGTCCGCGATCGCGGACCCAAGCCATGGCGTCTACACCTATGACACCGACAACGGTGTCAGTGGATGGGTGGACGTCGGCGGCACGAGCGTCGCGGCACCGATCATCGCTTCCGTCTACGCATTGACATCGTCTGCCACGACCCGCAGCCCGAGCTACCTCTACAGCCACACGTCGGGTCTCAACGACGTGACTTCCGGGTCAAACGGGACCTGCGGAGGAAGCAACCTCTGCAACGCAGGCGCCGGCTGGGACGGCCCAACCGGCCTCGGCACCCCCGACGGCATCAATGCCTTCGGCATCGGTCCCGCTCCTCGTGTCGGTTCCGTAACTCCCGCCACGGGCCCGATCGCCGGCGGTCAGACCGTGACTGTCAGCGGGAGCGGCTTCGAGAGCGGCATGACTGCGACGATCGGCGGCATCGCCGTGACACCGGCGGCCGTCACGTTCAACTCGTTCACGTTCACGACGCCGGCGGAGACCGCGGGCTACGTTCAGGTCCAGGTGACAACATCGATCGGCTCGAGTCCCCCGACCCCGGCGGCGGGCTACATCTACGTCGGACTCGGCAACTACACGCCGCTCGCGCCCTTCCGGATCCTCGATACGCGCTCCAGTCATGCACCGCTCGGAGCGGGCTCGACGCATACCCTCCAGGTCACCGGCGTCGGGACCCCACCCATCCCCGGCA
>JBAUTG010000029.1:0-11068 GCA_049582105.1 Candidatus Dormiibacterota bacterium | reverse complement strand
GGCTGTCCCTGTGCGACCGCGACCGATTCGCTCCCATGCCGGGGTCAGCGCGGCAGCGAGCATAAGCGAGCAGATGCCCGCGGCGACCGCCGCGTCGGCGGCCGGGCTGGCGACGCCGGCGAGCGCGACCACAGGCGCTGCGGCGATCACGCAGAGCGCTCTTCCCGCTACCGCCGGCACCCCCGACCAGCGCAGGGCGAGTGCGGCCGCCCAGAGTGCGGCGGCTCCCCCGACCACCGCCAGCGACACGGCGATCTCCTCCGGCAGGGCACCGTCGACCACCTCACGCAGCCGGAGCAGGACCAGCGCCCCGCACGGGATCGCTCCGGTGGCAGCCCAGGCGGCAGTGGGGGTGCGGTTGCCCCGCACGGGAACGTAGGACGTCGCGAGCAGGCGCGCCACTCCCGCGGCCGCCCACGGCCCGGCGACGGTCGCACCCACCGCGCCCGCCGGGATCACCGCGAAATCGGTGGTCCCGCTCGAGTTCAGCAGCTGGACGGCGGCGACGAGGAGACCGACCGAAGCGAGGTGGCCGACACCGATCGCCATCACTCCTCCCCGCCCCGGGCGACCGCGCGCCGCGCTCGTCATGAGCAGGGTCCCCACGCCGGCGATCTCGACGCCGGCGGTGAGCATCACCAGGTTGCCGGCGAGCGCCGCAACAAGGGTGCCGATGACGCAGACGAGCACGGCGCTCACCTCTCTCGTCTGCCGCTCGCCGTCGAGCAACATGAGCACGCCCACCACCGCGGCCGCCAGTCCGATGATCCCGCCGGGAAGGTCGAGACGGAGCAGGTAATCGATGCCCGCCACCGGGGTACCCAGCGATGTTTCGATGCGCCCTCCGGAGCCGAGCGACGCGGTCTCCCGCGCCAGCAGCACGATGCTCGCCACACCGCCCACGCCCGCCACGATCCTGGCTGCTCGGGCCTGGCGCGGCGACAGGCCGAAGACGATGATGGCCGCCACGATCAGGGGCGCGGGCATGAGCGCGAGCTGGAGCCCACCGCCCAGCATGGTGGTGCTACCTGCCGGCGCGGGTCAGTGCCGGCGCTCCGACCTCGGTGGCACAATACGGACAGACCCCCCAGCCGAGGCGAAGGCTGCGGTCGCAGCCTGTGCAGCGCCGCGCGAACTGCGTCCTGCAGTAGGGGCAGAGGATGAACTCCTGCTCGATCTCGCGCCCGCAGGTCGGGCACGGTCGCGTCGGCACCCCCTCGACGGGCGGCTCGAGGAGCACCTGCTCCTCGATGGCCAGCGACCGCACCTGCTCCATCGTCATGGGCGGCCGCACCATGAAGTACACGAGGGCGCCGAGGAACGGCGGGATGAACCCGACGAACATCGCGAAGATGGTGAAGCCCGGTGAGGTCGACCTCCGGCGAGCATCGCGGACCACGTAGAACGCCAGGGCGATCCAGAGCACCACGACGTACGCGACGACGATGACGATCCCCGCGACGAGGAGTGTTCCCAGGTCAGCCCCCATCGGCGCTTCCTCCTGATTGGCTCCGGCGCAGCAGGTCGATCTGCGCGTTCGCCTCGGCAAGCCGGCGCCGCGCCTCGTCGACGACGTGCGCCGGTGCCCGGGCGACGAACCCGGGGTTCGCGAGTTGGGACTCGAGCCGCGTGACCGATGCCTCGAGCTCGCCGAGCTGACGTCTGGTCGCGGTGCCGTCGGCGGCGGTGTCGGCGATCACCACCTCGGCGTGGAGCCTACCCGAAACCACGACGACCGGATCGACGCCGCGCGCATGCGCGTCGACGATTGCCGCGGGCACCAGGCCGCCGATGAGCCTGCTCAGGTGCTTTGTCGGGCCGGTGCCGTCGTCGGATCGAACCAGCACCTGGATGCGGTCCTTCGCCCCTCGCGGCACGCCGTGCTCGTGACCGAGCGCGCGGATGCGCTGCACGAGGTCGATCGCCTCGGCGACCTCGCGGTGCGCGGCAGTCGTCGCGTCGTCGGTCCAGAGCGTGTCGACCTCCGGCCATGCGCGATGCTGCAGCGTCGGCGCCGCGTTGGGCAGCAGCTGCGCGCACTCCTCGGTCACGAACGGCATGAACGGGTGCAGGAGGCGCAGCAACACGTCGAGCGTCGTCACCGCCGTCCACACCGCGGCGCGTCGCGAGATGGGGTCGGTGGCATCGGTGAGACGCAGCTTCACCATCTCGATGTACCAGTCACAGAACGTGTGCCACGACGTGTCGTAGAGACGCTCGACCGCGTCGTGGAATCTGTAGGCTTCGAACCCCGCGTCGCACTCGCGCACGATGGTCGCCAGCTCCGCGAGCATCCACCGATCCTCGGGACGCAACGTCTCCGGTTGCGGCGGATGCACATCCAGCTCGGCGACCGACCCATTGCCGACACGCGCGAGCAGGAATCCGCTCGTCACCTGCCACAGCTTGTTCGCAAAACGCTGGTACGAGGCGATGCGATCATCGTCGAAACGCATGTCCTGGCCGCTGGTGCCGACGGCGGCGGCCCACGCTCGCAGCGCATCCGCGCCGTACTTGTCGATGAGCTCGAGCGGATCGATGGTGTTGCCCCTGGACTTGCTCATCCGCGAGCCGTCGACGGCCTGGATCGTGGTCGTGATGATCACGTCGGTGAAGGGGTTGCGTCCGGTGAATTTCAGGCCGGTCATGATCATCCGGGCGACCCAGAGAAAGATGATGTCGCGCCCGGTGACCAGCGCATCGGTCGGATAGAACTTCTCGAGGTCGGGGGTCTGCTCCGGCCATCCGAAGATGGCGAACGGCCAGAGCCCGCTGCTGAACCAGGTGTCGAGCACATCGGGATCGTTCGTGAGTGCTGTGTCGCCGCAATCGGGACACCTCGCCGGCGGATCGATCCATGCGAAGCGATGCCCGTTACCGCACGTCGACACCGGGATCGCGTGACCCAGCCATATCTGCCGGCTGATGCACCAGTCCCGAATGTTGCGCATCCAGTGGAGGTACACGTCGGTGTAGCGAGCGGGATGAAAACGGATCTCCCCGCTCTCTGCGGCGCCGATGCCGGGCGCGGCGAGTGACGCCATGCGCACCCACCACTGCTCGCTGACGAGCGGTTCAAGGATCGTGCCGCAGCGGTCGCAGTGACCCACCTCGTGCGGGTAGGGCTCCTCCTTCTGCAGCACGCCGAGATTTCGCAATGCGCCGGCCACGGCGATTCGCGCCTGCTCCACGGGCATCCCGTGAAACTGCGGCAGATCGGGCACGTCCATGGTGCCGTCGAGCGCGATGACGTTGATGATCGGCAGCGAGTGCCGCGACCCGATGTCGTAGTCGGTGGGATCGTGCCCCGGGGTGACCTTGAGTGCCCCGGTGCCAAACTCGGGCCGCACCGCGGCGTCCTCGAAGATCGGCACCATTCGCCAGGTCAGCGGGAGTGTCGCGTGCTTGCCGACCAGCGATCTGTAGCGTGGGTCGCCGGGCGCGACCGCGACGCCCGTGTCACCGAGCATCGTCTCCGGACGCACCGTTGCGACGGTGATCGACAGACCACCCTCGACCGGGTAGGTCAGGTAGTACAGCGTGTCGGTGTGCTCCTGCCAGTCGATCTCCTCGTCGCTGATGGCGGACTGGCAGCGCGGGCACCAGTTGACGATGCGGGGTCCGCGGTAGACGAGGCCCTCGTCGAACAGCGTCTTGAAGACGAGCCGGATGGCGCGAACATAGGCGTCGTCGAGCGTGAAACGGGAGCGCTCCCAGTCACATGTGTATCCCATCCGCCGCATCTGCTCGTAGATGCGTCCGCCGTACTCCTCGTACCACGCGTCAACGCGCGCCTGGAAAGCCGCCCGCCCCAACGCCTCTTTCGTGGTGCCCTCATCGGCGAGCTGCCGCTCGATGACGTTCTGCGTCGCGATTGCGGCGTGATCGGTCCCGGGGCACCACTCGACCTCGAACCCGCGCATGCGACGCTGGCGGCACAGCGTGTCCTGGATGGAGAACGTCGAGGCGTGACCCATGTGCAGCGCGCCGGTGATGTTCGGCGGCGGCAGCGCGATGACATACACCGGCTTCTTGCTGGTGATGTCGGCGTGGCCGACCCCGAGCTCACGCCAGCGTTCGCGCCACCTGGGCTCGACGCTGGTCCAGTCGAAATGCTTTTCCATTGGGCGATTGAGTATATGGGCGGACCGGCTGCTACTCGCCCGCCGGGATCGTCATGCCCGATTGCGCATTGCGCCACTCGGGCTCGAATGGCGATGTCGCATAGACCAGTTGCGGTGTCGAGGTGTCGAGTGTTCCGGCCGCCGACGACTCTGAAACAGCGGGGAACGTCAGGGTGGTTCCCGACCCAACCCCGGAGAGGTCAGCGACCGAGCCGAAGTACGCGCGGCCGCCGCAGCCCACGAAGAACGACACCAGACCGGCGATCCGCACGCCGGTGCCGGCTGCCTGCTGCGCTTCGAGCGGAACCACCACGGCGGCCGGCTGCCCGGAGGTCAGCGCGCTGACGGCGACCGGTTCGAGCGGGACCGTCCCGTCGAGGTCCGGGGCCACCGCACCCGCGGCGTTCGAGGCGACCTCGGCGAGGGCCCGTGGGTTGCCGGCGTCGAACGACTGGTCGAATCCGCCGAGGGCTCGCAACGGTGCAGGCAGATTGGGCAGCGGCGCCGGGATGGAACAACCGCTGCTGCCCCCGGCGACGAGATGGGAGACGGTCAGCAGGGCCACCGCGAAGAAGGCGGCCACGACCACCGCAGCGAACGCGATGGCTCGGCGCCTCACGCTCAGGCCGTGCGACCCTGCGCTGCCTCCTCGGCCGCTCCGACGCGACGCTTGGGCTCTTCGGTGAGGAGCAGCGGCTCGACACCGTCGACGATCGCCTGCTCGGTGATGACGCAGCGCTTGATGTCAGGGCGGCTGGGCACCTCGAACATGCTGTTGAGCAGCACGTCCTCGATGATCGACTTGAGTCCGCGAGCACCCGTCCCGCGCGCAAGTGCTCGCTCGGCGATTGCGCGCAGCGCGCCCTCGTGGAACACGAGCTCGACGTCGTCGAGCGCGAAGAACTTCTGGTACTGCTTGACGAAGGCGTTCTTCGGCTCGGTGAGGATGCGGATGATGTCCTCCTCATCGAGGTAGTCGAGCGCGACGGTGATCGGAAGCCGCCCGACGAACTCGGGGATCAGGCCGTACTTGAGCAGATCCTGCGCCTGCAGCTCGCGCAGCATCTTCGTCGTCTCCTTGGTCCGGGTACCGCGCGGTTTGCTGTTGAAGCCGATCGTCCGCTTGCCGAGACGATGCTCGATGATCTTCTCGAGACCGTCGAATGCACCGCCGCAGATGAACAGGATGTTGGTCGTGTTGATCTGGATGAAGTCCTGGTGGGGATGCTTGCGCCCACCCTGCGGTGGCACATTCGCGACGGTGCCCTCGAGGATCTTGAGCAGCGCCTGCTGCACGCCCTCGCCACTGACATCGCGGGTGATCGACGGGTTGTCACTCTTGCGCGCGATCTTGTCGATCTCGTCGATGTAGATGATTCCGCGCTCCGCGCGCGCGATGTCGAAATCAGCCGCCTGGATGAGGCGCAGGAGGATGTTCTCAACGTCCTCACCGACATACCCGGCCTCGGTGAGGCTCGTGGCATCGGCGATGCTGAACGGCACGTCGATGATGCGCGCCAGCGTCTGCGCGAGAAACGTCTTGCCGCACCCGGTGGGACCGACGAGCAGCACGTTGGACTTCTGCAGCTCGACGTCGCTGTTGGTCTTTGCGTGCGCGATACGCTTGTAGTGGTTGAAGACGGCGACCGAGAGCACCTTCTTCGCATGCTCCTGCCCGATCACGTACTGGTCGAGCGATGCCGCGATGACCTGGGGGTTGGGGATCGTCCCCGGCTTGCCGCGCTTGGTCGTCGTGGAGCGGTTGTCCTCCTCGAGGACTTCCTGGCACAGGTCGATGCACTGGTCGCAGATGTACACGCCCGGGCCCGCGACGAGCTTGCGAACCTGCTCCTGTCCCTTGCCACAGAACGAACAGCGTGTGTGGCGGCGGCGATCGTCGCGCTCGGTCACGGCTTACCCCCCGGATTGTTCACGTGCCTGCCCGCGGCCGACGGCCTGGACATCACGCGTGCGCCGTTGCACCACCACCCGCCTGGGGTGCCTCTGTGTCATGTGGCGCGCCGGGCGGCTTGCCACCATTGCTTTCGCCATTCGGAGATCCGGCACTCTTGATACGGCCCTGGATGATCTCGTCGATGAGACCGTATTCCTTGGCCTCTTCAGCGCTCATGAAGAAGTCGCGGTCGCTGTCGTGGTTCACCACCTCGATCGGCTTGCCCGTGTGGTGGGCCAGGATCTCGTCGAGGCGACGGCGCACACGCAGGATCTCCTGCGCGTGGATCTGAATGTCCGTCGCCTGGCCGCTGAAGCCGCCCGACGGCTGGTGGATGAGCACGCGGGTGTTGGGAAGGCTCAACCGCATGCCCGCGGCGCCACCGGCGAGCAGGATCGCCGCCATCGACGCCGCGATGCCCATGCAGATCGTGCCGACGCGCGGCTCGACATACTGCATCGTGTCGTAGATGGCGAGCCCAGCGTATACCGATCCACCCGGGGAGTTGATGTAGAGCCAGATGTCCTTTTCGGGGTCCTCACCCGCGAGGAACAGCAGCTGCGCCATGACGACGTTCGCAACCTGGTCGTCAATCGGCGTGCCGATGAAGATGATTCTGTCTTTGAGCAACCGCGAGTAGATGTCCATCCCGCGTTCGCCCCGATTGGTTGTCTCGATGACGTACGGGATCAGATTGGTCGGATTCATTCTGTTTTCCATTATAGGAGGCCTCTTTCAGTCGCGCTGCCGGAATCCGTAGACGGCCAGGCTCATCATCAAGAGGCCGAAGGCGACAAGCACCGCCAGCTCGACCCAGAGCGAGACCGTCCAGCCGAAGAGTGTCACCTCGAAGCTGTGGACCACCTGCGCCGGCAGCCCGGACATCGTGAGGACGATCCGTCGCAGGCCGTCGATTCCGTAGCTCGCCGGGTCGAGGCGCGTCAGCACGAGCAGCCATGCGGGCAGGTTGCCGGTGAGCGGGAAGAGCGCGCCGGCGAGAAAGAACATCGGCATCATCAGGAAGTTCATCACCACCTGGAAACCCTGCATCGTCCGCATCCGCGCCGCGACGGCGACACCGAGCGCGCTGAGCGCGAACGCGAACAGGAAGATTGCCGGGACCAGCTCGGCAACGCCGAGGACTGTCAACTTCACGCCGACCAGCGGCGCGAGCACCAGGATGACGAGGCCCTGGATCATCGCCTGCGACGCACCACCGAGTGTCTTCCCGATGGCGACCGCCGAGCGATGGATCGGTGCGACGAGCACCTCCTTCAGGAACCCGAACTCTCGGTCCCAGACGATCGACATCGCACCGAAGATCGATGTGAAGAGCACCGACATCCCGATGATGCCGGGGAAGATGAACTGCACGTACTGCAACGAGGATCCCGACCCACCGAGTCCTCCCGTGCTGCCGCGCAACGCAGAGCTGAGTCCGCTGCCGAACACGAACAGGAAGAGGATCGGCTGCGCGAGCGATCCGACGACACGCATGCGATCGCGCCAGTATCGAATGAGGTCGCGCCGCCAGATGATGATGATCGCGCGCAGCGTGGCGCCGCGGATGTTGACCGTCGCCGCCCGCGGAACCGCCGGTGCCGACAGCACCTGGTCACTCATCGCCGCCCGCCTCCCCACATCCTGCCCATACGTCGCATGGTATCGAGGGATGTATTCGCCTGCTCGCGTATCTCGCGACCGGTGAGCTTCAGGAAGACGTCGTCGAGGCTCGGCCGCCGCGCGCTCACCGACGAGATCGGCACCGTCAACTCCGAGAACAGGCGCGGGACGAATGACGCGGAGTCCGAGACCTCGACCCGCAACGTGCCGTCGACCTGCGTCGACTCCAGGTGCATGACCGACCGCAATTGGTCCGCCGCGACAGTCATGTCCGGTGTGGTGATGGTGACCACATCGCCACCCACCTTCGTCTTCAACTCGGCAGGTGTCCCGAGAGCCACGATCTTTCCCTGGTCGATGATGGCGATGCGATCGCAGAACTCGGCCTCGTCCATGTAGTGCGTCGTCATGAAGATGGTGATGTGCTCGCGGGTGCGCACCGTGTGGAGGTATTCCCAGATGTTGTTGCGCGTCTGTGGATCCAGCCCGAGAGTCGGCTCGTCGAGGAAGAGGATCTGCGGGTAATGCAGGATGCCTCGGGCGATCTCGAGACGGCGACGCATGCCACCCGAATAGGTGAGGACCGTCGAGCCGGCTCTGTCTGCGAGGTCGACGATCGCCAGCGCGTCGTCGATTCGCTGCTTGCGCGTCGCAGCCGGCAGTCCGTAGAGGTACGCGTGGAACTCGAGGTTCTCGCGACCGGTGAGCTGGCCGTCCAGGGAGGGGTCCTGAAAGACGAGGCCGATCCGCGCACGCACCGCGCTCGGGTCCTGACTGACGTCGAACCCGGCCACCCTGGCCACCCCGGCGGTGGGCTTGATCAGCGTGCAGAGGATGCTGATGGTGGTGGACTTGCCGGCGCCGTTGGGGCCGAGGAATCCGAAGATCTCCCCGGCGCCGACCTCGAGATCGATGCCGCGGACCGCTTCAACCTTGCCGTAGGTCTTGACGAGTCCGCGCACGCTGATCACCGGCTCGCTCATCGCGGGACAGCGTACCCAGGGGTCTCGCAGCTCAGACGTCAGGTCGAGACGAATCCGGAGCCTTCGGGGGTGACAATCTCCAGCAGCCGCTGACCCGCCGCCCGGCGCCGCAGATCCCGTCGCGCGATGTCCTCGAGGCGCCGGCGCTGCGCGCCGTCGACGCGCCGGCCTTCGGCGATCGCGAGCGCCTCGCGGGTGACCTGGGCCTCATCGACCTCGATCCCCTCGGCAACGGCAAGAGCGTCGAGCGCGAGCTCGAGGCGGACGCGGCTCGCGGCAGCGTCGCGACGCTCCGCGCGGAGCGCCTCCATCGTGGAGCCGCTCATCTCGAGGTAGCGGTCGAGCGGGAGACCCAGGGAGCTGAGCCGGTATTCGAGGTCCGCAAGCTGACGGTCGACCTCGCGGTCGATCATCGCCTGGGGAACATCGACGCGAACATGGTCGCGGAGCGCTTCGAGGGCGGCGCCCTCGTGGGCCTCGCGGTCGTGCTCGACCGCCTCGGCGGTGAGGGTCGTGCGGTAGTGCTCGCGCAGCTCCTCGAGAGTGGTTCCGTGACCGTCGAGCACGGCAAGGCTGTCGTCCTCCGGCGGCAGCTCCCGCTCGCGGACCGCGTGGACGGCGACATCGATCGTGACCGTGGCCCCGCGCAACTCCTCCTGCCGGTAGTCCGGCGGGAGGGTCGTCTCGAAGGTGCGCGATGCCCCGGCGGTCAGCCCGATGACGCCGTCGACGATGGCGGGGATGACCTCCTCGCGGTTCAGCTCAAGATCACGCTCGACGCCGTCGCCACCCGTGAGCACCTCGTCGCCGCGCCGCATGACCAGTGTGCACTTGATGACGTCGCCGGCCTGGGCCGCGCGATCGACCTCGACGAGCTCGGCACGGCGCCGGCGCACCTCCTGGATCGCCTCGTCGACGCTCTGCTCGGTGATCTCGGTCGTCTCCATCGGGACACGGATCGAGAGATAGTCGCGCAGGTCGACCTCCGGCTTGACGGTGACCGTGGCGGTGAACTTGAGCGGCTTGTCACGCTCGAGCTCACCGAGGTCGAGTTCCGGGTCTCCGACGGGCTCGACGCCGCTCTCGTCGACGGCGCGCCGGTAGAGCTCCGGGACCAGGTGGTCGACGGTCTCATGCCGGACGGTTTCCCACCCGACGGCGCGCTCGACCATCGCAGCCGGCGCCTTGCCCGGACGGAATCCCGGAATCCTCACCCTCGACGCCAGGCGCTTCAACGACGCCTCGATCGCGGCGTCGACCTCGGCGGCGGTCGCCTCAACCTGCAGCGCCACCTGCGAGGCCGCCTTGCGCTCGAGCGTGACGGTCATACCTGGTGTGTCGGTCATCTGTGTGCTCATCTCTCTATCGGGTGGCTCGTGCGCGGACCGAGACTCGAACTCGGACGGGTCGCCCCACGGGATCCTAAGTCCCGCGCGTCTACCGATTCCGCCATCCGCGCCCGGTCGGTCGAACCGGCCGGTCGCCAGTTTAGTGCCTGGGGCACGGGTGACTCGGTCTTGACCCCGATGCGGCTCCCCGTATCCCCGCGATGCCCCGGGGCGACTTGGTTGAGCGGCTTCGATCCTGTCAATCCCCCAACCTGGAGGACACGTTTGTGGGCCCTCTTCATCGTCCCCATCTCGTCATCACCACGCTCCTGGTCGGCCTGACCGGGGCGGTAACGGGCCTCTCGGCCGCGGGCCGGATCGGGCCGTTCGACGCCCTCGGCGCCGGAGACCAGCACACGGCCTCGGTACAGCTGCCGCTGACACCGCTGCGTGCCGACAGTCTGTTCCCGACTCCGACGCGCCCACCCGCGATACATGAGCAGATCGTGGTCACCGATCCACCGAAGTCGACGCCCCGTCCCGCACCCACCTCTGGGCCGGCGCCCACGCCGGGGAGCCCGACGCCCGCGCCGACCTCCAGCCCGGCGCCGAGCCCATGCTACGACGACGACTGCGGCGGCGGGGGAGGCTGAGATGCCCGTCTACCGTCCGACCGACCGTGATCGCGCCATGCGACGCGTGGCCTCGTGGACATCCGGCGGCGTCGCCGGCGGCGTGGTGCTGACGGGGGCGCTCACCGCAGTCAGCGCCGCTGCGTTCGCGGCGGCCACGCCGCCGCGCACTGCCGGGTCGGTGCCGTCCATCCCGCTCGAGTCCGCCCCCGTTCAGTCGGCGCGACCCGCACCCGTGGTGATCATTCAGGTCGTCCACGTCCCTGCGTCCTCGCACGGCCTCCCGGCATCGTCGAGGGGCGTGTCGCCCCCGCGGCGACCGCCGGCAGGGTCGTCCGCGCCTCCACCCCCCGACACCGCCGCTCAGTTCCGAAGACTGGTGAAGGGGTCGATCCGGACCGAGCGCGACACGACAGTCGCGGTC
>JBAUTG010000028.1:0-8586 GCA_049582105.1 Candidatus Dormiibacterota bacterium | reverse complement strand
CAGCGCAAATCTTCGTGCTGGACGGATCAGCGAATCTGTGGTATTCTTTTCGGGTCGCAATTTCTGCGGCATCGGTGATGGGTCTCACCGTCCTCGGCCATGACGGCCTGATGGGCCCTACCAGAACCGCTGGTAGGAGGACTCGCAGTGAGTTGTTGCCCAGTACACATCGGCGTGCTCGACTCGCTGAACAACTCATACGGCATCGCCACGCTCTGGATCGGGCTGGCGTTCGTCGCGAGCCTCATCTCGGTGCGAGTCGGCCTCTCCGTCGCACTCGTGGAGATCCTGCTCGGGGTGCTCGGCGGGAATCTCTTCGGGATGTCGTCCAACGTCTGGATCGACTTCCTGGCGGGGTTCGGCTCGGTGCTCCTCACGTTCCTCGCCGGCGCGGAGATTGACCCGAAGTCGTTCCGCAGGTTCCTGAAGCCAAGCCTCGTGATCGGGGGAATCGGGTTTGCGGCGCCATGCGCGGCCGCCTGGCTGTTCGCGCTCTTCGTGCTGCACTGGACGTCCCACGGCAGCGAGATCGCGGGCATCGCGATGTCGACGACATCGGTGGCCGTCGTCTATGCGGTGATGCTCGACACCGGCCTCAACAAGACCGACCTCGGCAAGCTGATCCTGTGCGCATGCTTCGTCTGCGACCTCGGGACGGTGCTCGCGCTCGGCATCATCTTCGCGGACTACAACAGCGTGCTCATCGCATTCGGGATTGCAACCGCGATCGTGCTCGTGTTCCTGCCGCGGTCACTGCGCTTTGTCATCCGCCACTTCGGTCATCCGGTGAGCGAACCGGAGGTCAAGTACGTCTTCCTCCTGCTCTTCGGTCTCGGTGCGCTCGCCACCGCCGCGAAGTCGGAGGCCGTGCTCCCGGCGTATCTGCTCGGGCTCGGCGCCGCCGGCATCTTCCATGCCGACCCGAAGATGGTCGGTCGCGTGCGCGGAGTCGCGTTCACCTTCCTGACGCCGTTCTTCTTCCTGCGTGCCGGAACACTCATCTCGATCCCGGCCGTGATCGCCGGCGTCCTGATCATCCTCGCGCTCTTCGGCGTGAAGGTGGCCGCAAAGGTCATCGGAGTCTTTCCCGCCACGCGTCCGTTCCGCATCCGCATTCGTGAGGCGTGGTACACGACGATGATGATGTCGACCGGGCTCACCTTCGGCACCATCGCGGCGCTCTACGGATACACCAACGGTTTCATCGACAGGTCGCAGTACTCGATCCTCGTGACGGTCGTGGTGATGACCGCGCTCGTGCCAACGCTGATCGCGCAGCTGGTCTTCAATCCGCAGGTCACCGAATTGCTCCACGGCGCCCCGGACACGGATCCCGATCCGGGAATCCTGGTCGCGTAGCGTCTCGGTGCGTCAGCCCTTGCGTTTCGCCGAGTCGAGCCGCAGGTATCGATACGTGGTGACCGCCTCGAAGCCGAAGGCCCGGTAAAGGCGCACCGCCGGAGTGTTCTCCGGGTCGACCTCCAGCCCCACCTCGGCGACACGGGCCGCGCGGAGCCGCGTCAGCACCGCCTCGAGCATGCGCGTGCCGAGACGCTGACCGCGGCGCTCCTTGTCGACTACGAAGCCGTAGATCATCGATCGGCGCGGCGTCGTCGTGAGGCGAAGCGTTCCGACGACCTGACCGCTCTCGATCGCCACCAGGCTCTCGTCCTCGGGGGTCGCGTCCAGGCGATCGCCGACCTGCTCCGCCGACTCGTGGAAGCCTTCGCCGAGCAGGGCGAGCAGCGCCGCGCGCTCGGTGACGCCTGGACTTCGCAGTTCCAGCAGCGCTTCGGGACGCCGCTCGGAGCCGGACCTCGGATCGTCTCCGGCGAGGCGCAGCGTCATGCGCAGCTCCGATTCCTCATCGCTACCGCCGGCACGGCGCAACCACGCAAGCGCGACCGGCCCCGAGTCCTCGCAGATCACGAGCACGCTCGGGCGCTCGAGCCGCCGTGCCGCGCCGAGCACCTGGTCGAGCAACGCCTTTCCCATGCCGCGGCGCCGCCAGGCCGGATGCACCATGCCGCAGACCTCGGCCTCGGCGCCGGGCGTGATCGCCGCGTAGCCGATCACCTCGCCGTCCGCGCCGGCGAGGAAGTGGATCGGCACGCCGGCGCTCTCGACCTCGTCGATCTCGAGCTTGAGGTCGAGTGGTTCGGCTTCCTCGCACGCCGCCCGCAGGGCGCTGACAGCACGCTTCTCGGCTGCGCTGAGCGCTGCGCGCCCATCGATCGTCCAGGTGGCCATCACAGCAAGCCTGCACCACGGGGTCGCGGCGACCGCGTCGCGGTTGTGTCGAGCTGTCGATTTTTGGGTTTCCTGTTCGTCGTCATGATTGGAGCCACTCATCCGGCCGGCAAGGAGCTGAACCTGTGAAATACATGCTGCTGTTCATCCGCGACGAGGAAGCCGTCCTCGACGAGGCCGCGCTCGCCGCGCAACACGCCGCCGTCGACAGGTGGTTCGGCGAGCTCGGCCCCACGGGCAAGCTGCTCGGTGGCGAGGAGCTCCAGCCCTCGAGGACCGCGACCACGATCCGCTGGCAGGAGGGCCGGCCGCTCGTCACCGACGGTCCCTTCATGGAGAGCAAGGAGAACGTCGCGGGCTTCGTCACCATCGAGGCGGCGGATCTCGATGACGCCATCGCCATCGCCAAGACGTGGCCGCCGCAGGATCAGCTGGTCGAGATCCGCCCCGTCATCTCCCACGGCGATGACATGCCCAACCACCCGGTTGGCTGATCGGTGCGGTGAACGGAGCCGATGGTGAGCAATCCGACCGCGGAGGCGATCAACGCTGTGTTCCGCAACGAGGTGGCCCTCATCTGCGGCTCGCTGGTGCGCATCACGGGCGACTTCGACCTGGCCGAGGACCTCGTGCAGGACGCACTCGTCATCGCGTTGCAGAAGTGGCCGGTGGACGGCGTGCCGGACAACCCTGCTGCCTGGCTCCTGCAGACGGCGCGACGCCGCGCCATCGACCGCCTGCGCCGTGACTCCGCATACCGGAGCAAGCTCCAGTTGCTGACCGACGGCTGGGCCCCCGAGGTGCGCCAGGACCCGGACGACCGCCTCCGGTTGATCTTCACCTGCTGCCATCCCGCGATCGCGCGCGAGGCCCAGGTGGCCCTGACCTGCCGGGCGGTGATGGGCATGACGACAAGCCAGATCGCCCACGCCTTTCTCGTCTCCGAGGCGACGATGGCGCAGCGCATCGTCCGCGCCAAGCGCAAGATCGTCGACGCGCACATCCCGTACCGGGTGCCCGACGCGGATCAGCTGCCGGACCGGCTCGCCGAGGTGCTCGCCTCCCTCTACCTCGTCTTCAACGAGGGCTACCTGGGCAGCGGCCCGGACCTCGCCACCAGCCGCGACCTGTGCGCCGACGCGCTCTGGCTCTGCGGCCTCCTGGCGCAGATGCTGCCTGAGGAGCCCGAGGTCATCTCCCTGCTCGCGCTCATGCAACTCCACGAGTCCCGTCGTTCGACCCGTTTCGGCGCCGGCGGCGCACTCGTCCTCCTGCGCGACCAGGACCGCGCCCACTGGGACCACGCCGCGATCGCCGAGGCCGGATCGCTCCTCGAGCAGGCACGCAGGCTCGGCCGTCCCGGGCCGTACTGGCTCCAGGCCGCGATCGCGGCGTGCCACGCCGAGGCGCCGACCTACGAGGACACTGACTGGGCGCAGATCCTCGCGCTGTACGGCGCACTCCTCCGGCTGAACCCGAGCCCGGTCGTCCGGCTCAACCGCGCGATCGCGCTCGAGCACGTCGCCGGGCCGGTGCCCGCGATGGAGGAGCTCGACGCGCTGCGCCCGGAGCTCGAGGGCTACCACCTCTACTGGGCGACGCGAGCCGAACTGCTCCGCCGCTTCGGACGTCTCGACGAAGCCGCCGATGCCGATCGCCGCGCGATCGAGCTCACCGACAACCCGTCAGAGCGCGCGCTCCTCGAGACGCGGCTCGATCCAACCGGTATCCGCGCAGCCGGCAGCGCGAACAGCAACTAACGACAACACGGAGGCACGACATGGCGAAATATCTGCTCGTCTATCACGGTGGCAGCATGCCCGAGGGCGACGCAGCGCAGGCTGCGGTGATGGAGGCCTGGGGAACCTGGTTTCAGAAACTCGGCCCGGCGCTCGCCGACGGCGGCAACCCCGTCTCGCAGACCAGGACGATCGGCTCGGACGGATCGGTTTCGGACGGTGGTGGCGCAAACGCCGCCACGGGATACAGCCTGATCGAGGCGGACAGCCTGGACGCGGCCGTCGCGCTCGCCAAGGGCTGCCCGGTCCTGGGCGGCGGATCCAGCATCGAGGTTGCCGAGACCTTCAACGTCATGTAGTCGCGTCGGGCCGGAAACCCGGCCCGGCGAGGCGACCGTGGCATCTCGACACGAGGCCCCCGCACCCGCGCGACGCAGACGCGGGTCGCGGGCGGTCGCGTGTCGTGCAGAAGACAGACCGAACTCGCGACAATAGCTCGCAGGATGAGCGAGGTAGAGGCTCCAGCCGGGGTAGCGGCAGGGCCTGGGGGGACCGCGTCTGAGCTTTGGGGCGTGCCCGATTGGGTGCCGCCGCCCTCGCCGCCGACCTGGTGGCCGCAGCATCTCTACAGCTACGAGCCGCCGCCGCCACCGCGGCGCACCTCGTGGCTGCGTATGCTCGCCGTCGCCGTGCTCCTCGTCGTGTTCGGGGCGGGCGCGGCGGCCACCGCGGTCATCGCGACCAGGACCCTCGGCGGGACCGGCAGCACCACCGGCGCGGAGGCGGCGATCGTCGACATCGACACGCAGCTCGGCCACGGAGCCTCAGCGGCCGGGACCGGCATGGTCCTGACCTCGAACGGCGAGGTGCTCACCAACAACCACGTCATCTACGGCGCACTGTCGATCAGCGTGCAGCTGACATCGACGGGCGCGATGTACAGCGCGAGCGTGGTCGGCTACGACTCCAAACACGACGTCGCGGTGCTCCAGCTCGACGGTGCCTCCGGGCTGGCGACCATGCCGATAGGCGACTCATCAACCGTGCAGGTCGGCGCCAGCGTCATCGCGCTCGGCAACGCGCTCGGCCGCGGCGGCGCACCCGCCCGCGCGTCGGGCACCGTCACCGCGCTCGATCAGAGCATCACCGCGTCGGATCAGAGCGGGACGGTGAACCCCGAGTCGCTGTCGGGCATGATCCAGACCAACGCACCCATCAAGCCGGGTGACTCCGGCGGCCCGCTCCTGAACAACACCGGTCAGGTGATCGGGATGGACACAGCCGCGAGTGGCGGGCGGCAGCTGGAGCAGACCGGGGCGGTGGAAGCCTTCGCCATCCCGATCAACACGGCGCTCGCCATCGCCGGCCAGATCGTCAAATCACCGTCGAGCTTCCCGACGCCGCCGGCCAGGCCCGGAGCGTTCCTCGGCGTGGATGTCAGCTCCAGCACCGCTCCGCCCGGGGCGTTGGTCAAGGACGTCGTCGGCGGTTCGCCCGCATCGAAGACCTCGCTCTCGGCGGGCGATGTGATCATCGGCGCCGGTGGCGCCACCGTGGGTTCGACGTCGGATCTGATCGCGATCCTCGGCCAGCACCATCCCGGCGACCACGTGATCATCGCGTGGGTCACGCCCTCGGGGCAGGACGAACAGGCGACGGTCGCGCTCGGCACACCGCATCAGCCGCCGCAGTAGGCGCCGCCTTCGGCGGGATGGCGGCGGGCGGCACTGCGGTGGCGGGCGGCACTGCGGTGGCCATCGCGTCCGGATTGTGGCATCGTGGCCGGCGTGGTTGAGGTTTACCCGCAGCTCGAACCGGTGTCCCACGACCTCCGTGACATGCACCCGCGGCTCTTCTATCTCGGTCGCGTCGGCGCGGGAATCCTCTGGCGCCTCGCGCTCCTCGCGGGGGTGATCCTCGCCGCAGAGTCCGGCTATGGACCGCCCTGGTACGTGGCCGCGGGGATCGTGGCCGGCGGGCTGCTGCTCGGGCTCTGGCACCGCGGCTGGCGCATCGCTCGCATCTGGCGGATGTTGATCGTCGCCGCGAGCGTCGCCTACGTCGCGCCGCTGACCCCGATCGCGCTGCCGGCGACCGAGGCGGGCTTCGGGATCGCGCTGGTCGCTCCCTGGCTGGCCGTGCGCCGACACACCTGACACCCGGGGCGGGGTCGTCGATCGTGGAGGTGATCGTCGAGGTCGGACCGTCCCGGCGCACCTTCGCCCGGGTCGTGGCGTGGCCGGGGTGGTGCCGCTCCGGACGCGACGAGCGGTCGGCGATGGCGGCGCTCGAGGGAGCTCGGGGCCGCTTCGGGAAGGTGGCGAGCGCTGCCGGGCTCGAGGTCCCGTCAGAGGGCTTCGAGATCATCGAGCGCGTCGCGGGCACGGCGGTCACCGACTTCGGCGCCATCGCGGTGACCGCTGTCGCCGACCAGCGAGCCCTCTCGAGTGGCGAACGCGAACGTCTGTTTGCCATGCTTCGCGCAGCATGGAAGGAGCTGCCGGCTGCGTTCGACCTCGTCCCGCCGCACAGACGCGATCTCGACCCTGCTCGCGGCCGGTCGCCGTCGCGCATCGTGCAGCACGTGCTGGAGACTGAGCTCATGCATCTGGCGGGGATGACGGGCGGGAGGTTTCGCAAGCCGGAACCAGGCGACTCCCTCGCGCAGCTCGCGGTCGTGCAGGAACAGCTCGGCGCGGCGTTCGCCGCGACCCCACTTGAGACGGTCGCGACCCCGATCCTCAGGCACGGATTCCGCTGGACTCCGCGTTTCGTCGTGCACCGATCGGCATGGCACGCGCTCGAACA
Source organism: Candidatus Dormiibacterota bacterium (assembly GCA_049582105.1). Classification (GTDB taxonomy): domain Bacteria; phylum Chloroflexota; class Dormibacteria; order Aeolococcales; family Aeolococcaceae; genus Palsa-851. The sequence continues at coordinate 1,789 of JBAUTG010000028.1, read as the reverse complement.
CGCATGGGAGCTCGAGGACCGGGTCGTCGCATGAAGCGATCGCGCTCGGAGCGTCTCCCGTCGCTGATCCTGTTCGCGCTCTTCCTGATCGCGTGGGGACTGCTCTGCTTCTGGGCGGGTCCGAACTTCGTGCTCGTCATGGTGATCCTGCTGCTCGCGGGTCTCGTGCCGCTGGCGCTCGTCACCGGGCACCGCTTCCTGCGTCGCGAGTACGTCTTCGCCGAGGTCTGCCTGCTGCCGCTGACGCTCATCACGATGATCGTGAGCCGCTTCAACATCTCGGCGGTCATCGCGTTCGCCGCCGTCCTCGCCGTCGACACGGTGACCTGCTGCTTCCTGGTGCTGCGCAAGGGGAGAGGCGCGCTCCGCAACGCCATACGGAACCTCATCCTGATCGTCGCCGTGCTCGGCATCGCCACCGGGGCATCCACCGTCGCCGCGGCGATCGCACCGGTGCCGTCGTGCGGCACTGCGACGGTCGGCATCGGCGGCGCCACCGATGACGGGTCGGCGGCCGCGGGGCAATGCTTCGTGGCCGCGGCCGGGAGCTGCACCGCCACGACGCTCAGCGCGCAGGTGTCGAGCGTCGACGAGCGGGCAACCCACGCGTTCCGGGTCGTCGTGGACCTGGACGGCCGGTGCCACTTCACGGACGCGGTGCAGTACGGGCCGCTGTCGTCGCCGGCGCAGTACTCGATCAACTACACGTGCCCGACGCTCACCGACCAGATCGGCGCGCCGGGGGAGCAACAGGTGCAGCTGACGCAGTGCGCACAGACGGTGATCACCGGCGTCGCCGCACCGATCATCCCGATGAACGCGTTCCAGCCGCCCGCGCCGACGCCGAAGCCAAAGGCGACGCCGACGCCGAAGGCCACGCCGACGCCGAAGCCGAAATGATCCCGGCTGACCCACAATCCGCACTGATGGATCGGGCGCTCTCGGACCTGCTCGCCGGCTACGAACTCACTGCGAGGGGGAAGTTGACGCAGGACGCGTTCGACTACTTCGCCTCCGGGTCGTTCGACGAGGTGAGCCTCGAGGAGTCACGGGTGATCTGGCGGCGCCACCGCCTCCGTCCGCACGCCTTCCCCGGAGCGGTGATCCCGGATCTCTTCACCGAGGTGGTCGGCACGCGCCTCTCCATGCCGGTCGTGGTTGCGCCGGTCGCGTACCAGCGCGGCGCCCACGACCTCGGTGAGGTCGAAGCCGCCCGCGGCGTCAGCGCGGCCGGCGGCCTGATGGTCGTGGCGACGCGCGCCACCATGGTCATCGAGGAGATCGCAGCCGCGCTCGACGGACCCTGGTGGTACCAGGTCTACATCGTCAACGAGCGCCGGATCACCGAGGAGCTCGTCCGCCGGGCGGTCGGTCTCGGCGCCAGGGCCCTGATGCTCACCGCCGACACGCCCTACCTGGGTTTCAAGCGGCGCGGCTACGTGCCGCCGGTCAGCATCGAGCAGCACCTCGTCAACTTCGGCACCCACCTGGCGCCCGGGACCGAGATCAGTGACGTGCCCCACCTCATCAACCAGGACGCGTCGATCGATCTCTCGACGATCGCGTGGCTCGCGGAGCTCAGCGGTCTTCCGGTTCTCGTCAAGGGCGTCCTGCGCGGCGACGACGCTGCCGCCTGCGTCGACGCGGGCGCCGCCGGCATCGTGGTCTCGAACCACGGCGGCCGCCAGCTGGATCGCGCGATCGCTTCCGCCGCCGCCCTCCCCGAGGTGGTCGCGGCGGTCGAGGGTAGGGTCCCCGTGCTCGTCGACGGCGGGGTGCGCAGCGGCAT
>JBAUTG010000027.1:0-4823 GCA_049582105.1 Candidatus Dormiibacterota bacterium | reverse complement strand
GTTCGCAGGCGACCAGAGCCTCTTCGCCCCGCCCTTCACCACCACTGACGCCGAGCTTGCGGAGATGGTCGATCGATATGCGAAAACGGTGCGCCAGGTCGGCGCGGAGCTGGAGACCAAGCTCCTGGCGAGGCCGGTTTCATGAGCGATCGGATTCGAGCGCTGATCATCCAGCACGAGGAGCCGACTCCGCCCGGCTATCTGGCGGAGTGGCTCGAGAAGCGGAACGCCGACATCCATGTCCTTCGCATCGACCTCAAAGAGGAGATCCCCGACCCGCACGACTACGACCTCATCGCGTCATTGGGCTCGGAGTTCGCTGCATTCGATGACACCAAGCCGTTCATCCCTCGCGAAGCGCAGCTTCTACGCCAGGCGGCCGAGGCTGACATCCCGGTGCTTGGGCTCTGCTTCGGCGGCCAGCTGCTGGCCCGCGTGCTAGGCGGGAGGTCGTTCCGCTCGGACCGCTCGGAGATCGGCTGGCTTCCCGTGCGCACCAACCACCCGGACATCGTGTCTGAAGGTCCATGGTTCCAGTGGCACTTCGACACGTTCACGCTGCCTCCGGGCGCGAAGCTCATCGCCGAAACCGATGTGGGCCCACAGGCTTACGTCCACGGCAAGAGCCTGGGCCTTCAGTTTCACCCCGAGGTCACGCCCGAGATCATGGACAGTTGGGTCCGCGCGTACCGCCACGAGCTGGACGGTGACGGCGTAGATCCGGATGCACTGCTGGAGGAGACCCACCGGATCGCTCCTGAAGTGCGCCGGCGCAGTGAGCGCCTCTTCGACAGGTTTCTCACCGACATTGCGAAGGTGAGCAAGGAGCCGGCCCGTGGCCGTTAAGGACTCGCGCCGCGAAGTGCCGGGCGCGACCAACGACCCCGCCGCTTCGACGGTGCGGTTCGAGCGGATTCAGCAGCTACGCGCCCATGAATACGTGGCCGAGCAGATCCGACGCCACATCTCGCTGCGTCTGATCAAACCGGGTGAGTCGCTGCCTTCGGAACGTGAACTGGTCGTGATGTTCGGTGTCGGACGGCCCACGATCCAGCATGCCCTGCGCCTGCTGGAGGAGGCCGGGCTGGTCGAGGTTCGTCGAGGCCGGACCGGGGGCACCTTCGTCTCGCACCAGGACCAGGATTCGCTCACTGTCGACGGCCTGGTCGTTCGCGTGATGCGAAACCGCAAGGAGCTCCTGGATCTGCTGCAGTACCGGCGCCTGATCGAGCCAGCCGTCGCCCGCGTGGCTGCCGGCAGCCGGCGCCGCGCGGACCTCACCGCGATGAGAAAGGCGATCCGCGGCATGACCGCCGCGCCGACCGAACCGGACTACATGCGGCACGACACGGACTTCCACATCGCGTTGGCTCGCGCTACCGGCAACACGGTTTTGACGCAGGCGATCGAGGAGATCCGGATGAATCTCAATGACGCGATCACGCTGCTGCCCGAGTCGGAGACCTGGCACCGGCGGATCTCCGGTGAGCACGAGGCGCTGCTCGAGGCGATCGAGCGAGGCGACGGGGAAGCGGCGGAGAGAGCCATGGAAGAGCACGTGGCGAACAGCGAACAGGGCTTGCGCGCGGTGCTCGCCGCGGTCCGCCGAGGTTCACGGAGGTGACGAGCGTCTGAATGGCCGCCACGATCAGCGCTGACGAGACCAGCGTATTTCCGCGGTTCCTGGACCTTGAATACCCGAGCATCGTCAGCGGCCGCGGTGTATGGCTGGAGACGGCCGGCGGCGAGCGGATTCTGGACGCGTGCTCCGGAGGCGCGATGGTGGCGTGCCTCGGCCACGGCGTGCGTGAGATCGTCGACGCCGCCGCCGCGCAGGCCGAGCGCATCGCCTACTTCTACAACCACCACTTCACCAGCCGCGCGCAGGAGGACCTGGCCGATCGCGTGATCGAGGTCGTCGCCCCGGAGATGGCCCGCGTGAAGTTCGCGTCGGGCGGGTCCGAGGCAAATGAGACGGCGGTCCGGCTGGCACGCGCGTATCACGTGGATCGGGGCCAGCGCGACCGCTGGCAGATCATCTCGCCGGCGCAGGCCTATCACGGCTCGACCCTGGGGACGCTCGCCCTGAGCGGCAGGAAGCGCTCGCTGCAAGGCCCATACGCGGAATACATGCCTGCCTACCTTCACATCCCGCCTTCGACGCCGCGATTCGACGAGACCGGCGAGCAGGCCTTGCAAGCGCTCGACCGCGCACTCAAAGAGGCCGGTCCGGAGTCCGTTTCCGCGTTCTTCTGCGAACCTGTGAGCGCAGCGGCGCTACCCGGCTATTCGCCTCCCGAGCGCTTCTGGCATGGACTCGCGGAACGCCAGGAGAAGCACGGATTCCTGGTCTGTTTCGACGAGATCGTCAGCGGAATGGGCCGCGTCGGAAGCTGGCTCGCGGCTCATGAGCTGCCGATCGAGCCCGACATCGTGACCATAGGCAAGGGACTTGGCGCGGGCTACTGGCCGCTTGCCGCCGTGCTGTGCCGCGAGCACGTCTACGTCGCGCTCGCCGAAGGCTCGGCTGAGTTCGACCTCGGCCACACGTGGGATGGCGCCCCTCTGCCGTGCGCTGTCGGGCTGGCCGTCCTCGATTACATGGTTCGCCACGACCTCGTGGCGCGAGTCCGCGAGCGCGGCCCCCGGCTGCGCGACCGGCTGGTGGAAGCCCTGAAGGGCTCGGAGATCGTCGGTGAGGTGCGAGGCCGCGGCTTCCTCCTCGGGGTGGAGCTGGTCGATCCGCGTGACGGCAAGTCCTTTCTTCCTCACGAGCTCGATGCGGCGACGCTCGTCGATGACATCTCGCTCGAACATGGCGTGCTCGTCAGCTCGACGCATTCGACGCCCGACGGATTCGCTGGGGACGAGGTGCTCCTCGCCCCCGCGTACACGAGCACAGACGAGGAGCTCGCGGAGATGGTGGCGCGGTTCGCCCGCTCGCTCGAAGCGGTCGAGAGGGCGGTCAAGAAGAAGCTGTGAGCACGATCGACGCCGGGGCCAAACCGGCGCCGCGCTTCAACGCGCAAGCCGAAGCGCCCACTGCCGGCGGAGAGTTCATCCTCCTCGGCATCCCGGACGTCAACGGGTCGATCCGCGGCAAGGCGCTGCGGCCTGCGGCGTTCGAGTCGGCTCTCCGTCACGGGACGGTGATGACCGACCTGCTGCTCGCGCTCGACCCGACCGACACGCCGATCAGCGACTACACGAAGTTCGGTATCCGATCGGGCGCGGGCGACCTCATCATCCACCCCGATCCCGGCACCCTCCACGACCTCACGTGGCGGCCGGGCTGGAAGGTGTGCCTCGCGACTCCCAGCTGGTCCGACGGCAGCGACTGCGAGCTGGCCACGCGTGACGTCCTGCGCCGCGTGCTGTCCAACCTCTCCGAGCTCGGCTACGAGGCGATGTCAGCGGTGGAATACGAGGTCAGGTTGTTCGATCGCGACTCGAAACCCCTATCCACAGGGCTGAGCTACAGCCTCTCCGAGTTGGGGGGATTTGATGCTTTCGTCCGCGCGCTTGCGCCGGCCCTGGACGCGCTCGGGATCGAGCTGTCGGCCGTCCACACCGAGGCCGGCCCGGGATTGCTGGAGGTAAACCTGAATGCGCGGCCGGCCCTTCGCGCAGCCGACGACGCCGCCTTCACCAAGATGGCCGTCAAGGATCTGGCGGCCACGATGGGCCTGCGAGCGAGCTTCCTCGCCAAGACGGCGCCGGGCGAGGAGGGGTCGAGCGGCCATGTGCATCTTTCGCTCTGGCGCGACGGCGCCAACGCTTTTCGAGCATCGGAGGGAAAGCATCATGTGCCGGCGGTGTTCCGCTCGGCGGTGGCGGGTGTGCTCGAGCATCTGCCTGCCGCCTCGCTGCTGCTCAACCCGACCATCAACTCGTACAAGCGCCTGGTACCGGGGTGGTTCGCCCCGGTCAATGCGACATGGGGGGTAGAGAACCGCTCGTGCGCCGTGCGGGCGATCGTGCGCAAGGACCACCCCGAGCTGTGCCGCCTGGAATGCCGGCGCCCTGGCGCCGACGCGAATCCCTACCTCGCGATCGCGGCGATCGCGGCCTCGGCCGCTGATGGCGTGAGGCGCAAGCTCACTCCGCCTGAGCCGATCGTCGGAGATGCGTACGCGCGCGCCGATGTTCAGGAGCTGCCGGGTTCCCTGGAAAGCGCGCTCCGCGCGTTCGAGTCCGACCAGGTGCTGCGTGAGGCGCTCGACGAACGCTTCAGCGACTACTACGCGACTTCGCGCGCCTGGGAGGTCAAGGCTTTCCGCGAAACCGTCACCGAGTGGGAACGCGATCGATACATGAGGTCCGTGTAGTGATGAGTGTGCTCTCGGATACCGTCAAGCCGGCGGCCGCGCAGCAGAAGGACAACTTGTGCGGCCCCTTCTGGGCCGCTCGCGTCCTCAATGAATCCGGCTTCACGGAATGGGATGGAGAGCCGGTCGACGAGGACCTGGTGGCGATGCGCGCGGGCACTGTCCTGCCCGACTCGGATACTGACGTCAGCGTTCCGCCCGGCGCGGTGAGCCGCACGGCATACCGCTACGAGCTGCCGGTCGCGCCGGTCAAATCCTCAGGGACCTCGCCCCGCGGTCTAATGAATGCCATCGAATCGGCGTCGGGCGGTGCGCTGCGGTGCGTGCCGATTCGAGGCAAGTGGACGGACGCGCGGATCGAGAGGTTGGTCGATGAGGCGCCGCGTCTCAAGGCGCGGCTAATCGCCAATTTACGCACGGGGCGCCTCTGGGGCGGCCGTCCTCCGCTGGACGTCCTGCTCGCCGAGCTCGCGGGCACACCTGTCAGCGATCCCG
>JBAUTG010000026.1:0-8951 GCA_049582105.1 Candidatus Dormiibacterota bacterium | reverse complement strand
CCCAGCCGCCGGCTCGCAGCGCCGCTCTCGGCGACCGGCTCGATCTCGAGCTCATCACGAACCTCGAGAGCACAGGCACCCACGACGGCACTACACATTCCTGTAGCATAGAACACATGTTCGCCGCCACCGACTCCCGCCCGAAGCCGCCCCTACCGCAAACGAATGAAGCTCGCGTTGCTTCGGTACTCGTCGAGGGTCCGCGCATCCATATAAGACATGGAGCTCCGCAACCCGGCCACGTAACGCTGCACGACGTCGGCCACGCGCCCCTTGTAGGCCACGATCGACTCCGCGCCCTCGATGTATTCGGGATCCTCGCCCGCGAACTCCTGCTGCACCGAAAACGACGCGGCGCCGCGCATGATCTTGAACTTCTTCCCGTCCACGACCAGCACCCGGCCGGGCGCTTCGTGGGTCCCGGCGAGCGCAGAGCCGACCATGACGCAATCCGCACCAAGCGCGAGGAGCTTGCACATGTCGGCGGGGCTCCGAGTGCCGCCGTCGGCAACGATCAGCGCACGACGCCGAACCCGCGCGCACTCGTACACGCTGTATGGCGTCGGCGCGTGCACGCCCGTCTCCGTTCGCGTCTCGCAGACGGACCCGCCGGCGATTCCCACCCGAATGGCGTCCACGCCGAGATCCTCGAGCCAGCGGAACGTCTCGGCCGTCGCGACGTTGCCGGCGATGAGAAAGACGCTCTCGTCCTGCTGACGGATCCACCTCGCCGCCAACGCGACCTGTTCGTGTGCGCCGTTGGCAGTGTCGAGGCAGATGATGCGGCATCCCGCATCGACGATCCGCGCGAACCGCTCGCGGAAGTCCCCGGTGACTCCCACCGCAGCGGCGACGCTCCCGCCGGCAGTCCCGACCTCGCGCAGCTCGGCTGCCTGTTCGGCGATCGCCTGGAACCGGGGTAGGATGCCCAGCGCCCCGTGGTCGCGAAGCGCACGGCACATCTCGACGCCGCAGACGTCCGGCATCGGCGATCCGATCAAGGGCACGCTGAGCCGCAGCGGCCCGAAGTCCACGGACGGATCCGCCTCGGATCGATGCGGCAGCGACGACCGGACCCGAGGCACCAGCGACACGTCGTCGAAATCGAACGCGAGTGGCATGTCGGGAAACAGGTCGCCGATCGCGGAGGCGGCCACTCCGGCTGCAGATTGCATCAGATCATTGTGAAATACTCGACAAATGAGCGAGCTTGCCGACCGCGCCTCCGACGTTGCCGCCCGCATCGCCGAACTTCAGGGGCATCTTTGACCTCGATGGCAAGCGCGTCCGTCTGGTCGAGCTCGATCGCGATATATCGGACCCGGACCTCTGGGACGACCCTCGCCGCGCCGCGGCCCTGAACCAGGAGGCGTCGCGAATCCGCGATGACCTCGCCACGTGGGAATCGCTGACCCAGCGTGCGGTCGACACCCGCGAGCTCGCCTCCATCCTCGACGCCGAGCCCGACGAGGAGATGGCGGCTGATCTCGAACGCGAGATCAAAGCACTCGAGAAGGAGATAGCCCGCCGCGAGATCGATCTCCTCTTCAGCGACCCGTACACGGACCACGTCGCCCTCCTCAGCATCCACGCCGGAGCCGGCGGAACTGACTCGCAGGACTGGGCCGAAATGCTCCTGCGCATGTACCTGCGCTGGGCGGAGGAGCACAAGATGCCCGTGGAGTTCCTCGAGGAGTCGGTGGGGGACGAGGCGGGCATCAAGTCGGCGACCATTCGCATCTCGGGGCCGCGCGCCTACGGGCTGCTCAAGGGCGAGCATGGGGTCCATCGCCTCGTTCGCATCAGCCCGTTCGACGCAGCCCACCGCCGGCACACCTCGTTCGTCCTCGTCGAGGTGACGCCCGAGATCGAAGACACGGTGACCGTCGAGATCGATCCCGATGACGTCCGCACCGACGTCTTCCGATCGAGCGGCGCCGGCGGCCAGCACGTCAACAAGACCTCGTCGGCGGTACGCCTCACGCACATCCCGACGGGGGTCGTGGTCACATGCCAGAACGAGCGCTCCCAGCAGCAGAACCGGGACGTCGCATGGCGGGTGCTCCGATCGAGGCTCCTGGCACTCCAGCAGGCCGCCCACGCCCAGAAGATCGCCGATCTCAAGGGCGAGCTGATCGCGGCCGAATGGGGCAGTCAGATCCGTTCCTACGTCCTGAACCCCTACACGATGGTCAAGGACCACCGAACGAACGTCGAGGTCGGCAACGCGCAGGCGGTGCTCGAGGGGGGCATCGATCCCTTCATCGAGGGATACCTGCACTGGGCGGCCGATGAGGAAGGCGAATCGAAGGCATCCTGATCGCACGACCAGGCCTCGGTGCCGTACGAAAGTCACCGTCCTGTGAAATTCGGCGGGAGTCAGCGGGAACCCCGGTCTATACTGGCGCCCGACGCAGTAGCGATCCCAGAAACCCTTTTATGAATACATCGCCCCAGGGGGCAGCCTGGTGAGCGTGGTGGTCGCCGAGCGATCTGCGGCCCCTCCTCAGCACGCGCTACGCCCCGTCATCTCGTTTCACGGCGTGAGCAAGGTCTACCCGAACGGAACGGAGGCCCTGCGCGACGTTGATCTGGCGATCCATCAAGGCGACTTCTGCTTCCTCGTCGGCGCGAGCGGCGCCGGCAAGTCAACGCTGGTCCGCCTGCTGATCCGCGATGAGGCGCCGTCGACCGGCCGCATCTTCGTGGAGGGTCAGGAGATCAGCCGGATGTCGCGTCGCAAGCTGCCGAAGCTGCGCCGCAAATTCGGCATCGTGTTCCAGGACTACAAGCTGCTCACGCGGCGCACCGTCGCGCAGAACGTCGCGTTCGCGTTGCAGGTGACGCGCCCCGGCCAGCGCCACATGCGCGAGAAGGTCGAGGAGGTGCTCTGGATCGTGGGTCTCGAGGACAAGCTCGACACGTTCCCCGATGAGCTGAGTGGTGGTGAGCAGCAGCGCGTCGCGATCGCACGCGCGCTCGTCCACCGACCGCGCATCTTCCTTGCGGACGAGCCCACCGGCAACCTCGACCCCGACACGTCGTGGGGCATCGTGCAGTTGCTCCTGCAGATCAACCATCGCGGCACCACCGTGCTCATGGCCACGCACAACCGTGAGGTCGTCGACCTCGTGCGCCGTCGTGTGATCGCGATCGAGGGCGGCCGCGTGGTGCGAGACGAGGCCGAGGGGCAGTACCTGCGGGAAGGGACCGCGACCCTGTGAGGCAGGTCGCGGCGTCGCTCTGGTTCGCGCTCCACAGCGCGGGACAGAACTTCCGGCGCAACCTCGGTGTCTCGCTTGCGGGCGTGTTCACCATGGGCCTCATCATCTTTCTCGTCGGCGGCGGCCTGCTCTTCACGCACTCGGTCGACAGCGTGCTGCAGGCACAGGAGCAGAACGCAAGCCATCTCAAGATCTACCTCGCGGACAACGCATCGCTGGCCGCGATCACGAATTTCGAAAGCCAGCTGAAACACGACCCTCGGGTCATCTCCGTGACGTTCGAGACCAAGGACGAGGCGGCCAAGCAGGCATCGCAGAACCCTGATATCCAGCAGGCTCTTGCGGTGCTCGGCAGCAACCCGCTGCCCGCGTCGCTGAATCTCGTCGTGCGCAAGCTCACCGAGTTGAGCCAGTTCAACGCGATGGCCGCCGCGACGCCGATCGTCGACAAGACCACGCCGACCGACTACAACTCCGACGTCATCTCCAAGCTCAACGCGGTGATCACCATCATCGAATGGGTCGGCGCGATCATCGCCGTGATCCTGATGACGATCAGCATCGTGATCATCATGAACACGATCCGCACCGCGGTGTACGCGCGGAGAACGGAGATCGAGATCATGAAACTGGTCGGCGCCACCGACTGGTTCGTGCGATGGCCGTTCATCCTCGAGGGCATGCTCGGCGGCTTACTCGCCGCGATCTTCTCGGGGGCGATCGTGTACGCCGCGTATCGCATCTTCGTGCAGGCGGCGCAGGGCCACCTCTTGAGCGTGCCCTTCGACGGTCCCTACACGGTGACCCTGCTCATCTTCCTGCTCATCGGTGGCGTTGCGGTCGGGGCATTCGGTAGCTTCCTCGGCGTCAGGCGATTCCTTTCGGCGTGACATGCCGGAGCCTGGTCCGCGGCATCGCGTCGCTGGCCATAGCAGCGTCGCTGTTCGTCATCGCCCAGCCCACGTCGGCTGATCAGATCACCGAGCACATCAGTCAAGAGCAGCGACAGCTCAACAAGGCGAGACAGGAGATAGCGTCGCTCAAGGCACAGATCGCCGCAGCACAGAACCAGGAGGCGGCGCTGACCGCGATCATCACGCACCTCAACGCGCGGATCACCGCGACCCAGGCGCAGGTCGCGACTGCAACCGTGCAGCTCGACGCCATCAACGTGCGGCTCAGCAAGGCCCAGTCGCAGCTCGCGGCCGCGCGGTCGCTGCTCGGCTCGGAGCAGCACGAGCTGTCGCAGGTGCTCGTGGTCTATTACGAGTTCGAGAATCAATCCACGCCGCTGAGCAACCTGCTGACGTCGGGCAGCTTCAACCAGTTCTGGACCGATGTCATCAACGGCGGCCGCATCAGTGCCCGTGAGCTGCAGGTGGTGAACATGGTCAGCGCGCAGCGTGATGCGGTCCAGGCCGACGTCGCGCGCATCGGCACCGATCGGCAGCAACAGCAGCAACTCCTGGCCCAGCTCTACGTCACGGAACAGTCGCTCGACGACGACCGGTCGGCGCGCACCGAGGCAGTCGCGTACCTCGCGCAGATCCAGGCGCAGGACCAGCGGAGCGCCCAGGAGTGGGAGGCGGCCGTGAACACGATCAACGGGCAGATCGCGCAGCTCCAGAAGGAGGAGGCGGCAGCGCGACGTGCCGGTGGCGGCAGCGGACGCTTCAGCTGGCCGGACGTCGGACCCATCAGTCAGGGCTTCGGATGCACGCCGTATCCGTTCGAGCCGTACGACCCCGCATGTCCGCAGCGGCACTTCCACAACGGCCTCGACATCGCAGGGGCGTGCGGCAATCGCATCGTCGCTGCGGACGCGGGCATCGCGTACATCGAACCGTTCGAGCGATACGGCTTCGGGAACTACATCATCATCGTCAACGGCAACGGCTGGCAGACGCTCTACGGCCACCTCGCTCGGTTCGCGATCCGCAGCGGGCAGACGGTGGCGAGGGGCCAGCTTGTCGGCTACGAGGGGACGAGTGGCAACTCGACCGGCTGCCACCTGCACTTCGGGGTGAACCACAACGGTCACTGGGTCAACCCGCGCGCCTACCTCCCGTAGCCGCGGGCTCGGGCCCGGCGTGACCTGGCTGAGGCCGCGTGAACCTGCCTGGAACCAGCGTATTCGGCCTCTTGCGTCGCGTCCTGACATCGCCACCGCATCGCGGTGAACTGAGCCTCCTTCTGGACCGGGCGTATCCCGCCGATATACTCAGCCGCTGTGGCCGAACGTTTCGACATCGCCATCCTCGGCGGTGGGATGGGCGGGTACCCGGCGGCGATCCGGGCGGCCCAACTGGGGCTCCGCGCGGTGCTCGTCGAAGAGGACAAGGTCGGCGGCACCTGCCTGCACCGCGGGTGCATCCCGGCGAAGGCGCTGCTCCAGAGCGCGGGGCTCCTCGACCAGCTTCGCCATGCCGACGCGTTCGGCGTCACCACGGGTGACATTCGCTTCGACTACGCGGTCGCCGGCAAGCGCCGCGACGCCGTCGTGAGCCAGCTCCACAAGGGAGTCCAGTTCCTGCTTCGCAAGAACAAGGTGAGCGTCCTGAGCGGTCGTGGGCGGCTGGCGGGCGCGGGTCGCCTCGCCGTAACCGGCGCCGGCGGCGAGGTGAGCGAGGTCGAGGCGAACGCGGTGATCATCGCGACCGGGTCGCGCCCGAAGCAGCTCCCAGGGATCGAGGCCGACGGCATCACGGTGCTCACAAGCGACGAGGCGCTGAGGCTCGACCGCGTCCCGGCCTCGGCGATCGTCCTCGGCGCCGGTGCCGTCGGCGTCGAGTTCGCCTCGCTCTATCGCAGCTGCGGAGCCGAGGTGACGGTCGTCGAGATGCTCCCGACCCTGGTGCCGCTCGAAGACGCGGATATCGGCGCCGAGCTGCGCCGCCAGTTCGAGGCTCGCGGGATCGTGTGCCTGACCGGGCACCGCCTCGATCTCAAGTCCGTCGAGCGCACCGAGGGGGGCGTTGCGGTGACCGTTGCGCCCGAGGGCGGTGCCGAGCAGCGGCTCCAGGCCGAGGTGCTCCTCGTCGCCGTGGGGCGGGCGGCCAACGTCGAGGACATCGGCATCGAGGGCACAGGAGTCGCCGTCGAGCGCGGGGTCATCACGGTGGACCCGATGCTTCGAACCGGGGAGGCAGCGGTCAGCGCGGTCGGTGACGTCGTCGGTGGGTTCCAACTCGCCCACAAGGCGCTCCACGAAGGCGTGCTCGCCGTCGAGGCCATCGCAGGCCGGGACCCGCACCCGCTCGACCCGCGCCTCGTGACCCGCACCACGTACTGCTCGCCGCAGATCGGCTCGCTCGGTCTCAGCGAGGCCGAGGCTCGGGCCGCCGGACACGACGTCGCGGTCGGGATGATGCCCTTCCGGGGCAACGGCCGCGCCGTGATCTGGGGCGAGACCGGAGGGTTCTGCAAGGTGGTCGCCGACAAGACGGCAGGCGACGTTCTCGGCGTCCACATCATCGGCCATGAGGTGACGGAGCTGATCTGGGGCCCGGCGCTCGGCGGCCTGCTGGAGACGACCGCATTCGAGATGGGACACGCAGTCGCGCCACACCCTACACTCAGTGAAGTGCTCTCAGAAGCTGCCCTTGCCGTGAGTCGCGAGGCAATCCACATTTGAGCGGCTGTGGAGCCTTCGAGGCACCGTCGCGGTTGACAGCTTCGATCGGAGGGTTGGGCCACCAATGGCAATGACCAAGACGGAAACGAAGGCGCGGGCCGGGCTCGACGCCGAGACGCTCCGTCTGATGTACCGGCATATGCTGCGTTCGCGCCTGCTCGACGAGCGGCTGTGGGTGTTGAACCGCCAGGGGCGCGCCCCGTTCTGGATCTCCGCCGAAGGGCACGAGGCAGTTCAAGTCGCCTTCGGCATGAACCTCAAGCCGACGTACGACTGGGTCGCCCCGTACTACCGCGACCTGGCCCTGACGCTCGTGCTCGGGATGACCCCGAAGGACCATGTCCTCTCCGTCCTGCAGCGCGCGGACGATCCCAACAGCGGCGGCCGCCAGATGCCTGCGCACTACGGCTGCAGGCGGTTGAACATCATCAGCACCGGTTCGTCGGTGGGAACGCAGCTGATCCACGCGTGCGGTATCGCGCTCGCATCGCGCATGCGCGGCGAGGATGCGGTGACGGTCACCTCGATCGGCGAAGGCGGCACCAGCGAAGGCGACTTTCACGAGGCGTTGAACTTCGCGGCGACCAAGAAGCTCGCGGTCATCTTCCTCGTGGAGAACAACGGGTTCGCCATCAGCGTGCCGTGGCAGAAGCAGATGCCGACCGCGGACGTCGCCGACCGCGCCAAGGGGTACGGCATCCCGGGTGTCATCGTCGACGGATGCGATGCCATCGCCTGCTACCGCGTAGCGCGCGAGGCGGTGAAGCGCGCGCGTCGCGGTGACGGGCCGACGCTCATCGAGGCGAAGGTGCTCCGCCTGACCTCGCACAGCTCGGACGACGACCAGCGCCGGTACCGGACCTCCGAAGAGCTCGAGTCCGACAAGGAGCGCGATTCGCTGCTGCGCTTCAAGGCGACGCTCGAGGAGCTCGGCGTCCTGACTGCGGCAGACGCGGAGGAGATGCGTGCCGAGCTGGTGGTGGAGCTGAACATCGCCACCGAGGAGGCCGAGGCGGCACCGCTGCCGGCGGCCGACACGGCGATGCTCCACGTGTACGCCGAACCGGGTGACTGGCGTGGCTGAGAAGACGTACATCGAGGCGATCCGCGACGGCATTCGCGAGGAGATGCAGCGCGACGAGCGCGTGATGATCCTCGGCGAGGATGTGGGCGCCAAGGGCGGCGTGTTCGGCGTCACCGAGGGCTTGCAGAAGGAGTTCGGCGAGGCGCGCGTGCTCGACAGTCCGCTCGCGGAGTCGCTGATCGTCGGTGTCGCCATCGGTGCCGCGATGAACGGCCTGAGACCGATCGCCGAGATCCAGTTCCAGGACTTCATCATGCCCGCGGTCGACCAGATCATCAGCGAAGCGGCGAAGATGCGCTACCGGAGCAACGGCGACTGGGGCGTCCCCATGGTGCTGCGTTCGCCGTTCGGTGGGGGAGTGCACGGCGCGCTCTATCACTCGCAGTCGATCGAAGCGATCTTCGCGCACATCCCCGGTCTGCGCGTGGTGGTTCCGTCGACGCCGTACGACGCCAAGGGCATGATCGTCTCAGCGCTCCGCGACCCGGACCCGGTCCTGTATTTCGAGCACAAGCGTTGCTATCGAGCCATCAAAGGCGAGGTCCCGGACGGCGAGTACACGGTCCCGCTTGACCGCGCACAAGTCGTGCGCGAGGGCCGGGATATCGCCGTCTTCAGCTACGGCATGATGGTGCACACGTCGCTCGAGGCGGTCGATCGCCTTGCTGCAGATGGGTTTTCCTGCGAGGTGACCGACCTGCGGTCCCTGCGCCCGTTCGACCGCGAGGCGATCGTGACGAGCGCGCGCAAGTGCGGCAAGGTGCTGGTCGTGCAGGAGGCGAACCTTGCGGTGAGCGTCGCGTCCGAGGTCGCCGCGATCATCGCCGAGGAGTGCTTCGCAGACCTCGATGCTCCGGTGATGCGACTCGGCGGCCCGGAGATTCCGGCGATGCCGTTCGCGCCGCCGCTCGAGCAGTTCTATCTGGTCACGCCGAACAAGGTCGAGGCGAAGCTTCGCGAGCTCGCCGCGTACTGAACCTGTACACGAGGACGTCCTGCGCATGCCATT
>JBAUTG010000025.1:0-15325 GCA_049582105.1 Candidatus Dormiibacterota bacterium | reverse complement strand
GTGCCCCCTGGAGGAATCGAACCTCCCTCAACCGGTTAAAAGCCGGCTGCTCTACCGATGAGCTAAGGGGGCGGGAGCCAGGATTGTATGGCGGGCATGCGACACGCCCTACCATCGGCTGGGTGACCGCCGAGTTTCCGGGGTTTCCGGAGCACTTTCCCGTCCGTGACGACGGCAAGCGGAGCGTGCGCTACCACCTGGTGTCCTGGCTCTGCAGGACTATCCTTCGCGGGTTCCTTGGGCGTGGGCTCCGCGTCGATCCGCCGACGGGATTCCCGTCAGAGGGCCCGCTGCTCGTCGTGTCCAACCACCTCAGCAACATCGACCCGTTCCTCTTCGGCGGGTACGCTCCTGGAGCTCTCTTCTGCATCACCAAGCAAGAGCTGTTCTCCAACCCGGTGTTCTCCTGGATCATGGCGGGCTGCAATTGCTTCCCCGTAGCCCGTGGGGCACCGGACAGGCGTGCGATGCGAACTGCGCTCGACGTCCTGTCGCGGCGGGGCCGCCTGTTGATCTTTCTTGAAGGGACCCGCTCGGCCACGCCCGGGATGCGCCGCGCCGAAGCCGGGGTGGGATTCCTCGCACGGCGCTCGGGAGCCTCGGTGCTCCCCGTCGCGATCTGGGGAAGCGAGGCAGCGCTGGGGCGCGGCCGCAAGCTGCCGAGCCGCGTCCCGGTGCGCATGAGATACGGGCCGGTGTTTCAACTTCCCGAGCGGACTCCGGCCGATCGACGGGACGACCAGGCGATTGCCGACCTGATCGGACAACGGATCGCGGAACTGCTTCCGCCGGCGTATCGCGGCGTCTACGCCGCAGAGGTCGAGACTCCGGCTGCCGTGTAGCCGGCCCTTGAGGTCAGCGACCGCGCCGGCTCGCGCTGCTCTTCGACGATTTGGCCGGCGCCCGACCCTGCGACGTGGTCGTGGCAGCGGGGCGCTGGCGTGCGGACGATGCCTTCGCAGCCCTGGCGGCAGCCGGCTTGGCGACGGCCTTGGGCTTCGGTTTCGGCGCCGGTCGAGCGGGGGTCTTCGTGCGCGTCACCGGCTTCGCCACGGACTTGGTCACAGGCTTGCGTGCCGGGGCGCTGCGTGAAGTTGCCGCGTTCGACCGCGCGGCGGTCTTGGCGACCGGTTTCGCCTTGGGCGCGGGCCGGGGTTTACCCGGAGGCTTGGCCTTCACGGCGGCCTTGGCCACCGGCTTCGCCGCCGGCCTGGCTTTGGCGACGGGTTTTGCCTTGGCCACCGGCTTGGCTTTCGCCACGGATTTGGCCGGTGCAGGCCGGGACGAGGACGTAGTCTTCGCCGCCGTCTGCGCCGGACGGGCAACCGGTTTGGCCTTCGCGGGAGGCTTCGCGGCGACCTTGGACTTGGGAGGCGGGGCCGCTTTGGCGGCGACCGCGGTCTTTGCCTTCGAAGCCGGAGCCGGCTTCATAGGCGCCGCCTTCGCGATCGGCGCCGCCTTCGGAACTGGAGCCACCTTCGCTCTGGGTGCGGGTTTAGCGGCGGGAGCAGCTTTGGCCGGGGTTGCCGGCTTCGCCGTGGCGGCCGGCTTCGACGCCGGTGCCGGAGCGGGCTTGGCGGCGGCGGGCTTCGCCTGCTCGACCGTTCGCGTCTGAACCTCGGCCGGAGCTGCCGCGGGCTTCGGAGGAGCCGGAACGACGGAAGGCGAAGCGGCCGCAACCGGGGCTGCGGCCGGCGCGGCTGCGGCGCCGTCGGAGCGGTCGACCGGCGGCCTCGGACCGCGATCGGAAACCCGCACTGGCTCCACCATCGCCAGCCTGAGCTCGGCCGCGCGCTCGGGCGTCTCTGCAGTCTCGAGGCACGTGAACGCGACGACCTCCTTGAAGTCGTGATGCCTATCGAAGCGGACGATCGCCGTCTGGCTCAACACGGTCTCGACGACGCCGCGCGAGCCGATCGGGTAGTCGCCGATCGAGGTGCCCGTTCGAGGGCGCGTATTCGAGATCAGGATCACCCGCTCGCCGACGCCGAACGGTGGCGGGGGCTCCTCACGGGCGCCCGGTGGGCGGCCCGGAGTGGGCGACGGCCGTGGCACGGCCGCCACGGCGACCGGGGCGACGACAGCGACGGCCTCTTCCTCGTCGTCCTCATCCTCATCGTCCTCGTCATCGTCGACCACGACGACGACGCCGATCTCGATATCGATCTCCTCCGCGTCGTCCAGCTCTACCGCGTCACCCTCGAGCACCACGTCGGGTGGGGCCTCGGGCTCATCGGTCTCGACGTTGGCGGAGGGGTCGGATGGTTCTTCAGGCATTCAGGCTCGTATGTGACGGATGGGTAGACTGCAGTGCAGATGATCGCGCGATCCTCGGCGATCCCGCTGTCGCAACATACCCAGCAGCGGCTTCTTGAAATCCTCCCCGGTGCCCTCACGTGGTTCGCCCTGCTCATTCCGGTGGTCGTTGCCTTCGCAATCAGGCTCAACGACCCGGGAATGCTCTGGATCCTCGGGGTTGGCGCCGTGCTGCTCGACGCCTACTGGCTGATCCGCACGACGATCACCGTTCGCTGTGTGCGGCGGACGATGGGATCGCTCCAGGCGAACGCCCGCATCGACTGGTGGCAGCGGTGCGAGGCGTTCGAGGTGTCGCCGCCCGGGGGTGCGCCACGCCCATCCGAAATCGTCCACTGCGCCCTCATCCCCACCTACACCGAGTCCTACGAGGTGCTGCGGGCGACGGTGGCCGCCCTCGCTGCCCAGAACTACCCGGAGCACCTGCGCGTCTGCGCGATCATCACCCGGGAGACGGATCTCGGCGGGATCGACAACGTGGCCCGTCTGCGCGAGGAGTTCGACGGCAAGTTCCTCTCCTTCCTGCACATCCGCGATCCGCTGCTGCCCGGCATCGTGGTGGGCAAGTCCGCGGCCATGGCGTATGGCGGACCGGTGCTCAAAGCGGCATGTGACGAGCTCGGACTGGATCCCACGCGCACACTCGTGACGGATCTCGACTCGGACTTCCGCCTGCATCCGCAGTACTTCGCATACATCACCCTCCAGTTCTGCAGCGCAGAGGATCGCCTCCTGTCCATCTGGCAGCCCGTTCCGGTGTTTCTCAACAACCTCTGGCGCGTGCCGACCGCGGTCCGAGTCATGGCGACCGCGGCGACGCAGTGGCAGATGTTTCTGCACCAGAACCCGCATCGGCTGATCATGTTCTCCTCGTACACGCTCTCCCTGTTCCTGCTCGACGACGTCGGCTACTGGGATTCCGATGTCATCCCGGAAGACTCGCGCTTCTTCTGGAAGAGCTTCTTTCACTGCGGTGGCAAGCTCAACCTGCGTCCTGCGTTCCTCACGGTGAGCGGCGACGCCCCGCGTGCGCGCGGGTACGCCGCGACCCACGCCTCGCAGTACAACCAGATCAAGCGGTGGGCGTGGGGAGCGACCGATATCCCTTATGTCACAGCGCGAATGCTGAGTCACCCGGAGATTCCGTGGCGCATGCGCGCGCGGAGATACGCGAGCCTGATCTTCAACCACCTCACGTGGGCGACGCTACCGCTGCTGCTGTTCTTCGGTGGCGCGCTCCCGGCACTCATCGACCTCGACTACAGCCTCTCCTCGGCGGCGACACTCCTCGGCACGGCAAGCGCGAGCATCCTCACGATCACGCTGCTCAACACCCTGGTCCTCGTGCAGGTGGACCACCGCATCTGCCCCAAGCCGAAGGCGTGGCCCTGGTGGCGCAAGCGCTGGGCGGACCTCCAGCTGTTCACCTATCCGGTCGTCGGACTCGCGCTGAGTGTCATCCCCGCACTCGAGGCTCAGACGCGTCTCATGTTCGGCGCATATCTCGAGTACCGGGTCACGGAGAAGGGGTAGGCGCCGTTCGCGCGATCAACGTGCGAGCACGGCGCGGTAGACGTCACAGGTCATCGCGGCGGCGCGGCGCCAGGTGAAGGTCGCGGCCCAGGCAAGCCCTTCCGCCTGCCGGCGATCGCGCTCCGCGGCGTCGGCGAGGAGTCGTGACACCGCCTGCGCCATGGCGGTGGTGTCGCCATCCGGCACCACGATCGCGGCCTGTCCACTCACCTCCGGCAGGGATGAGTTGTCGAACACCACGGCCGGGGTTCCGCACGCCATGGCTTCGAGAGGAGGAAGCCCGAACCCCTCGTACGCCGAGGTGAAGACGAAGCATTCCGACGCTGTGTAGAGGGTCACCAGGTCGTCCGTCGAGACATGACCGATGACCCGGCTGTGATCCCCGAGGCCGGCGCGCTCCAGTGCCCCGGTGACTGCAGCGGCGAACGTTCCCTGGTCACCTGCGATGACGAGCACAACATCGTGGTCGCGTCGCACCCGGCGGACCACGTCCGCGAGCGACTCGATTCGCTTGCGGGGGTCGAAGGTGCCCACAGCGAGCAGGAACGGCCGGTCGATTCGCAGGCCCTCTCGAAGCCGGTGCACCGCCTCGGCGGATGCCGCCCGGAACACGGGCGCGACGCCTTCCGGGATGACGGTCACCCGCTCGGGATCCGTGGCGGTCAAACGCAGCACGTCACGGCGCGTCGCCTCCGACACGGCGATGACGGCATCAGCGCGCCGGAGCAGACGCAGTCCGAGGATCCGGGCTCTTCGAACCCACGGGTAGTCGATCGGCATGACGAACGGGATCAGATCGTGCACGGTGACGACCACCGGCAGCCGGGTGCGAAGCGGCTGTCCGAACTCGATCGCGTGGTACAGGTCGACGCGCGCATCGCGCAACGCCCGGGCCACGAGGACGGTGTCGGCGACCGGCTGCAACGTCGGGTGGACGACTCTGATCCGCCGCGACGCGGGGCGCACGGTTGCGGTCGTCTCGGGCGGCGGCTCGCGACGCGCCGACAGGAGCAGGGTCACCTCGGGAGGGTCGTCCAGCTCGGTGAATCCCGCCAGCAAACCCCGTGCGTAGCTGCCGATCCCCCGCACCGACGACGCGCCCTGCAGGGGTCTGCCGTCGATCAGCACCCTCACGTCGGCGGGCGGGATGGAGAGGGCACGGCCACAGAGTCTGTCGGATAGACTGGCTCCGGTGACGATTCAAGAGCGGGGCGTGGCGGAACGGCTGCGCGCTCTCATTCGAGATGTTCCCGACTTTCCGCGCCCGGGGATCGTCTTCAAGGACATCACATTGCTCCTCGGAGACGGACGCGCCTTCACTGCAGCGGTGGCAGCGCTGGCCGAGCCGTACCGGGATCGCGACGTGGCGTTGGTCGCGGGCATCGAGTCGCGGGGTTTCATCCTCGGCGGCGCGGTCGCCGATCGTCTCGGCGCGGGTTTCATCCCGATTCGCAAGGCCGGCCGGTTGCCCGCGGAGCTCATCTCGCAGTCATACAACCTGGAGTACGGCGAGGCGATCGTCGAGATGCACGCGGACGCGCTCCAGGCGGGTCAACGCGTCCTGATCGTCGATGACCTGCTCGCCACCGGTGGCACTGCGGGAGCCGCCGGAGCCCTGGTGGAACGCCTCGGCGGCGACATCGTGGGATTTGCGTTTCTCATCGAGTTGAGCGCGCTCGGAGGGTCGGCCGCGCTCGGCGGGCGCCCGTACACGGCGCTGCTGCGCATGAACAACAACGGAGGAGTCCAGTGACCAATGTGCTGAAAGCCGCGGCGTCGGATGTCGCGGATCCCGGACTGTCCGGCGATGGGCAGCGACTCATCGAATGGGCGGCACGGGAGATGCCGGTCCTTCGCATCATCCGCGAGCGCTTCGAGAAGGAGCGACCGCTCGAGGGACTTCGCGTTGGTGCATGCCTGCACGTCACCAGTGAGACGGCGAACCTCGCCATCACGCTGAAGGCCGGCGGCGCCGACATGACCCTCTGCGCGAGCAACCCGCTCTCCACGCAGGACCCGGTCGCGGCCGCACTCGCCCGTCACTACGGGATCCCGACGTTCGCCGTCAAGGGCGAGGACTCGGATCGGTACTACGCGCACATCCAGTCGGTGCTCGATACGCGCCCGCAGATCACGATGGACGACGGCGCGGACCTGGTCGCCGAGTTGCACAAGGGTCGTCGCGAGCTGCTCGAACACGTGATCGCCGGTACCGAGGAGACCACGACCGGCGTGATCCGCCTCCGCGCGATGGCACGCGACGACGCGCTGCGCTTCCCGATCATCGCGGTGAACGAGGCGCTCACCAAGCACCTCTTCGACAATCGCTACGGCACCGGCCAGAGCACGATCGACGGCTTGATCCGGGCGACAAACGTGCTGCTCGCAGGGAAGACCATGGTCGTGTGCGGCTACGGCTGGTGCGGTCGCGGGCTCGCCAGTCGCGCGGCCGGGCTCGGCGCCCACGTGATCGTCACCGAGGTCGATCCGACGCGCGCGCTCGAGGCGGTGATGGACGGCTATCGCGTCATGACACTCGCCGAGGCCGCGCCCGACGCCGACATCGTGATCACCGTGACGGGCGACATCAACGTCATCGACCGCGTTCATGTCGAGCGTTTCAAGGACGGCGCGATCATCGCGAACAGCGGGCATTTCAACGATGAGATCAACCTCTCCGCCATCGACGAGATGTCGGCGGAGGTCACCAATCCGCGAACCTTCGTCCAGTCGCACCGGCTGCACAGCGGGCGCACGGTCCACGTGCTCGCCGAAGGGCGCCTGCTCAACCTCGCGGCGGCCGAGGGACATCCGGCAGCGGTGATGGACATGAGCTTCGCCAACCAGGCGCTCTGCGCGGAGCACATCGCCAAGCACCACAAGGATCTCGCGCTTGCGGTGCACGACGTGCCCCAGGAGATCGACCGCGAGGTCGCGCGGCTCAAGTTGCAGGCGATGGGCGTCAGCATCGACGTGCTCACCGCGGAACAGCGCACGTACCTCGCATCCTGGGAATCGGGAACCTCGTAGCAATGACAAAGGACGTACCCGCCCTGTACAGGCCGGAGCTCACCGTTCTCGAGAACGGCGTGAGCCTGCTCAATGCGCCATCGGCCAGCCGCAACTCCGGTGTCTTCCTGATCGTCCGCGCGGGCTCGCGTGACGAGACCGCCGAGACGTCGGGCCTGGCCCATTACCTCGAGCACATGTTCTTCAAGGGCACCGAGCGCCGCCCCACCACGAAGATCATCTCGCGCGAGATCGATCGCCTCGGCGCGAACACGAATGCGTACACGGACACCGAGGAGGTCGCATATTTCGCGGAAGGCCCGGCGATGGCCATGCACGAGCTCGCCGACATCATCTGCGACATGCTGAGCAGGCCGCTCTTCGCGGCTGAGGAAGTGGAGCGCGAACGCAACGTCGTGCTCCAGGAGCTGTCGATGCGGCTCGCGGACCCCGACGGCTGGATCTGGGACCGCCTCGGCACCGTCGCCTTCGGCGGCAATCAGCCGATGTCCTGGTCTGCGGCGGGATTCCCGGCCGTCATCGAGAAGGCGACTCGTGATCAGCTCACCGCCTACCATCGCGCGTTCTACGCGCCGGCGTCGATGTGCCTCGTCATCGCGGGAGGCGCGACGCTCTCGCAAGAGGACGCGATGGGATTGCTCTCCGACATCCCTCGCGCGACCCCGAAGCCGCGCAAGAAGGCGAAGTGGGGGCTCGGTGACCGGTACACGGCCAACGTGCGTCCGGTGACCGCCCAGGAGGAGCCACAGGTGCACATGGTGTTCGCGGTGCCGGGCATCCCCGCGAGCGATCCGCGGCGCACCGCGCTGTCGGTCATGACGCATGTGCTCGGTGGCGGCATGTCGTCGCGGCTGTTCCAGACCGTGCGCGAGCGCAACGGCCTCTGCTACAGCATCTACGCGCACCACGCGGGCTTCGACGACACGGGCCTGTTCGCGATCGCAACCGCGACGCGGCCGAAGGACGCGCGCAAAGCGACGAGCCTCGCGTTCAAGGAGTTCCGCAAGATCGCCGCCAGGAAGGTCGCCGCAGATGAGCTCGCAGCGGCGAAGTCGGCGATGATCGGGCGCCTGCTCCGCTCGACCGAGACGGCGATCGCCAGCGCGCGCTTCTACGGCAGCCGCTGGCGCGCACGCCTCCCGCTCGAGACACCGGACGACCGTGCGGAGGCGATCATGAAGGTGACCGCCGAAGAGGTGCAGGCGATTGCCGAGCAGATCGCTGGAGGGATCGACCACGTGCGCATGGCGCTCGTCGGGCCGAGCGACCAGGGCGACGAGCTGCTCACCGCCGTCGAGTCGACTGCCTAGGGCCGGAGATCGGCAGAGGCGTCAGGCGGTTCGTGTCGCCGCAGTGAGCGCGTCTGCCACGCGCTCGAGATCGTTGCGGCTCAACCCCGGATGCACTGGGAGCGACAGGCAGCGAGACGCGATGTCGCGCGCGACAGGCGTGTCGTCACGATGCACGTTGGGATGGTGCCGGTACGCGTCGTGGTCCCACACGAGCCCGGGGTAATACACACCCGCGTCCACGCCTGCCGAGGACATGAACGCGACGACGCGATCCCGATCGATCGCGGGATCGAGCAACACGGTGTACTGGTGCCAGACGTGCGTGCGCCCCGCGGGCACTGTGGGCGTGGTCACCGCGGCGTTGCCGCCGAGGAGCGAGGTCAGCGCGGCTGCGTTGGCACTCCTCGCAGCGTTGAGCTCATGAAGATGCTGCATCTGCGGGATCGCAATCGCGGCCGCAACGTCGGTCATCCGCCAGTTCTGGCCGATGATGGCGTAATCATACCGGCTGCGCATGCCCTGGTTGCGGGTCACGCGGAGTCGCTCGGCGAGCATCGCGTCATCGGTGGTGACGCACCCGCCCTCGCCACTCGTGACGTTCTTGGTGGCGTAGAAGGAGAAGCAGCCGACCCCGAAGCTGCCGGCCCTGCGTCCGTCGACCGTCGAGCCATGCGATTGCGCAGCGTCCTCGATGATGGCGAGACGGTTGGCGGCGGCCAGCGACGTGAGCTCGCGCATGTCGGCGGGAAGCCCGTAGAGGTGCACCGGCATCAGCGCGGTTGTGGCCGGACCGATCAGCGCCGCGACCGACCGTGGGTCGACCGTGAAGTCGTCGCCGATGTCCGCGAAGCGGACCGATGCGCCACTGCGCAGGATGGCGTTGATCGTTGCGGCGAAGGTGAACGGTGAGGTGATCACCTCCTGGCCCGGTCCGATGTCGAGGATCTGCAGCGCGGCATCGAGCGCGATGGTTCCGTTGGTGACGGCGACCGCGTGGGCGGTGCCGGCCATCTCCGTGCAGAGCGCCTCGAAGCGCTCCACCATCGGCCCCTGCGCGAGGTGGCCGCTGCGCAGCACCGAGAGGACGAGGTCCTCCACCTCGGCGCCGAGTTGGGGCGCAGAGATGCGGATGCGCTCCGTCGACGGTGCCTGGACCGCGGTCACGACGCCGTCACCTCTCGTGCACCCTGCATCGCGCGCTGATCGTCGAGCAGGCGGCGGCGCAGTGCCACGAGGCCGAGCGCCATGTTGGTGGAGTCGCGCAGCGGAGACACCGTGGAGCGTCCGCTGGCCGTGTACACCACCGGGATCTCGACCGGCGTGACCCCTGCACGGATCGCCCAGCAGTTGATCTCCGCACCGATCAGGTAATCGCTGATGCGCAACCGCGGCAGCAGCGCCATCGCGAGCGATCGGCTGATGAACATCGTGCCCTGCGTGTCCATGTCGATGCCGACCAGGCCGCGGCGAAGGACGTTGAATCCCGCCGACATCGTCCGGCGCATGAACGAGGTCTCCACGACCGACTCGGGGTGCGTCTTGCTGCCGAGCACGAGCGGCGGGCGCGGGCTCATGCCGAGGTAACCGTCGAGATCGGTGAAGCCAAACGGGAGGTCGGCAGCCGAGAGCGCGATCGTCTCGCCGCGCGCGATCGCGATTCCGCGGCGCCACGCGAACCCGAGGCCCTTGGCCGAGGTGGTGACCCGAACGGCGACATCCCCGCCATCGAACATTGCGGCGAGCGAGAGGCAGAGCGGCCCGGACCCGTCGGACGACCCGTTCTCCACGAGCACGACCTCGGATCCCGGGAGATGCGCGAGGCGCTCGACCAGCAGGCGCACGGTTCGGCGCAGGTCGGCGGTCTGGTTGTGCACCGGGATGACGTAGGTGAAGGTCGGCTCGCTCATGCGCACTCCTCGACGGCGGCTGCGATCTCGTGGGCGGGAAGGATCGAATTGCGTTCCTTGCAGGCGTCCGCCCTGCCGTCGATCAGATCGAGGAAATGGCGGAACTGCAGGGCCAGCGGTTCGCCGGTGTGACGGACGAAGGGGATGTCGATCATCGTCTCCGCCCGATAGCCGGCGGCCTGGCCGCCGCCGACCCCCTGTTCGTGGGCGCGGTGGCGGTACACGGTGAGGTCCTGCCGGAGCAGGTCGACGTCATAGAGCGCATTCGCGGTGGCGACGAGCTGGGAGCGAACCTTGCGCTGGCTCGCGCGACTCGCCGAGAGGGTGGCGACGGCACCGCTCGGGAAGTGGAGGAGGCAGTCCGCCACCTCCATGATCGGGGCGCGCCCGGCCGTGCTCGTGGCGCCGCAGACCCGCGACGGACGCGCCCCGCCCATGTAGGCGAGGGCGAGGTCGATCTCGTGGATGAGCAGGTCGAAGACCACGCTCAGCGTGCTTCGCGGGGTCGCAGGGGAGTGGCGGAGGCCGACGATGTGCACCGGCTCCTCGTCGAGGAGGCCCCGCATGGTCGCGACCACCGGGTTGTATCGCTCGACGAACCCGCACATGAGCGGCACGCCACGGCGCTCCGCGCAGGCCACGAGCCCCCGGCTCGTCTCCAGGTCGGGCGTGACCGGTTTCTCCACGAGAATCGGCTTGCCGAGCTCGAGCAGCGCTCGGGCGGCACCTTCGTGGAAGGCCGTCGGGGTTGCGATCACCGCCGCGTCGCAGCCTGCGGCGGCGTCGAGATCCTCGGAAAAGGCGCACCCGAGCCGCTCCGCAAGCGGACGGACCCGCTCGCGGTCGGTGTCGATGATCACGGCGAGGTCGGCGCTGTCCGACTCCGCGATGACCCGTGCGTGGTTGGCCCCCATCGCCCCGGCTCCGACCAGTGCAATCCGGGCACGAGCTCCCATTGGCTCAGTCTCAGGCGGGACGGGCCTCCGCAATTCGCGGTTCCGTATCGGAAGAGGCGCGCTCTCGCAACAGGGACAGCAGCAGCGCTGCCATCACGGCAGACGATGCGATCGCGCCACAGAGCAGCCCGAGCTCGACGCGCAGGAAGAGCCCCGAGCCGAGCGCCGCCACGCCCATGAACACGATGCCGCCGACGAACCAGCCGAGCGCCACACGCCGGTAGCTGGAGAGCGCGATCAGGGCGTAGCCGAAGACCTGGGTCACGATGAACCCGATGCAGCTCGCCGAGAGCAGCGCGAAATCGAGGCTCGACAGCTCGAACCCGTGACCGAAGAGCAGGCGGGTCACCGCCGGCCCGAGGAGCGTGAAACCGACGACGGCGACCGCGCCGAGCGCTCCGACGAGCGCGAGCAGCCGGAACAGCAGGCTTCGGAACTCGAGATTGCGGCCCGCGGTGGCGAGCGACGAAAGCCGCGGCAGCAGCGCCGACTGAACGGCCTGGAAGAGGAACAGCGGGACGTACGCCACGATCCGGCTCAGCTGGAACCGCCCGGCGGCGGTCTCCTGCGCAGGGGTCGCGAGGAGCTGGACCGCGACTGCGCCGACGCTTGCCAGGAGCTGCGTGAACACCGACGCGATGAGGAGAAAGCTCAGCGCAGTCGACACCTCGGACCACGGGGCGGGTGGTCCGGGATCGAAGAGGCCGTGCCGCCCGACGGTCGCCATGGCGATCGCGACAACGGAGGCGATGATCATCGCGACCCCATACGGCCCCGCGACCTTGATCCCGATCAGCGCCAGGATCGTCGCGAAGACGACGCGAAGAACGCCTTCGCCGCCGATGAGCATGCCGTACGACCCGAACCGGCCATTCCCCGCGAGCGTGCCGCGCGCGAGGAACTGCACGAGGTAGGCGACGAAGCCCGCGATGAGGGCTGCCAGGAGGGCAGGGTCGCCGTCGAACACACGCCGGTCGATCGGACCGGCAAGCGCGAGCGTCACGACGACCAGCACGACCGCGAGCCCGGAGCCGAGCAGGGCGGCCCGCTCGATGATCGGCCGCCCGCCCTCACCGCGGACGCGGCGCGCGGCGATCGCCCGCCCGGTCTCCTGCTCGATGGGCACGAAGAAGCCGGGGCCGCAGACGAACAGGAGCGCCCAGAACACCGAGAGCGGGGCGAAGTTCGCCTGACCGAGCGCTCGCGCCGCGACGACCAGGAACCCGTACTGCATCAGCCCCGCGAGACCGAGGCCGATGGCAACCGGGATGGTTCCCGTCGGCAGCGGCAACCTGCGCAGCCGGTCGATGAGGGTCATGGAAGCGTGCCGGTGGCGGGTGGCACCCCTACGGGTAGATGCCGCGCACCGCCGTGGCGTCAGCTACCCGCTTGACCGCGACGAGGTAGGCGCCGAGACGAAGCGACACGTGGTGCAGGTCGGCCTGCTCGCACATCTGCCGGAACGCCTTTTGCAGGATTTTCTTGAGACGCGTGTTGATCTCGTCCTCTTCCCAGAAGAGCGACTGCAGATCCTGCACCCATTCGAAATACGAGACGGTGACGCCGCCCGAGTTGGCGAGGATGTCCGGCACGACGGTGATGCCTCGTCGCTCGAGGATGCTGTCCGCGTCCGGCGTGGTCGGGCCGTTGGCGCCTTCGACGATCAGCTTCGCATGGATCCTGCCGGCGTTGCGCGCCGTGAGCTGGTTCTCCATCGCCGCGGGGACGAGCACGTCGACCTCGAGCTCGAGCAACTCGCTGTTGGTGACCGGCACGGTGCCCGGGAAGCCCTGCACGCCACCGGTCCTCTGGCGGTGGGCGATCAGTGCGGGGATGTCCAGTCCCTGGCGCGAGTAGATACCGCCATTGACGTCAGAAACTGCGCAGATGGTGAAGCCGGACTCGTGCATCAGCTGCGCGGCCCAGCTGCCGACGTTGCCGAACCCCTGCACCGCCACCGTCGTCTCCGACGGCTCCCTGCCGAGACGTTTGCAGGCCTCGATGGCGATGATGTTGACTCCGCGTCCGGTCGCACTCGGGCGCCCTTCGCTGCCGCCGATCTCCAGCGGCTTCCCCGTCACGGAAGCGGGGACCGAGTACCCGGCCTGCATCGAGAGCGTGTCCATGATCCAGGCCATGATCTCCGCCGTCGTGTTCACGTCCGGTGCGGGAATGTCCGACTCGGGGCCGACCAGCACGCTGATCTCCGCGGCGAAACGCCGTGTCAGTCGCTCGAGCTCACGATGGCTCAGCGTCGAGGGATCGACCGCGACGCCGCCCTTGGCGCCGCCGTAGGGGAGGTTGGTCAGCGCGCACTTCCAGGTCATCCACATGGCGAGGGCCTTCACCTCGTCGATGTCCGTTGCCGGGTGGAAGCGGAGACCGCCCTTGGCCGGGCCGCGCGTGACGTTGTGCTGGACGCGATAGCCCTCGAACATGCGGACCGTGCCGTTGTCCATCTTCACCGGGAAGCGCACGACGAGCTCGCGACGGACCTCGCGAAGCACCGCTCGCAGACCTGGCGAGAGTTGCAGGATCTCCGCGGCGTTGTCGAATTGACGCTGTGCGTTCAGCCACGGAGAGTCAACCACCGCCGGTGCGGCAACCGTGCTCACGGTCACGAGCCTAGCAGGCCGGCAGGCTCTTGGACGCGCTGGCCCGCTCGACCCCCGCCTCTATACTGCCGCGGATGCCGGACAGCTTCGAGGTGAGCCCGAAAGCGACCAGCGAGGCGCTGCGCGCCGGTGGGGCGGTGCTCGTCGACGTTCGTGAGCGTTCGGAGTACGCCGAGGCGCGCATTCCCGGCTCGGTGCTCATCCCGCTCGCCGAGCTCCCGTCGCGAATGGGCGAGATTCCGGCGGACAAGGACGTGTACGTCCACTGCCGGATGGGCGGACGCAGCGCTCGTGCCGTCGAATACCTGCGGGCATTCGGACGTCCCAATGCGTTCAACGTCAGCGGAGGCATCGACGCCTGGCAGGACGCCGGGTTGCCGGTCGAGCGCTGACCGACGCGGGATCAGCGGACCTCGAACGCGGTCGAGCCGAGCGCTGCGCCGTTGCTCGAGATGGTCACCTGGTAGTCCCCGGGAGCGAACGTGCCGCTCGGTGCCGTCAGGGCGATGAGGGTGGCCCCCGAGGGGTCGAGGACATAGTCGTGGTCGCTGACCGTCACGGCGGGCTCTCCACCACTCACCACGATCTCGACAGGAGCCTGGCCCGAGGTGGTTCCCGAGTTCACCTCGATGGATACCGTCCCTGTCCCGGAGGGGAACGAGACCTGTGTCGGCGGCACCGGTCCGCCTGCCGGCGCTGATGACGAGACCGGGCGCACGGCGGTGAGCGCGATCTGACCGGCCGTCGGGGCCGGTGCCGGGGCCGGCGGGCGGAAGAGGTGGAGCCCTCCGACCGCGACGACGACCACCCCGATCCCGACGACGCCGGACCCGAGCAGCTTCGCGGGGAACCGGTGATGCGCGGGCGGATCCATCGGTGGTGCGACATCCGGCGGCATGAGCGGCGGCAGTGCGTTCGCGGGAGGCGCGCCCTGTTCGACGAGAGGCGTCGCGATCGGCTCCATCGCCGCCGCGAAGCTCCAGGGACGTCCGGGTGGCGCGGGCGGTGGCGGCGGCGCGATCGGTCGAGGGGCCGGCGGGTCCAGCTGCGAGGCGACGTCGGCAACGCTGTTGATGACCGAGGCCAGGCGGCCGCGGAGCAGATCGCGCTGATCAGCCACTCCGAACCCCCGTGGCGGTTGCCCTGGCGAAGCGACGCATGGCGGGCGCCTTCGGGCCGAGCTGGAGCGCTTGCCAGGAGATCGTCACGACCCCGGCGAGGAGGACCAGGGCGACGGTGCTCTCATGGATTCCCTCGAGCGGGTTCCAGAGCGAGGCCAGCGTGTAGGCGGCCGCCAGACCCAGGACAAGCATCTGGGCGCGCGGGACAAGGACCGCCACCGGCACGGCAAGCAGCATGAGGCTGTAGTCGCCGAGATGCGGGGACAGCAGCACCGAGAGCCCGATCCCCACGGCGACGGCTGGTACTGGGTGCTGGCGCAGCCGCGCACGCGTCAGCGCCATGCCCCCCACCGCGACACAGGCGAGCGCCAGTGCGGCGATCCACGCGGCGGCGTTGCTCCCGAGCGGGCGGGCGAGCAGCGTGGGGATGGAGTTGCTCTGCAGGTCGAGGTGCGCGTACGTGGGGGCGCTGATCAGACCCGCGGCGTTCTGCGGTCCGGAGATGGCGAGAGATCCGAGAAGCACCACCACGGCGCCTGCGGTGAGGGTCAGCAG
>JBAUTG010000024.1:0-3351 GCA_049582105.1 Candidatus Dormiibacterota bacterium | reverse complement strand
GAGCCGCGGCTGCCATCTTCGTTCTGATCTCCCCCAAGCAAGCGATCAATGGCATGGTGATTTCGTCATGCACAAGGACAGAGGAGCACGCTTTGACCGTCACCTTTAGACCCATCACCGAGGCGCTGTCGTCGGAGAGCATCGACATGCTCATCGAGGCCGCGCTCGCCGAGGACGTCGGAGCTGGCGATGTCACGACCCAGGCCGTTATCCCTGCTGACATGACCTGTCGGGGGAAGATCGTTTGCAAGCAGGACGGCGTGATCGCGGGTTTGAGCATTGCCCAGCGCGTGTTCCAGCGTGTCGACGAACGCATTCAGTTCGACGCGAAGACCAAGGACGGGGAGAAGGTCCAGGCGGACCAGATCGTCGCGCGGCTGTTCGGTCCGGCGCGCGGCATGATGACCGCCGAGCGCGTCGGTCTCAACTTCCTCCAGCACCTGAGCGGCATCGCCACGATGACCGCGCGGTACGTGAAGGCGGTCGACGGGACCAAGGCGAAGATCCTCGACACCCGCAAAACCACGCCGGGGCTCCGGGCGCTCGAAAAGTATGCGACGCGCATGGGCGGCGCGGTGAACCACCGGATGGGGCTGTACGACGCGGTGCTGATCAAGGACACGCACCTGGCGCTCGTCGGGGGCATCACGCCGTCATTGCGCGCCGCACGCAAGGCCTATCCCGAGATGGAGATCCATGTCGAGGTGAGCAACCTCCAGGAGCTGGAGCAGGCGCTGACGGACAAGGCGTCGCACATCCTCCTCGACAACTTCTCCTGCGGTCAGGTTCGCGAGGCGATGCAGGTGATTCGCGGCCGTGCGACGGTCGAGGTCAGCGGGGGAGTCCAGGTGACCAATGCCCGTGCCTATGCGCTTGCCGGAGCTGATTACATCAGCGTCGGTGCGTTGACGCACTCGGCTGTGGCGTTGGACTTCTCAATGAAGGTCACTCGCTACTAACTACTGGGGCGGAGTGGTGCGCGGGTCCTGTCACCGCGGGGCCCCTCGCCGCTCCGCTCCGGGGTCTTACCCCTCCTTGCGTGTCAGAGGCCCGTTGTGGCTTGCCCCTCCGCAGATCGGCGCTGCCCCCCGCGGTGCCACCCGCCGTCCGCATAGCGTGGTAGGGCTCGTTTTCGCGGGACTCGGTGCGGGTGGTTGCCGTCGCCTGCCACGCTCAGTGAGGTGACGCCCTTCCTTGCTGATGGGAGTGCTCAGGCGATTCACGCCTTTGCGATTGGTCACGCCTGGCTCACGCCCGTCGTCATCGTGGTTACTGCTGCGTGCGTTGGGTTGTGCCCGCTTGCGTTGGTGATTGTCTGGATCCGCGATCGGCAGATCGGGCCGGCGGTTGCGACGTTGCTGGGGCTCGTGGTTGCTGACAAGGCGAGTCACACCATTGGGACGTTCCATTACGTCTCGCGGCCCTTTGTCGCGCTGCACTTCACGCCGCTCTTCCCACATGCGGTCAACAACTCGTTTCCGTCAAGCACGGTTGCCTTTGCTGCGGTCACCGCGACGGTTGTCGTGTTTGCGTGGTGGCGTCTCGGGTTGGTGCTGGTCGCGGGCACTGTGGTGATCGCCTTCGGATGCGTCTACGTCGGCGTGCACTACGTGACCGACGTGATCGTCGGTGCCGCGCTGGGCATCGTGTGCGGCGCGGTGTTCTGGCTCGCGCTGGGACTCCCACCGGTGGGCAGATTCCTGGCGGCGATCGACCAACGACTCCCCGGCGCGCGAGCGCGTCAGCGGTAAGGCCCGTCCCTCGGCCTGCGACGCGCCCACCGGCCCCGACGCTGCGAGCAAGCCCGTCGCCCGCGACCCGCACGAGCAGGCGCCATACCTACGACCCCCAGAAGACCCCGGTGAGGGTGAGTCCGGCGACAAGAATGCCCACGGCGATCACCGCTGGGATCGCTAACGGCGCCCACGCCCGAGCGGCACGGACTTCACGCGACAGGGCGACGACGGCCGCTGCGAGAAACCCTGAGGCGATGACCAGGGCGATGCCGATGCTGAAGGCGGCAAGAAACCCAAGCGCCGCGCTGCCACCGGTCGCGGCCGCCAGAACTGCCTGGGCAGGCCTGGCGCGGCCGCGCAGGATCAACGCAACACCGACCAGTCCCGCGGCGGCGATCGCCGCAATGTAGATGGTGAGAAACGGCACGACGCCCGGGTTCGGCCCGCTTCCTCCCTGGGAGTTGATGAGCAGGACATACGCGACGTCGGTGGCTCCCGCGGCAACGGCGCCGAGGAGGGCGACCACGACTCCGCGCCGGTGCGCCGATGCCGGCGCCACCTCCCGAGACACTAGGACCCGAGCGCCGCGACCAGCTCCTCCTGGAAATAGCCAAGCGCGATGAGCACCCCGTATTCGGGGCTTTGCTTCGTCGCCTCGGTCGCCGTCTCCTCCCAGCCGTCGCCTTCGATGCCGAGGATCCCTCCGGCGGCGACGCGCAGGTGGTTGAAGGCGCGCAACCAGGCGAGCGCCTGCGCCTCGGTCAGCGGCAAGGTGTCCTCGCCGGCGCTGAGCGCGTCGCGGACCATGTTCACGTCGGCCTCGCGGCCGCGGTCGATATCCGGCCGCACCCACCGGTCGTACTCGGCCTGCAGGTCATCCTCGTCATATGCCCTCGGGGCGGACGCGAGCGGCGCCGCGAGGCGCGGGCCGAGCGAGTCGAGAATGCCGATCAGCGCCTCACGCTCGCGCTTGTCCACCTTCACCTGGATGCGCCCGCGGCGGCGCAGGACCGATGCCACTCGAGCTGGCCCTGGCTCAGGGACGGCCCAGGGTCGCCTGGAGTCCGAAGGAATGCAGTTGGGCGACGGAGACCTCGGCCTGCTCGCGTGGCTGGGTGGCCACGACGGCGCGGCCCTCGTTGTGGACCTGGAGCATCAGCTTCGTCGCTGTCGCGTGGTCATAGCCGAAGAGGCGTCGCAGCACGAGTACGACATACGACATGAGTGTGATCGGGTCATTCCAGACGACGACGTTCCAGCCGAACTCCCGCTGGTCACGCTCCTGGCGATCGGGTGCCTTGGCCGGTGCCGGCGTCTTCGTCGGCGTGGGCGCGGAGGTGGACGCCATGGCGATTAGCGTAGCTCAGGTCCCGTCTCCGGGACCACGGTCACGCCGGCCTCTCGCCCCTACTCCCCGTCGCCGTCTGATCGCGGAGCTCCCCCCGGAGCGGCGCGGCTCAGGCTACGCTGCGGAAGTCGACCACGCCGGCCCACGCGGACGGCGTCCGGGAGGGCTGGGCTGCAGGGGCTGTCGTCGGGGTGGTCACTCCATCGAGCACCGCCTGGAGCGGAAGCTCGCAGTTATGGCACACGATCCAGATCGGCCCCGGCTCGC
>JBAUTG010000023.1:0-20931 GCA_049582105.1 Candidatus Dormiibacterota bacterium | reverse complement strand
CCTCTTCAACGACGCGGGCCACGCGCTGGGCCGCGCGATCGGCGGCTTCATCAACGTGCTCGCTCCCGACTCCATCGTCATCGGGGGAGGTCTCATCAACGCCGGCGATCTTCTGCTCGGTCCGGCGCGGCATGCGGTGACGCAGATCGCGTTCGAGATCCCGGCGAGCAGATGCAAGATCGTCACCGCGGCGCTCGGGACCGACGCGGGTCTCATCGGCGCAGTCGCGTGGGCGGTGCGCAGCTTCAGCGGCCGTCCGGTCGCCGCGCTCTAGCCAACGACGAACCGCAGAGGAGATTGCCCGTGGCCGACGACTCGACCATGAAAGACGCCGTTCGCTGGATGTGGTCGCTCGGGGACTACGGAGCGCTTGCCGAGCATCTCGAACCGCATGCGATAGAACTCGCGCACCGATGCCGCCTCCAGCCCGGGAGCGAGGTTCTGGACGTTGCTGCCGGCAACGGCAACTTCGCGGTCGCGGCGGCCCGTCTCGGTGCCGTGGTGGTCGCGACCGATCTGACGCCTGAGATGGTCGGTCTCGGCCGTGCCCGGAGCGACGACCTCGGCCTCACCATCGAGTGGCTCGAAGCGGACGCGGAGACGCTGCCGTTCGCCGACGGGCGCTTCGACGTCGTCGCCTCGGTCTTCGGCGCGATGTTCGCCCCGGACCCCGAGCGTGTTGCGGCCGAGCTGTTTCGCGTG
Source organism: Candidatus Dormiibacterota bacterium (assembly GCA_049582105.1). Taxonomy (GTDB): domain Bacteria; phylum Chloroflexota; class Dormibacteria; order Aeolococcales; family Aeolococcaceae; genus Palsa-851. The sequence continues at coordinate 20,229 of JBAUTG010000023.1, read as the reverse complement.
ACGAAGCCCGGAGGCCTCGTTGCAATGGCGAACTACGGACCGAAGGGGTTTCTGCCCCGCTTCACCACACTCATGGCAACTCGCGCTCCAGCTCCGCCACCTGGGACGCACTCACCGTTCGAGTGGGGCGATACCGACACGGTGCACCGCCGGTTCGCGGGACTGACAGCATCGATCGAGGTGTACCCGCAGGCGCTCACCTTCGAGTTCGATTCGCTCGAAGCGGGCTGGGATTTCTGGGAGCGAAACAATCCGCCGGTCGCCGCGCTGGCGACGATGCTCCCGGCGGACCAGTTCGCCGCGTTGCGTGAGGAGGGGAAGAAGCTGTTCGGGGAGCTGAACCAGTCAGCCGGCGGCAGCCGCCTCACGCTCGAGTCGGACTACCTCCAGGTGCTCGCCCGCAAGGCGTGACGCCGCGACGATGATCGCGTACTCGAACGCGTCAGCCAGTGCGCTCCATGATGCCTCGATGATGTTGGTGCTGCAGCCGACGGTGCTCCAGCGCCGGTGGTGGTCGCCACTCTCAACGAGCACGCGCACGCCCGCGGCGGTGCCGTCGCGTCCGTCGAGCACGCGAACCTTGTAGTCGAAGAGCTGCGTCGCGCCGATCTCCGGGTGGCTCGGTGTCAACGCCTTGCGCAGCGCTGCGTCGAGGGCGTTGACGGGACCGTTGCCTTCGGCGGCGGTGTGCACGACGGCATCACCGACCTGCACCTTGATCGTCGCCTCGCAGACGAGCGACCGGCCCTCGCGCTGTTCGACGAGCGCGATGTAATCGATCAGCGTGAAGGGCGGGCGGTTCCCCCGTGCGCGATGCACGAGCAGCTCGAACGACGCTTCCGCTCCCTCGAAGGAGTATCCGCGGTGCTCCAGCTGTTTCACCTCGTCCGCGACACGCCGCGCGAGCGCGTGGTCCTGTGTGAGGTCCACGCCGAAGCTCGCGGCTTTCTCGAGGACGGTGCCGCGACCGGATTGCTGCGTGACCACCGACTGGCGGCGGTTGCCGACCTGCGCGGGATCGATGTGCTGGTACGCGTATGACGCCTTGCTCATCGCGTCGATGTGCTGCCCACCCTTGTGCGTGAATGCGGCATGTCCGATGTACGGCGCGGAGAGCGGCGGCGAGACGTTGGCGATCTCGGCCACGTCACGCGCGACCTCGGTGAGCCGCGCAAGCTGCTCGTCGGCGACCACGCGCATGCCCATCTTGAGCTGCAGGTTGGGGATGAGCGTGCACAGGTTCGCGTTGCCGGTGCGCTCACCGTATCCGTTGATGCACCCCTGTACCTGCACCGCGCCGGCCCGGACGGCGGCAAGCGTGTTCGCGACGGCGCAGCCGGAATCGTCGTGGCAGTGGATGCCCGCCACCGTGCCGAAACGCTCGGTGATGCCTCGGACCACGGCCTCGACCTGGTCGGGCAGCGTGCCGCCGTTGGTGTCGCAGAGCGTGACGCGCTCGGCGCCGGCGCCGAGCGCCGCCTCGAGGCAACGGAGCGCGTAGTCCGGGTCGCTCGTGTGTCCGTCGAAGAAGTGCTCGGCATCGAAGACGACGCGGCGTCCCTCCTCGATGCACCAGCGCACCGTGTCGGCGATCATCGCGAGGTTCTCCTCGCCGGTGGTGCGGAGCACGTCGACGACCTGGCGATCCCAGGTCTTGCCCACGAGCGTGATGATCGGCGCCATCGATCCGATGAGCGTGCGAACCTGCAGGTCCTCCCGGGCGCGCATCCCCGGGCGTCGTGTCGCTCCGAAGGCTGCCAGCGTGGCGTGGTGCAGCGGGTGGGTGCGCATCGCCTCGAAGAACTCGGTGTCGGTGGGATTCGCGCCCGGCCATCCGCCCTCGATGACGGTCACACCGAGCGTATCGAGGTGTTCGGCGATGCGGAGCTTGTCCGACACCGAGAAGTTGATGCCCACTCCCTGGGCGCCGTCGCGCAGCGTGGTGTCGTAGATCTCGATGGTCATGACCGGGACCCGGCGGTCGGCGCAGCGAGCGATCGCATCGCCTCGCGTGACACCGCGTCGGCGATGGCGTCGGTCGTCGACGTGCCACCGAGGTCGGGCGGCAGCACATCCTCGCTGATGCACACGTCGACCGCGGTCTCGATCGCGGTCGCGAGATCATCGCGATGCAGCGAATGCCGGAGCAGCATCGCAACCGAGAGGATCGCGCCGTATGGGTCGGCGATGCCTTTGCCGGCCAGGCTCGGCGCGCTCCCGTGAACCGGTTCGTACAGACCCTGGTCGGTGGCGCCGAGGCTTGCGGACGGCAGCAGTCCGAGCGAGCCGGCGAGCACCGCGGCCTCGTCACTGAGGATGTCCCCGAAGAGGTTCTCTGTGACGACGACGTCGATCGTGGAGGGCTCGCGCATCAGCCGCATGGCGAAGGCGTCGACAAGCTCGTGGGTGAGCGTCACGGTCGGGTACTCGGGCGCGAGCGCGGTCACCACCTCGCGCCAGAGCTGGCTGGTGATGAGCACGTTTGCCTTGTCGATGGAGATGAGCCTCCCGCGGCGTGATGCCGCGAGCGCGAACGCGACCCGGGCAACCCGCTCGATCTCCGACGTGCTGTACACGATGCTGTCGCGAGCGATCTCGGTGGGTCCGCTGCCGGTGCGTCCGCGTGGTTGGCCGAAATACGCGCCGCCGGTCAGCTCCCGAACGATGATCAGGTCCGTGCCCTTGACGACATCCGGGCGCAGTGTCGTCCGGTCGACGAGATGCGGGTGCGGCCGCACCGGGCGCACGTTCGCGAACACGTCCATCTCGAGCCGCAACTTGAGGAGCCCGGCCTCGCAGCGTTGCTCGCCACGCAGGTGATCCCACGCGGGTCCGCCGACGGCGCCGAGCAGCACCGCGTCCGCAGCGCGGCACGCCTCGAGAGTCTCGTCCGTCAAGGGCGTCCCCTCTTCGTCGATCGCCTTCCCGCCGATCGAGTGCACGTCGATGCTCACCGTGGCGTCGGCCGCCGTGCAGACGGCCGCGAGCACGCTCAACCCCGCGTTGATCACCTCCGGTCCAATGCCGTCACCGGGGAGCACCACGATGTTCGCCATCAGGACGCCGCCACGGTGCGCGACAGATCCGGCATCCACGCCGGTCGCCGCGACTCGAAATCGGTGATCGCCGCCTCGTGCGTGAGCGTCAGCGAGATGTCGTCGAGTCCCTCCAGCAGACGGCGGCGCACGAACGGATCGAGATGAAAGGTGAAGGAGAGATCACCGCACGTCACGGTCTCGGTCTCGAGATCCACCGCGACGGCGATACCCGGCTGCTCGGTCGCGAGGTCGATGAGGGCGCGCACCTCGTGTTCCGGCAGCGGCACGGGCAGGAGTCCGCTGCCGAGCGCGTTGGTGTTGAAGATGTCGCCGAAGGATTCGGAGATGACGGCTCGGATATCGTGATCCACGAGTGCCCAGACCGCGTGCTCGCGTGACGAGCCGCAGCCGAAGTTGCGCCCGGTCACGAGCACCGTCCCCGCTGCGTACTCGGGCTGATTGAGCACGAAATCGGGACGCGGCGAGCCGGATCCGTCACGTCGCCAGTCGTTGAACAGGAAGTCGCCGTAGCCGCTCCGCTCGATGCGCTTCAGGAATTGCTTGGGGATGATCTGATCGGTGTCGACGTCGGAGCGGTCGAGCGGGATGAGCACGCCCTCCTCGCGGCGAAACGGCTTCATGACCGGGCTCCCGCGGGCGTCGCCAGCTCCCTGACGTCGACGAAGTGGCCCTCGACGGCAGCCGCGGCGGCCATCACTGGCGACACGAGGTGCGTGCGTCCGCCGCGGCCCTGACGTCCCTCGAAGTTGCGATTGCTCGTGCTCGCGCATCGTTCGCCGGGCTGCAGGATGTCGGGATTCATCCCGAGACACATCGAGCAGCCGGGGTTGCGCCACTCGGCGCCGGCGCTGCGGAAGATCTCATCGAGACCCTCGGTCTCCGCCTGCGCCTTCACCTGCGCGGATCCCGGTACGACGAGCACGCGCAGACCCTGGTGAACGCGCCGGCCCTCGAGCACGGCGGCGGCAGCTCGAAGATCCTCGATCCTGCCGTTCGTGCACGAACCGATGAAGACGGTGTCAAGCGCGATGTCCTCGATGCGCGTTCCGGGCTCGAGACCCATGTAGGCGAGTGCGCGTACCGCCGACTCGCGCTCGGCCGCGTCCGCGAACGTCTCGGGGTCGGGCACGTGTCCACGCACCGAGACCGATTGCGCGGGCGTCGTTCCCCATGTGACGGTCGGCTCGAGGGTCGCGGCATCGATAACCGCCGAACGGTCGTAGCTCGCGCCCTCATCGCTGCGGAGCTCGAGCCACGCCTCGACGGCGGCATCCCAGAGCTCGCCGCGCGGCGCGTACCGCCGTCCGCGCAGATACTCGATCGTCACGGCGTCGGGCGCGATCATCCCGGCGCGGCCGCCACCCTCGATCGTGAGGTTGCAGAGGGTCATGCGCTGCTCCATGGAGAAACCGCGCACGACCGAGCCGGTGTACTCGACGACGTGACCCACCGCGCCGGCGGTGCCGATGGTGTTCAGAACGCCGAGCGCGGTGTCCTTCGCGGTGACACCCCGCGGCAGCGTTCCCTCGATGCGCACCTCCATGGTGAGCGGCCGTGCCTGACGGAGACATTGCGTCGCGAGCACGTGCTCGACCTCGGACGTGCCGATGCCGAGCGCGAAGGCACCGAAGGCACCGTGCGTCGCCGTGTGCGAGTCGCCGCAGACGATGACGCTGCCGGGTGTCGTGAGGCCCAGCTCCGGGCCGATGACGTGCACGATGCCCTGCCAGCGATGGCCGGCTCCGAAGCAGGCGATCCCGCTCTCCTCGCAGTTGCGCTGCAGCGCGTCCATCTGCGCCCGGCTCATCTCGTCCGCCCCGGTGATCCCGTCGCCGGTGGTCGGGACGTTATGGTCCATCGTGGCAAGAACCAGTCCGGGACGTCGAACGCCGCGGTGCTCCATGCGAAGGCCCTCGAACGCCTGCGGCGACGTGACCTCGTGGACGAGATGCAGGTCGACATAGAGGAGCGCGGGTTCGCCCGCCTCCTGGACGACGACATGCGAGTCCCAGATCTTGTCGAAGAGCGTTCGCGCTGTCACTCGACCCCCGAGGCGGGTGACGTCGCGACACCGGCCAGGGTCATGCGCTCGGGTGTGACGCGCGGGCCCGCAGCGATCCGCGTCGTGAGCCGGTTGAGCGCGTGCACGTACGCCTTCGCTGCCGCGACGAGGATGTCGGTGTCGGCGCCATGACCGGAGCTGAGCGCGCCGTCGTGACGCAGGCGGACGCTCACCTCGCCGACCGCATCCATGCCCTCGGTGATCGCCTGGATCGCGAACTCCTCGAGCTCCGCCTCCACCTGCACGAGGGAATCGATGGCGCGATACGTCGCGTCGACGGGACCGTCGCCCGTCGACACCGCCTCGCGGCTGACGCCGTCGCTGAGCAGCATGCGGACCGTCGCGGTCGGGCGCAGGTTGGTGCCGCAGCTCACCTGCAGGTGCTCGAGGTGGAACGTCTCCTCGCCGCCCTGGCGCTCGTCCGCGACGATCGCCTCGAGGTCGCGATCGGTGACATCGCGTTTGCGGTCGGCCAGCGCCTTGAAGCGCACGAAGGCGCGTTGCAGCTCCTCGCCGTCGAGGCGATACCCGAGCTGCTCGAGCCGGTCGCGGAGCGCGTGGCGCCCGCTGAGCTTGCCGAGCACGAGGCTCGAGCCGGCGCCGACGTGCCCGGGTTCCATGATCTCGAAGGTTCGGCGGTCCTTGAGCATCCCGTCCTGGTGGATGCCGGAGTGGTGCGCGAACGCGTTGGCACCGACAACGGACTTGTTCGGCTGCACCAGCATCCCGGTCAGCTGTGACACGAGTCGCGATGTGCGATACAGCTGCGAGTGGTCGAGTTGCGTCGTGACGCCGTACACCTCGGGGTGCAGCCGGGTCGCCATCGCGACCTCTTCGAGCGCGGCATTGCCGGCGCGTTCGCCGATACCGTTGACGCAGGTCTCGATCTGACGGGCGCCACCGAGCACGCTGACCAGCGAGTTGGCGGTCGCGAGACCGAGGTCGTTGTGGCAGTGCACGGAGAGCACGACGTCGCGCAGCGCGGGCACCTGCTCGTACATCCAGGTGATGAGCGCGCGCCACTCGTCGGGCGTCGCATAGCCGACCGTGTCGGGGAGATTGATCGTGGTGGCACCCGCCGCGATGCAGCCGTTGACGATCTCGGCGAGGTAGTCACGCTCGGTACGGCTCGCATCCATCGGCGAGAACTCGACGTCGTCACGGAACGTCTTCGCGAGCGACGTCATCTGCACCGCATGGTCGTACACCTGGCGCTGCGTCATCCGGAGCTGCCCGTCGCGGTGGATCGGCGACGTGCCGATGAACACGTGGATGCGTGCGCGTGCGGCCGGCGCCAGCGCTGCCGCGCAGGCGCGCACATCGGCCTCGAAGCATCGCGAGAGCCCGGCGATGATCGGCCCCTCAACCTGCTCCGCGATCGCCTTGACCGCCGCGAAGTCTCCCGGCGAGCTGTGCGGGAAACCGGCTTCGATGACGTCGACGTTGAGGCGCGCGAGCTGATGCGCGATCTGGAGCTTGTCCTCGGCGTTGAGCGCGACACCCGGTGACTGCTCGCCGTCGCGCAGGGTCGTGTCGAGGATGACGAGGTTCTCGCTCATACCGCCGCCTCCTCGCGGTTGCCTTCGGCGAGCACAGCCTCCATGCCCGGCGCCGTCTTCGCTCCGAGCCAGGTCATCTTCGCGCGCAGTTCCGCGCCGACACGCTCGATGGGCAGATGTTGCTCCTCGTCTCGATACTCGACAAAGTTCGGACGGCCTGCCTCGTTCTCCTCGATCCACCGCTTCGCGAACGTCCCATCCTGGATGTCCGTGAGCAGCTTGCGCATCGTCGCGCGCGTGCGCTCATCGACCACCTTCGGACCGCTGACGTAGTCGCCGTACTCCGCCGTGTCGCTCACCGAGTACCGCATGTATGAGAGACCGCCCTGGTACATGAGGTCGACGATGAGCTTCAGCTCGTGCATCACCTCGAAGTACGCGAGCTCCGGCTGGTACCCGGCCTGGGTGAGCGTGTCGAAGCCGGCCTTCACCAACGAGGTGATGCCCCCGCACAGCACCGCCTGCTCACCGAAGAGATCGGTCTCGGTCTCCTCGGCAAAGGTCGTCTCGAGCACCCCGGCACGCGTCCCACCGATGCCCCGCGCGTAGGCCAGGGTCCGCGCACGCGCTTTTCCGGTCGCGTCCTGGTGCACGGCGAACAGGCACGGGACGCCCTGTCCCGCGACGAACGTGCTGCGCACGAGATGCCCGGGTCCCTTCGGTGCGACCATACTCACATCAATGCCGGCGGGCGGATGGATGAGCTCGTAGCGGATGTTGAAGCCGTGGGCGAACATGAGCATGTTCCCGGGCTCGAGGTTCGGGGCGATCGCGCTGTCGTACAGCGCGCGCTGGCCGGTGTCGGGCGTCAGCACCATGATCACGTCCGCCTCCGCGCATGCCTCGGCAGGCGTGAGGACGCGCAGTCCCTCGGCCTCCGCCGCGGCGCGGCTGCGACTGGTCTCGGGGAGGCCAACTCGCACATCATGGCCCGAGTCGCGCAGGTTGAGCGCGTGGGCGTGGCCCTGCGAGCCGTACCCGAGCACCGCGATGCGCTGTCCGGCGAGCGCCGCGGGATCCGCATCCGCGTCGTAGTACATCCGAGCGGTCATGAATGGTCGCCTCCTCTGGGGTGCTTCACACGGTGCCGGTGGTGTCGGCCGCGATGCCGGGCACGCTCGGTGACACGGAATCCTGGTCGTCGCCGTCGATGGCGAAGTCCATGAGACGGATGCGCGCCTGGTCCCCGCGGACCAGCGCGACGACGCCGCTGCGCGCGAGCTCCTTGATGCCGTACGGACGCATCAGCTCGATGAAGTTGTCGATCTTCTCGGCACTGCCGGTGACCTCGATGATGAACGAGGCCGCCGCGACGTCGACGATGCGTCCACGGAAGATGTCGACGAGGTTCAGGATCTCGGTGCGCTCGCCGGGAGGCGCGTGCATGCGGACCAGCACCAGCTCGTGCGCGACGTTGCGCAGGCCCGTGATGTCATCGATCGTGATGACGTCGACGAGCTTCGCAAGCTGCTTGGTCGCCTGCTCGGCCTGCTGCCTGCCGACATGCACCGTGATGGTCATGCGCGACACGGAATCGTCGTCGGTCGGCCCGACCGACAGGGAGTCGATGTTGAAGCCGCGACGGCGAATCATCGACGCGACGCGCTGGAGCACGCCGGGCTTGTTGTCGACCAGGACTGAGAGAAGCCGGCTCTGGCTCATCAGCTGGCTTCGACGAAGTCGAGCATGCCCATGCCGAGCGGGACGATGGGGTACACGTTGGCGTTCGGGTCGATGTTGAAGTTCAGCAGCACCGGGCCCTTGTGCGCGATCGCCTCGTCGAGAAGCCGCGGCACGTCCTCGAGCCTGTCCGTCGACATCGCCTTCATGCCGAAGGCGTCGCCGAGCTTGACGAAGTCCGGGGTGAACGTCAGGTCCACGGCGGAGCGGACGCCGTCGTAGAAATCGTCCTGGAACTGACGCACCATGCCGAGCGACGAGTTGTTGAGGATGACGACGTTCACGTCGATGTTGTGCTCGACCATCGTCGCCATCTCCTGCATGTTCATGACGAAGCCGCCCTCGCCGGTGACGCAGAACACGGTCTTGTTCGGGTTCGCGAGCTTGGCGCCCATCGACGCCGGGAATGCGTAGCCCATGGTTCCGGTGCCGCCGGAGTTGAGGAACAGGCCGGGCTTGCGATAGTTGAACCACAGCGCGGCCCAGATCTGGTTCTGACCCACGTCGGCGAGGACGATCGCCTCATCCTCGCAGCGCGAGTACATCGCCTCGAGCACCTCCTGGGGCTGGAGCAGGCCGTTGTGGTTGGTGAAGCGCACAGGGTGCTCCTCCTTCCACTGGTCGATCTGTGTCAGCCACTGATGCTCGCGCTTCGGCTCGACAAGGAGGTTGAGCTCACGCAGGGCCACCTTCGCGTCGGCGACGACACTGACGTGCGGGATGACGTTCTTGCCGATCTCCGCGGGGTCGATGTCGATGTGGACGAGGTGCTCGACCCGCGGCGCGAAGGAATCGAGGCGCGTGGTCACGCGGTCGTCGCACCGCATCCCGATCATGATCAGGACGTCCGCCTCGCAGACCGCCTTGTTCGTGAAGCCCGCGCCCATGAATCCGACCATCTGCAGCGCCATCGGGTCCGTCACCGGAAACGCGCCGGTGCCGAGCAGGGTCCATCCGACCGGGATGTGCGCGGTGTGCGCGAGCTCGAGCAGCTCCTCCTCCGCGCGCGCGATGAGCACGCCACGACCCGCGAGGATCACCGGACGCCGCGCTCCCTTGATGAGCTGCGCGATGCGTCGCAACCTGGCGGGATCCGGCAGCGGCGGCGCCGGATACGAACGCCGGCGCAAGGGTCCCTCGGGGTAGTTGAAGACCGTCCTGGCCGCCTGGAGGTCCTTCGGGAAGTCGATGAGCACGGGACCGGGTCGGCCGGTACGCGCGATGTGGAACGCCTCCTTGATCGTCGGCGCGATGTCCTCGACGCGGGTGATCAGGTACGAGTGCTTGACGACCGACATGGTCGACCCGATGACGTCGGATTCCTGGAAGCTGTCGGTTCCGATCGCGGTGCTCGGCACCTGGCCCGTGATCGCGACCACGGGGACGGAATCCATGTACGCGGTCGCGAGACCGGTCACGAGGTTCAGCGCACCGGGACCGCTCGTGGCGAAGACGACGCCGACCGAGCCGCGCTTGCTGCGCGCGTAGCCGTCGGCGGCGTGAGCACCTCCCTGCTCGTGACGGACCAGGATGTGATGGAGCGCGGGATAGTCGGGGAGGTGGCGATAGAGCCAGAGATTCGCTCCTCCCGGGTATCCGAAGATGGTGTCGACACCCTCGCGGATGAGCGACTCGAGGGCGACCTGGGCGCCGGTGAGCAGGCGCGGCGCGGGCTCTTCGGAGTCCGCCGGCCTTGCTGGTGCGTTCGCGGCCGCGTCGGTGCGTCGATCCGTCCGGGCGGTGATCACTGGTAGTAGCGGCTCAAGGAGCGGCGCACGAAATCGTCGCTCTCATCGTGCGCGCGGGTCGTCCCTGGTGCGAAACGCTCGGCTCGCACCGCTTCGAAACGCTCGGCGGGCTCGCCCTTGTCCTGGGTTCGCATGTCCACGCGAGTTGGTGTTCCCATCCCGTCGTACGGGGTGGGTGCCTGTCCTGTGCCGGCCATGACGGTGCCTCCTGTCGGGTTGCGCCGGGGAACAAAACAGGGCCCCCTCCTGGGAGGGGGCCCTGTTGCTTCTTTCTCGGCTGGTGCTGCGTTACGTGCGCACGTGCCTGGTCTGAAGCCTCATGGCCCCGCTCCTAATCAGGAGCAGGCCGACCAGCAGAACCAGGACCGCGGCGTACGACATCGTGCGGCGAAGGATACGGCCTCACCGGTCATCCGGTCAACACACGGATCTGTGACGGCTGCGCCGTATGCTTCCGCGAATGCCTGATGCGGGTGCCCGGCGACGCAGTGCGGTGATGCTGCATGGACCCGATCGCGCGCCCGCGCGCGCGATGCTTCGCGCCATCGGATTCAGTCGTGAGGATCTCGAGCGTCCGATCATCGGCGTCGGGCACTCCTGGATCGAGACCATGCCGTGCAACTGGAACCATCGCGAGCTCGCCGAGCGGGTGAAGGCAGGTGTGCGGGCCGCCGGTGGAACGCCCATGGAGTTCAACACCATCGCCGTGAGTGACGGCGTGACCATGGGGACGCAGGGGATGAAGGCATCGCTCGTCTCTCGCGAGGTGATCGCGGACTCCATCGAGCTCGTCACGCGCGGCCACAGCTTCGACGGGATCGTGCTCATCGTCGGGTGCGACAAGACGATCCCTGCCGGAGCGATGGCCCTGTGCAGGCTGGACATCCCGGGCCTTGCGCTCTACGGCGGCACCATCCAGCCCGGACGGCTTCGCGACCAAGATCTGACCGTTCAGGATGTGTTCGAGGCAGTCGGTGCCTTCAACGCCGGCCGCATCGACGCCGCCGAATTGCGAGCTGTCGAGGAGCACGCGTGCCCGGGCGCGGGAGCGTGCGGCGGGCAGTTCACCGCGAACACGATGAGCATGGCGCTGGAGTTCCTGGGACTCTCGCCTCCCGGTGCCAACGCGGTGCCCGCGACCCACCCGGACAAGGGCAGCGTCGCCGAGGCGGCCGGGCGTCTGGCGGTCGACCTCGTGCGCCGGGGTGTGAACCCTCGCTCCCTCGTCACCCGCGAGGCGCTCGAGAACGCCGTCGCGTCGTTCTCGGCGACCGGGGGCTCGACCAACGCCGTCCTGCACCTCCTCGCGATCGCGGCCGAGGCCGGCGTGCCGATGGACATCGACGAGATGGACGCGATCTGCGCGCGAACGCCGATCCTTGCCGACCTCAGGCCGGGCGGCCGGTTCGTGGCGACCGACCTCTTTGCGGCCGGCGGTCTTGCGGTGCTCATGGAGCGGCTCATCGAGCTGGGTCTGCTCCACGGCGATGCCCGCACCGTCGACGGCCGGACACTGGCCGAGGTCGCGGCGGCCGCGGTGGAGACGCCCGGTCAGGAGGTGATCCGCACCTCGGACGCTCCGCTGCGCTCGCATGGCGGCATCGCGGTGCTGCGCGGAAACCTCGCCGCTGAAGGCTGCGTGGTCAAGCTTGCAGGCCACGATCGCGTCTCGCATCGGGGACCTGCGCGCGTCTTCGACAGCGAGGAGGACGCGTTCGCAGCGGTTCGCGACGGCACGATTCGCGCGGGTGACGTGCTCGTCATCCGGTACGAGGGGCCGATCGGGGGACCCGGCATGCGCGAGATGCTCGGCGTGACGGGCGCGATCGTCGGCGCGGGGCTGGGCGACACCGTCGCGTTGATCACCGACGGCCGATTCTCAGGCGCGACCCACGGTTTCATGGTCGCCCACATGGCCCCCGAAGCCGCTCGTGGCGGCCCGCTTGCGGTGATCCGCGACGGCGACGTCGTGAACATCGACGTCGAACGGCGGCGGATCGATGTCGAGGTCGACGACGCGGAGATCAACGCGCGACTCGCGACCTGGACGCCGCCGCCGCCGCGCTTCACGACGGGCGTGTTCGCCAAGTACGCGGCGACCGTATCCTCGGCAAGCCGAGGGGCGATCACCGGGCGCTGACGCCCACCTTGCCGACAGCCCCGCGCAGGCCGCTGCATCCGACGCACCCGATACAGCCGACACAGTCCGCGCAGCCGACACAGGCGATGCATCGTGTGCAGCGCAGACAGGCCAGCGTGAGGACGCAGCGCCGGATCGCCGCGCCGAAGAGGGTCGCGACGCTGCCGCTCACGGCGGCGCTGGCCACCGTCAGCGCGCTGCCCGCGACCGCCGCGCTCATCGTCGTGGCGGCGCTCCCGGCGACCGCGACCGACGATGCCGTCATCGCCGAGCCGGCGACAGCGGACGAGTCGGTGGTCACCGCGGAGCCGGCAACCGCAGCCGATCGCCGGGTCGCGACGCTGCCCGCGATGGCGGCGCTGTTGACCGTGAGCACGCTCCCCGAGACCGCGACGCTGGACCTGGTCTTCAGCGAACCGGGGACCGAATCCCACTCCTCGCCGTCGGCTGCCAGTTCACGGCGCATCGCGAGAACCCGTGCGGTCGCGGTGGCCGCCACAATTGCAAAGCCGACGGCCAGAGCCACGCGCTTCGGTTGCATGGCAGGCATGGGGCGAGTGTAGCCGGACCGGCAGGAGGCTCAGTGCGGAGGCGGCGTCGGCGAGAATCCGATGCCATGACGACAGATCCGGGGGCAGTGAGCGAGGCACCGACTGCGCCTTCGCGGCCGCCGTCGCGCCGCTACGCGGCGATGCTGGCCGGCGAGGACTGGTTGCTCGCGGCATGGGTGTCGGTGGTGACGCCGCTGCTGTTCCGAGCGCAAGGTGGCGGCGGTCCATTCGACTCGGGTGCGCCACTCCTCGGGGCACTGCGCGTTCTGGCCGTGGCCGGAGCGCTCGTCTGTCTCGCGGCGCGCCGCACACCCGCCGATATCGCCGCAAGCAGGCCGTCACTCATCACGGGCGGCGCGATCGGCCCGCTGGTGGGAGCAATCCTGCTCGTCACCATCAGCGGATTCACCGCCCTCGACCTTGCATCGGGCGTTGGCGGGTTCATCGTGATCGCCGCACTGGCCGGCATGGTCGTCGTGCACGTTGCGGTTCCGCCACTCGCAGCGCCGTTGAGGCGGATCCTCGTCACGCCGTTCATCCTGGTCTCCGGCGGCCTGTTCTGGACGTTCATCGCAGCGATCACCGGGGAGCCGGGGAGCGCGACGCCCGCGGCGGCGGTGGCCAACCCGGGTACGGCGCTCGCAGCAGGCGGCTTCCTGGTCGCATTCTCGGGTGTGTTCTACGCGATGCTCATCTTCGCGCCGCGCCAGGTGGCCGAGCGCGAAGGCGGTCTCGTGACCTGGGTGTTCCGCTACCTGCTCTTCGCCGCCGGTGTTGTCGCCGGCCTCGCCTGGCCCCGTCTGCTGGGCGGTTAGCTCAGGTCCGACCCGACGCCCGCTTCGACGGGAATCGGACCACCGGTATCGGCTTCCAGGGTGACACCGGCAGGCTCGTTCGCCGCCGGGATGCCACGCGCATGGGTGCGGAGCGGGACCTCCTTGATCAGCAGCGTGAGCAGGAACGCGATCACCAGGATCGGCACTGCAGCGAGGAAGACGACATGCAGGGACTCGGAGACCGCGTTGATGAGCCCGGTGTGAATCGCGGGTGGCAGATGCGCGAGGGAGGCGGGGTTTCCCTCGAGCGACGACGGGTTGATCCCGTGCTGCAACGCGCTGGCGGGCAGGTTCTTGCGCAGATTCGACGCGAGCTGGTTGCTGAAGATGGCGCCGAAGATGGCAACACCGAACGACGCGCCCATCGAGCGGAGGAACGTCGCCGAGCTGGTGCCGACGCCGAGGTCGCGTTGCTCGACGGCGTTCTGCACGGCGATGACGAGCACCTGCATCACACAGCCGAGACCGAGACCGAGGAGGACCATGTAGAACGACAGGAAGACGCGCGGCGTCTGCGGGTCGATCGTCGACAGCAGGAAGACGCCGAGCGCTGCAAGAGCGGTGCCGACGACCGGGAAGATCTTGTACCGGCCATACCTGCTGATGAGCTGCCCGCTCGTGATCGACGCGGTGAGCAGGCCGGCCATCAGCGGAAGGATGTTGAGGCCGGAGCTCGTCGCGCTCGCGCCGTCGACAAGCTGCAGGAACACGGGCAGGAACGTGATCGCGCCGAACATGGCGAATCCGATGACGAAGCCGACGCCGCTCGCGACGTTGAACACCTGGATGCGGAAGAGCCGGAACGGGAGAATCGGCTCCGACGCGCGACGCTCGACGACCACGAACCCGGCGAGCATCACGACGCCGATCACCGCGAGGCCGACGATCTCGAGCGAATCCCACGCGTAGGTGGTTCCACCCAGCGTGGTGAGGAGGATCAGCGCGGAGGCGCCCGCCGCGAGGAAGAATGCGCCGAGCCAGTCGATGCTGTGCGACACGCGGCGCGTGTGCGTCTTCAACACTGTTGCCGTGACGAAGAGGGCGATCGCCGCGATGGGAACGTTGATGTAGAAGATCCAGCGCCACGACACATCATCGGTGAGGAATCCACCGATGAGCGGACCGGCAACACTCGCCAGCGCGAAGACTCCGCCCATCCATCCCTGGTAGCGACCGCGCTCGCGAGGTGGGACGACGTCGCCGATGATCGCCTGCGCACCGACCATCAGGCCACCGGCCCCGATGCCCTGGACGGCGCGGAACGCGATGAGCTCGACCATGTTCTGCGAGAGACCAGCGAGCATGGAGCCCGCGATGAAGATGACAATCGCCAGCTGGAACAGCGACTTGCGTCCGTAGAGGTCGCCGAGCTTCCCGTAGAGCGGAGTCGAGACGGTCGAGGCGAGCAGATACGACGTGACGACCCAGGAGAGCTGATTCAAGCCGCCGAGGTCGCCGACGATGGTCGGGAGCGAGGTGGCGACGATCGTCTGGTCCAGTGCCGCCAGCAACATCCCGAGCATGAGCGCTCCGAGGACGGCATAGATCTGGCGCTGGGTCATGCCGTCGCCCTCCGAAGCTGTGAGTCCGCGCGGTCGTGTGCGGCTGCCGCGATGCGCTCGGTCAGGGCGACGTAGGTCTGGAGCTCCTCATCGTTCAATGCCGTGAACACCTCCTGGGATGCCCGGCGCATGCCGGTCTTGAAGCGCGCGGCGAGGTCTCGTGCGCGCTCGGTCGGCACAACGTGTTGCACCCTCCGATCGTGGATGTCACGGACCCGGGTGATCAGCCCGCGACGCTCCAGGCGATCCACCAGCTGGGTGGCACCGCTCAGCCCGATGCCCTGAGCCTCGGCGACCTCCCGCATCGTCATGCCGTCGCCCAGGAGCAGGCGCCGGACGACCTCCATCTGATGGACGGTGATGCCATCGAATTCAGCGAGGTCCTGGTGAAGGCTCGGAGAGACGGTTTCAAAGAACCGCCGGCGCAGTTCGGTCTGCGCGGCTTCCAGCCGTTCCAGGAGGTCGGCACGTTGCTTCATGCCAGCGATAATACATCACATGAAGTATTCGGAGCAAGCCTAACGTGATTGCCGCCCTGACGCCTCGAGAATCGCCGAGCGCTGCGCCGGTGAGAGGTATCGCACCGCTTCCCGAAGGGTCACGCCGGAAGCCCGGCTCGCGCGCGGCAGCACCCACCCGTAGACCTCGTCGGGATGCTTCTTGCCGGTCTCGCGCAGCACCCGTCCGATCGCCTTGCGGATGAAGAACTCCTTCTCGGCGAGCATCGAATCGGCGTACCCGCCGAACTGGTCGAAGCGCTCTCCGCGTTTGACCGAGTCGAGCAGGGCAAGCAGCGCGGACCGCCGGATCCAGAAGTTGACGTCGACCGCCCAGCGGTCCAGCCACGCCGACGATTCCGGGAAGCGAGTCACGAGACCACCCGCAACATGCCCCGCGAGGGCGTCGACATATGCCCATGTGCGCGAGCCGCGAATCATCAGCTCGACGGTGTCGAGGTCGTCGAGCCGGAGCAGCTTCGGGAACAACTCGAGCAGCATCACCGCGGCCATGCGTGACTCGTGAACCGGGCGCGACCAGAGGCTACCGACCAGGTCCATGAGCTCGTCGTGGGCGATATCCGGGTGCGCGGCTGCCGTGCCCCTGGCCACCCGGCGGATGTCCGAGACCGTGGCGCCGAGATGCTCGAGATCACTTTTCAGGTATTGCCGTTCTCCGGCGGCGCGCGCCGAAGTGCCGCACGCGCGTGTCGCGGTCTCGATATCGCGGACGGTTGCTGCCACATCCATGCGCAACGTCAGAGACTAGCGGCTCGCGGGCGGAGGCTCGCGGGACGAACGCGAGCGTGGATCGGCTATAAGTCGTGCGTCGAGCGAGGAGCGGCTCTCGTCACTCCGTCCAAGAGTCTCGCGGGAGGAAAGAGCCATGGTCGCGCCAACCACTGCGGGATGAGCCGGATGGGGGCCGAGTGCCCGCGATGATTCAGCACCCGTCGGCGAGTTTCGCGTTCACCGCGCGGTGCCGGATCGTCAACCGGCCGGGCATGCTCGGCCAGCTCACCTCCGCCATCGGGAGTGTCGGTGGCGACATCCGAGCCGTCGACATCGTGCGTGTCGAACGCGACGGCATCGTGCGCGACATCACCGTGCTCGCAGCCGACGCCGATCACGCGCAGCAACTCATTCAACGCATGTCAGAGGTGTCCGGGGTCGAGGTGCTCGAATACTCGGACCGCACGTTCCTCGCGCACCTGGGTGGCAAGATCGAGGTGACCGCGCGGCACCCGATCCGCACACGCGATGACCTGTCGATGGTGTACACGCCAGGTGTCGCCAGGATCTGCATGGCGATCGTGGAGGATCCGCGACGCGCGCGGAATCTCACCATCAAGCGCAATGCGGTCGCGATCATCACCGATGGCAGCGCCGTCCTCGGGCTCGGCAACATCGGACCCGCGGCGGCGATCCCCGTCATGGAGGGGAAGGCCATGCTCTTCAAGGAGTTTGGCAATGTGGATGCCTTCCCGCTCTGCCTCGACACGCAGGATGTCGACGAGATCGTCGCGACGGTCATCAACGTCGCGCCGATCTTCGGAGGGATCAACCTCGAGGACATCGCCGCGCCCCGCTGTTTCGAGATCGAGCGCCGGCTCGCAGCGAGCCTCGACATTCCGGTGTTCCACGACGATCAACATGGGACCGCGATCGTGGTGAGTGCTGCGCTCATCAATGCGCTCACCATCGTCGGCAAGCGGCTCGAGGACGTTCGCATCGTGTGCCTCGGTGTCGGTGCCGCGGGGACCGCGGTGTCGCAGCTGCTCCTCGCGGCCGGCGTCGGCGACATCGTCGGCGTCGATCGCCAGGGCATTCTCAGTGCGGACATGCCCGGTTTGAGCGATGCGCAACGCGCGTATGCGACAGCCACCAACCGCATGCACCTCCGCGGGGATCTTGGTGATGCACTGGACGGAGCCGATGTGTTCATCGGTACGAGCGTCGGAGGGGCGCTCGACCCCGGCCTCGTGCGCCGCATGGCACCGAATCCCGTCGTGTTCGCACTGGCGAATCCCGAGCCGGAGGTGCAACCCGAGGCCATCGAGGGGGTCGCTGCGGTCATCGCGACAGGGCGCAGCGACTATCCCAATCAGATCAACAACGTGCTCTGCTTTCCGGGATTCTTCCGCGGCCTGCTCGACAGCGGGACGCAGCAGATCACCGACGGCATGAAGCTCGCAGCAGCGCGGGCGATCGCGGGTGTGGTCGGCGACGACCTCCAGCCCGAGTACATCATCCCATCGGTGTTCAACCGCGACGTGGCGCCGGCGGTCGCTGCGGCGGTGAGCGGAGAGGCGGTGCGCAGCGGGCTCGCGCGCGAGTTCACGGACCTGATCGATCCCCTGCACATGGTGAGCCCGGGCCGGGATCTCGTCTAGTTATCCACACCGTACCCGGTTATCCACAGGGTCACCGCCCGATCGACTTGTAGAAGTAGGTCGTATCGCACGGACGTCCGTCGGGGGAGAGCGCGAAGCCGGGTACCACGCCAACCCTGGTCCATCCCATGCGCGCGTAGAGCCGCTCGGCGTCTCCCCCGGTCACCGTGTCAAGCAGGAGCAGCGTCTTGCCGGCCCTGCGAGCCTCGGCCTCGGCGTGCGCCATGAGCCGCTGCGCGATGCCTCGCCTGCGCGTGTCGCGGCGCACGAGGAGCTTTGCGATCTCCCCGCGATGCGGTTGGTTCGGCGGGAGCGCGGTGACGACCTGGACGGTCCCGACGAGCTCGTCGCCCGCGAACGCGCAGAGCAGCAGGCGGCGGCCCAGTTCCACCTCGGTGACCATGCCTTCGAAGGCGTCGCGCGCCTGGTCGCGCGAGAACGGCAACATGTAGTTGACCGACGCGCCACCGGCGACGCAGTCCTCGAGCACGGCGGCGAGTTCGTCGAGGAGTGCCCGCGCCTCGGCGCCTTCGACGGTGCGAACGTGGACCCGGTCAGGGAAGGGGGACAGTGACGTCACCGGTCTGTTCGAGCAACTGCTGCCACGTGTCGAACGACATGCAGAAACGTCCACCCACGCCGAAGGCCACGCCCCAGCTGTTCCAGAGCCAGACGAGCTTGTTCGGCGCATCGATCTGATCGGCGACGACCTCGTGGCCGCCTCGCACCGTGGCGCCGGTGGCGATCGCGACGAGCCCCTCCGCGGATGGAGTGTCGAAGCTCGTGTACCAGTTGATGCCGGTGATCACCGGTCGCAGCACCAGTGCGAGCAGTGCGTGCTCGAGACCGAAGGCGTGCTTGTACGAAGAGATCCAGCCCAGCTCCTTCGCCGCTTTGCAGACCTCGAGGCCGCTGCCGCCTGGGTCGTTCGGTGGGTACGGGTGTCCCTCGAGTCGCGTCTCGAGCTCGTAGAGTTGAATCGCGTTCTGCTCGTTGCGCGGCGTGCCGCCGGTGAAGTCGGGCGCGGAGTTCAGGGCCCCGCACAACGCATTTGCGGTGCATGAGCCGATGTCACCCTGGTTGAGCGGGAGTCCGACCGCCTGGTGGGTCACGCTGACGATCGCCGGCGCCCGGTCTGCGGGGAAGTTCCGGGAGCGCGGGTCGTGGACGATGTGGCGTCCGAGGCGTTTGCCGGGCGTGACCCGTTCTTCGATCGTGGATCGCAACACGTCATCGTTCACGTCCATACCTCCACGTAGACCGAGGCCCGTCGCGAGACGTCCGGGCAGGCCGGAAACCAATCTTCCGTCCGCACCGTATGGGTGTCAATTTGGGCAGACGACCTGTGACGAGGCGGCGCGTGCGATGGCGGTGCGAGACTCCACCCGTGGACATCGACCAGCAGATTGCACGGGTACGAGCCGAGGGAGAGGCGCTTGCGCGAGCCGCCGAAGCCGGTCCGCTCGACGACGCCGTGCCCGGATGCCCGGGATGGGACGTCGAGGCGCTGCTGCGTCACATCGGTGACGTCCACCGCTGGGCCGCGACCATCGTCGGCGAGCGGATTCAACAGCGGCTGCAACGCGATTCCGAGGGACCGGCCGATCCTGACGCGCTGCTCGTCTGGTATCTCGAGGGCTGCGTCGCGCTCGTCAACGTGCTCGAGTCCGCGTCGCCGGATGATTCCTTCTGGTTCTGGGGTCCCGCGCCCGGCGCGCTCGCGTTCTGGGCGCGCCGGCAGGCGAACGAGACGGCGATCCATCGCTGTGATGCGGAATCGGCACACGGACCGATCACGCCATTGACGACGGTGGATGCACTCGACGCGTTCGATGAATGGCTTGCGCTTGCCACCCGGCGCGCGAGCGCTCCCGAGGGGCAGGGCCGGATCCTCCGAATCGCTCCGATCGACGGCGTGGCCACCTGGAGCGTCATCCTGGGCGACCATGTCGAGGTCACGACGGATCGCGGACGCGGGCATTGCGAAGTGCGCGGGACGGCATCCGATCTGTACCTCTGGTCGATGAACCGGCGGGGCACCGAGGAGTTGACCGTTTCCGGTGACGAGTCGCTGCTGCAGGTCTGGGCCGACAACTTCAAGTTCTGATGGCTGCCGAGTCGCGCGACGAGCAGACGGCGGCT
>JBAUTG010000022.1:0-12117 GCA_049582105.1 Candidatus Dormiibacterota bacterium | reverse complement strand
CCCCGCCGGTGCATTGCCGGCGCGGTAGACCGCGACTGCCACCGCGGCGCCTCGATTGTGCCGCGTCTCGTCGAGATCGCGGCACAGCTTGGCGAGCCCGACGCGACCACTCTTGGCCTCAACGGCGACGCACACCGCCAACCCGCGTGTCCAGGACGGGTCGAGGGTGATCAAGAAGTCGCCCTTGCGACTGCGCACGCTGTTGCCGACAGCAGTGCCGGTCTGCTCGACGAGGTCGCCGGTCCCACGGAGCAACGTGCTGAGTCGTGCCTCGACGGCATCCTCGAAATCGAGTCCCTTGGCGGTGCCCCGCTCACGCTCGTCGGCGCGTGCGTCGCGGGCTGCCTCGAGTCTGACCAGGCGATCGCTGACGTCCTTCAGCATCTCGCGCATCTCGCTGCGAAACCCGTGCAGCGGACTGCCCGCGAGCCGGGGATCGAGCATCCGGCTGATGATCGCGCCGTCGCCGTCGAAGTACCCCGCGAGCAGCGTGCGCATGCGACCGATCGCACTGTCGCGGCGTTCCTCGTCGAACAGGTCGTCCACCAGGCGGCGCAACGTGCCGTCGGCGCCGAGGAACGTCTCGAGCGTCCGCGGCAGCGTGCCGTCCTTCGCCGCGAACGTGTCGCGCAGGGCGAGGTTCAGCGCCGCTGCGGCCCTGTCATGCGACTCGTCGGTGCGGTGCATCAGGCGCTCGAACTCGCGGGCGACGAAATCGACGTTGATGGTCACGCCCGCATTCCGGAGCGCCATCAGACCAACCTTGAGCCCGCGCTCGACGACAGCCGGACGATCGACCTCGGGATGGTCCGCCACGTACGCCGCCAGCTCGGCGTCGTGCAGAGAGAGACCCGTGACGGCGATGTTGTCGCCCTCGATGCGAACGTCGCACCCGAGGGTGATGGGTTCCACCTTCCTGAGCATCGCTTCTTCCTCACTTCGCTACCCCGCCACGGATCTCCGGCCCTCACCTTCCCGTAGCTCTGCGACACATGCCTGTCGCGGCGTGAGGCGCCGGCCGGGTCAGGTTCGCATCCTGCCCCGCAGCCGCTCGACAGCCTCGGCAAGGTCCCACACCGTCTCGAGCGCATCGTTGAGCTCGCCGGCGGTCGGCGGCAACTCGTACACACGGTGGTGACACGCGTTGGACAGTGAATGCCAGGTGAGCGTCGCGCGTCCTCCAAGCTTCCGGTCATTGAGCATGTCGCCGATGCAGAGCAACTGACAGCGGGTCGACGTCCGCTCCAGTCCGGGCGCGGTCGCCTGCCATAACCGCGCCATCGCGAGCTCGAGTCCCTGGCGGGCAAGCAGCGCGGCGGCCCTCGGCCACAATCCCGCAGTGGACGCATCGTCGTCCTTGATGAGGTCGCGTGCAGCCGAAACGAGCGCATGTGCGTCGGCCACTCCTCGCGCGGGCATCGTCAGCGGTCCGCGAGCATCGATGTCGTCAGACGCTCGACGCTGCGGATGAACCCGATCATGTCGCCGTACACCGTGCCGCTGTGGGTGCCGCGGTTGCACTCCCGCACCGCATCGACCGCCCACGGGTACTGCTTCTCCAGGTACGGGGACACGTCGCCGGCTCGCGCCGGATCGTGCAACAGTGCCAGCGCCAGCCACATGTTCAATGTCGTCGGCTTGCCGAGTGTCGCCCGTACCTCGGCGTATGTCCTGCCCTCATGGAGCAGGTGCCGTGTTGCCGTCATCGACGCGGCGGCCTCGAGCGCCATCCTGCAGAAACCTGGCACCACACGCAGCGCTGCTTCCGGGACGTCCCTGCTCATCGCGACGGCAAACGCGTCGTCGATGTAGCGCCGCACCGGATCCTGGATGCGGCGCAACTCCACAACCGACTGCTCGCGTCGGGCCACCTCGATGACCGTCGCATGGATGTCGAGCACGCGCATCGCCTCTTCGAGGCGCATGTCGTGCGTGAGCACGATGACCTGTCGCTCCTTCGCTGCGCGCGCGAGGACGGTTGCGAGACCTGCCACCTTTGCCGGGTCCATCGCCTGCACGGGATCGTCGATGACCACAAATCGAAACGGCGACTCGGGCATCGACGCGCGGGGAAGGAACAGTGACAACGCGAGGCAGTTCAGCTCGCCCTGGCTCATCACGCCGAGCGCGGACCCGTCCTCACCATCGACCTTGACGTCGAGTGAAAGCCGGCGCTGCGTTGACGCCCCGAGCAGACGCAGCTCGCCGAGCGAGACATTGCTGTCCTGACGCAACTCCGTCCAGTTCGCCTGCACCGCACCGGCGATCGGCCCGAAACGCTCGTCGCGCAACTCGTCATGCGCGTCCTTCATCCAGCGCTCCGCTTCCTTGAGTCGCCCCACCTCGTGCTCCGCACCCTGCGCGCGGCGCCCGAGCGGGAGCCAGAGCGCGATCGCATCGGCCGCCGGACGCCAGGCACGCTCCAGTCGCTCGAGCTCGGCGGCGGCGGCTCTCCGCAGATCGGCGACGGCGGCGATGAGCGGCGGCCCGTGTGTCTCGAGATGGCTCGCGAGGGAGAGAGCGTCGTCCTCCGCAGCGACATCCGCCCATCGCTCCCAGAGCCCGACCACCGCCGTGATGTCGATGCCGGCACCCGCTCCGTCGCGCAGCGCCACGAGCGGCGCGGTGACCAACTGTCGCGCCTGACGCAGCGACGTTGCCAGCATCGCGCGCGCCGCACGGACCTCTGCCGCCCCGGCACGGAGTGCGATCACCTGGTCGCGTGCCTGCACGCGCCACTGGTACGTCAGCACACCCTCGGTGCCGCAGACGGGACAGCGCTCCCCCTCAGCATGCGCGTGCACGTCGAGTGCCTGCTGCAGGAGAGCGGCCACCTCATCCGCCCTGCCCGCATCCGTGCCGCGGAGCCGCTCGGCCGCAGCATTCGCATCGCGTAATTCCGTTGTGGCCGCATTGAGCTTCTCGCGATCGAGAACAGGCAGACCCGCAAGATCCCGGAGCTTCCGGAGCACCACGTGCTCGTCGCTCTCCGCGTCGCCACCGACGGTGCTCGCGACAGAGTCGAGATCCCAGGCCTTCTTCGCCAGTGCGGCGCGCACAAGGTCCGCCCGCTCATCGGTGGTGTGCTCGAGGAGCGCGCGCAACGCCGGGAGCGAGTCCCGCGCAGCCTTGACATCGCGCTCGCGCCCGAGCCGCGCCTCGCGCAGCACCTGTTGCGCGGCCGCGAGGTCGCCGAGGCCGAGGATGCCCGCCAGCGCGTCATACAGCTTCGACTGCTCACGATCGAGCGCGTGCTCCAACTCGTTGTGCGAGAGCAGTGGTGGATAGCCGGCGAGCTGCGACGACCACCCGAGCATGTCAGGCGTCGCCGGCTTGCCGTCGATGGAGAGCGTCGAGCCGTCGACGCCGTCGCCGTCCTTCCAGACGCGGGCGACCTCCATCGGCTGCCTGCGCCCATCGACGGTGAACTTCGCGACAACACGTGTATGCCGGTGATGCAGGTTCTGCCACCCGTCACGCCAGACCTTGACGCGTTGCTCCCAGCGCTGGTTCGTGCCCAGCAACACCATCTCCAGCGCCTCGGAGAACGACGATTTCCCCGAGCCGTTGCGGCCGACGATCAACGTGAGCCCGGGACCGGGGTCGATCGCCAGCGTCGCCGGCGGACCGATGCCACGGAACCCTTCGACTTCGATTGCGGTGAGGTAGACAGCCGGCGGCGCCGCCGGCGCGGCCTTCGTACCCGCGGTTGCGGGACCGGGCTGACCTCGCAACGCGGCATCAACAGCATCTGCGCCGTCAAAGGCGGCAAGGATCAGATCGCCGGCACCGTCCGTCGGTGGATGGGACGCGATCCGGTCGACGACGAGCCCGAGCAGGGCGCTGTCAGGCATCGGGTCCCGATGGCGTGGGGGTGACGCGCTTGAGGACGATCTCGTCCGGCGTGCGGCCGTGGTCGACGAAGTACGTGGCCCGGGTGCCGCCCTTCTCCAGGTGGACGAGCGACCCGACCTTGAAGGTGTCCGCCGGCATCGTGAGCGGCGGTGTCCGCGCAGGGCGAGGCACGCGTTGCTGCACCACAGCCTGCGCAGGTGTCGCCTGCGAGGACGCCACCACCCGTGACGTCACCTGACGCTCGCGCTGCACGTGGTGGCGATGGACCGTCACCCCCACCGCGATGGCGGTCAACAGGACGATCGGGACGCTGATGTACCAGTACGCGATGCTCAGCGCCACCACCACCGCAAGCACCACATACCCTGCGCATCCGATCCCACCAGTGGCGCGCGCAGCCTGACGGACCGCCTGGTGCGGACGCTTCGCATACGTCGAGAACCCCGCCCAGAACCCTCCCGGAAGCCGATGGCCCAGATAGAAGCGCACGCGCCATTCTGGCGCTCGCGCCAGGCTCCCCTCCTCACGTATCGCGTCGGACCCACAATGACGGCGTGCCCGAACGGAGCGATGCCACCCCGATGCTGACCAGCCGGTTCGCCGCCGCCTTTGCGCTGGCATACCTGGTGCATGGGCAGCAGCTCCGCAAGAAGACCGGCATCCCGTACATGGCACACGTCATGGCCGTCTCCGCGCTCGCGCTCGAGCACGGTGCGGATGAGGACGTCGCCATCGCCGCGCTGCTGCACGACTCCGTCGAGGACTCGGTCGACGGCGAGGCGACGCACGCCATCATCCAGCAGGAATTCGGCAGTCGCGTCGCGCAGATTGTGATGGCGTGCAGTGACGCGGTGGCCGTGCCGGGGAAGCCCAAGCTGGCGTGGCGCGAGCGCAAAGAGCGCTACCTCGAGCACCTCGATGAGGACGCGGACGGCGACGTGCTGCTGGTGTCAGCCTGCGACAAGGTCCACAACGCCAGCTCGGTCCTCGCCGACCTCCGGTCGGAGGGTGACGTGGTGTGGCAGCGATTCACCGTCTCTGACCCGGCGCAGCAGCTCTGGTACTACACGGGCGTCGCCGAGATCCTCCGGCGACGGCTTCCCGGCGCACTCAGCGACCAGCTCGGTGAGATCGTCAACGAGATCGCCGCGCGCGTCAGCCTGAACGCTCAGATCGAGTCGAGAATCCGCTGACGTTGCGCGGCGTACTCGGCGTCGTTGACGACTCCCTGTGCCTTCAGCGCGTCCAACTCCTGCAGGCGGCCGGTCGCATCACCCGGAGCGGCCTGCTGCGACGGCACACCCGCCGCCGCGTCCGCCGCGAGAATCGCCTCGGCCGAGCCCGGCGCCGGTGCGGCGTTGGCGCCTGGGAGCGCGAATCCGGGTCCGTCCGGTACGACTGTCGCCAACGCCGTCCCGGGAGCACCCGGCGTGGCGCCGAATGAACCGCCCATCGACGCGAAGGTCAGCCCGGCGGCGCCGGGCGTTCCTGCCGGCGATGCGAGCGGCGAGCCCGTGTATGCGCCGGTCCCGCCGGCGAACTGCTGCCGCCCCTTCGCCGCCTTCGCGCGCGAAGCGGCGACGCTCATCATGATGATGCCGATCACGGCGATCCAGATCCCCGCAAAGAGGCCGAGGAAGCCGAGGTTGTCAGCAGGCGGGCACGGCGGCCCGGAGCAGAACCCGTCTGACGAGCACCCGCAGTTGCCGTTCGAGATGAGGACGACGAAGCCGTACGCGAATCCGGCGCTGCCGACCACCGCGAAGAGGGCCCCCAGCCACTTCACGACATCCCTGCCCATTTCCTGCTCCCTCAACGACGAACGTCACGTCTGCGACCCGTGTCGCGCCGCATATGATGCGCGCCGATGAGTGCATCCCGCCCACTCGACGAACGGGTCGCGGTCGTCACCGGCTCGAGCCGCGGCATCGGCCGCGCGATGGCGCTGCGCCTCGCTGCTGAGGGCGCAGCGGTGGTGATCACCGGCAAGTCCGAAGCGGGCACGGAGAAGCTTCCCGGCAGCATCCACACCGTCGTCGGAGAGATCGAGTCCGCCGGTGGCACCGCACTTGCGGCGCGTGTCGACGTGCGTCACGAGGACGAGGTCAAGGCGATGGTCGACGCGACCATGGAGCGCTTCGGACGCATCGACATCCTCATCAACAATGCGGGCGCGCTCTGGTGGCAGCCTGTCCTGCAGACGCCGCCAAAACGCTACGACCTGATGTGGGAGGTCAACGTGCGCGCTGCGTATCTCTGCGCGTATTACGCGTTGCCGCACATGGTGCAGCGCAACTGGGGCCACATCATCATGTGCTCGCCGCCGATCACCACCACGCCGAGTCCCGGGCATGTCGCGTACATGACCACGAAGATGGGGATGACCCGCATGGCGATCGGGATCGCGGCGGAGCATGAGTCGGACGGGATCGCGTGCAACTCGCTCTGGCCCGTGACCATCATCGAGAGCCTCGCCAGCATCAACTGGGGCCTTGGTGACCGGAGCCAGTGGCGATCGCCGGCGATCCTCTGCGACGCGATGATGGAGATCATCGGCACCGAGCCGCCGACGCTCACCGGGCAGCAGATCCTCGACGAGCCCTTCCTCCGCGGGCGGGGCTGGAGCGACGAGCGCCTGGACGCGTACTGGCTCGAAGGCAAGCCGCCCGAGCATCCGGTGTACATCGACGGGCGGGCCGGTTCCTCGATGTAGGTCGGGGTCTGCGGCGATCCCCCCGTATGATCGAACCATGAGCCCGGCAACTCGAGCCGACGTCGTCCGGAGGGCCCTGACCGTCGGAGCGGTCGGGGCT
This sequence comes from Candidatus Dormiibacterota bacterium, assembly GCA_049582105.1. GTDB lineage: Bacteria > Chloroflexota > Dormibacteria > Aeolococcales > Aeolococcaceae > Palsa-851. The sequence continues at coordinate 5,449 of JBAUTG010000022.1, read as the reverse complement.
GGGGCCGTGCTGTCGGCTCGTGCCTTTCTCCGGCCCCAGGTCGACGCGCCGCGACGGCTGGTCGACTGGGAGGGCGTCCGCAGCATCGCGGTGGCCCGGACCGGGGTGGCGGCGCAGCGCCGGCTGGACGTCGCCGCCCTCGAGACGGCATACGCGGAGATGGCGGCGCGCGTGGCGCCGTACATGACCGAGATCTGCGAGGTCCCGCTCACGGCGTACCCGCGCTTCATGGCACTGGACCGCGTGGGTTTCATCGACGCGAACCTCGGGATGATCCGGCGCCTCCTGGCTCCCGTCGAACGGCTCCGGGCGACCGTGCCGGAGTCGATAGCAACCGGGCTGAGCAGGCGGGTGCTCGACCGGTACGTGGGCGAGTTGTTCGGCATCATGTCGCGCCGCGTGCTCGGCCAGTACGACCCCGTGCTCTCGCTCGAGGTCGCTGCCGGGGATGCCGCGAAGACGACCGCGCTCTATCTCGTGGAGCCGAACATCGCGGGCATCGAGCGTGATCTCTCGCTCGGGGGCACCGAACTGCGCCCCTGGCTCATCCTGCATGAGCTGACCCACGCGTGGCAGTTCGAGCTGCACCCGTGGCTGAGCGCGCATCTCGAGGAGCTCATGCGCGGGCTGATGCTCGACGCGCTGTCGGCGGACGGTACGACGCTGCTGCCGTCGCGCCAGATGGTGCGCAGGCTTCCCGACACCGTCCGCGAGCAGCTCCGAGCCATCAGCCACGTCCAGGCGGTGATGAGCGTCCTCGAGGGATACAGCAATTTCCTGATGCACAGGGCGGGCCGCCACGCGGTGCACGGGGCGGACCGTCTCGAGGCGGCAATGCAGCTGCGGCGCCGTCAACGCGGTCCGATCGAGCGTCTGATCCTCAGCATCACCGGCCTGGAGATCAAGATGCGCCAGTACGAGATCGGCGAGCAGTTCTGCGTCGGCGTCTTCGATCGCGCCGGCCTGACCACGCTCAACCGGGTCTGGGAGTCGGCGGCGATGATGCCGACACTCGACGAGTTGCGACACCCAGACACCTGGGTGCGGCGGGTGAGCTGATGCCCGTCTCGGCCGGGACCAGCGTCGCCGACCGGCTCGCCGCACAGGGACATCGGCTGACCCTGCAACGGATGATCGTTGCGGGTGCGCTCGCCCGCGCACGTCATACCGTCAGCGCGCAGGAGCTGTACGAGTCGCTGCGCATCGAGCATCCGATGCTGGGGCGAGCGACCGTCTTCCGCACGCTCGATTTTCTCGTGGAAGCCGGTCTTGCCCAGCGCTTCGAGGCCGAGGGCCACGTCCACGTGTACACCTCGTGCGCCGACAACCACCACCACCACCTCGTCTGCCGCGTGTGCGGCTCGACAACGGAGATCGATGACACGGCGGTCAACCAGCTCATCGACGCCGTCCGCGGCGGGTACGGTTTCGCGCTCGACCACGATGCCCTGGACTTCTACGGCACCTGCGCATCCTGCGCAGCCGCGGCACTGACCGCCCCCTGAGCGCGATCCCCGTTGCGGTCTGCGCGCCCAATGCGTTCAAGGGGACGCTGAGCGCCCGGGCCGCCGCGATCGCCCTGGGCCGGGGAGTCGCGGACGCGGGCGCACGCCCGATCGCAGTTCCGGTGGCCGACGGCGGCGACGGAACCCTGCAGGTCCTGCTCGCAGCACGCCCGGGATCGAGCGCCTCGCGACACCGAGTCACCGGGCCTGATGGGCGTCGGGTCGGCGCCCGCCTCGGACGGCTGGACCCATCCACGTACGTGGTCGAGCTCGCCGAGGCGTCGGGGCTCCGCCGGCTGCGTGGGGTGGGACTCGATGCCCTGCACGCCACGTCGCGCGGCACGGGTGAGCTGATCCGCCTGGCGCTCGACGCCGGTTGCGACCGGGTCGTCGTCGGCGTCGGCGGCAGCGCCTGCACCGACGGTGGCGCGGGCCTCCTCCAGGCGCTTGGCGCGCGGCTCACCGACTCACGAGGACGCGAGATCGGACCAGGCGGCGCCGGACTCGAGAGCCTCGCCGCGATCGACCTCTCGGGCCTCCACCCTCGGCTTGCCGGCTGCTCGGTCGAGGTGGCGTGCGACATCCGGAGCCCGCTTACGGGCCGTGAAGGGGCGGCTCTCATGTTCGCCGCACAGAAAGGCGCCAGCCCCTCTGAGGTTCTGCGTCTCGACCAAGCCCTGAGTCACTTCGCCGAGGTGGCCGTCGCCGCGGGATTCCGTGGTGTTGCCGAGCTCCCCGGCGCCGGCGCCGCGGGCGGGTGTGGCTTCGGCCTCGCGCTGCTGGGAGCGCGCCTCGTCCCGGGTGCCGCGCTGGTGTGCGATCTCGTGCGTCTCGATGCCGCGATTCGGGGCGCCTCACTCGTCATCACCGGCGAGGGACGCCTCGACACCCAGACCCGGACCGGGAAGGCGCCGGCCGAGGTCGGCTTGCGGGCTCGGGCCGCCGGGGTGGCCTGTGTCGCGGTCTGCGGGACGGTGCTCGACCCGCTCACCGAGCTGTTCGCGTCGGCCATCGCCCTCGATGGGCTGGAACCCGGGGTCGACGCGAGACGGCATCCCGGAGCGCTCCTCCGAAGAGCTGCGGCCCGCGTGACTGCGGACGCGCTCGGCGGCTCCGCTCAGTAGACGGGGGTGAGGAGAGCCTCGTATTTGGGGTAGCGGCCCGTGACCAGCTTCGCGTAGGTGTCCTGGACGCGCATCGTGACCGGCCCAGGCTCGCCGTCACCGACGCGCCGGCGATCGATCTCGATGACCGGAGCGATCTGAGCGCCAGTGCCGACCATGAACACCTCGTCGGAAACGTAGAGCTCGGACCGATCCACTGATCGTTCGCGAACCTCGAGGCCGAGCTCCTCGCGGAGCAGATGCATGACCGTCGACCGCGTGATGCCCTCGAGGATGTTGTCGGACGGGGGTGGGGTGATCACCTCACCGCGACGCACGATGAAGATGTTCTCCGCGCTGCCCTCGGAGACGTGGCCCGCGGCGGTCAGCATGATCGCCTCATCAAACCCGCCTTGCAAGGCCTCACTTTTCGCGAGCGCGGAGTTCACGTAGAGACCGGTGCACTTGGTGCGGACGGGCGCCATCGAATCGTCGATGCGGCGCCACGACGAGACCATGCAGCGGATGCCGCCATTGCCGACGTACAGCCCCATGGGAGCGGTCACGATGGCGAAGCTGTCGGGAACGTCGTGGAGCTTCACGCCGATGATCTCGGCCGACTTGAAGCAGAGGGGCCTGACGTAGGTGTCCTCGCGGTACTCGTTGCGACGGAGCAGGTCGAGCGTCGTTTCGACCAGCTGGTCGACGCTCCACGGGATGACCATCTGGAGCGCGCGAGTGTTCTGATGCATGCGCTCGTAGTGCTCGACGATCGAGAGCGCGAAGAGCTGCTCACGTTCCGCGTTCCAGTACGCGCGGATGCCTTCGAACACTCCCGTGCCGTAGTTGAGACCGTGGGTCAGCAGGCCGACCTTGGCGTCCGCGTAGTGCACGGTCTCGCCGTTGAAGAAGACCCAGGACCTTTCGCGCAGTGACGTGGCCTCGGCGATCGGAACGGGAGCGGTCTGAGTCATGACCCACAGCCTACAACCACGACGCCGGCCCCCGGCAGGATCGGCCCACATCGGAGAACCCTTTGCTATGCTCGCGACGTCCGGAATACCTGTCTGGGATGGTGATCGTGGTCGAGCGGGGGGAGATCGCCGCCAGGAGCATTGGAGGAGTCATGACCGACGTCATCAGGACCCACTCGAGCAGCCTGCCCGCGGCTCGCAACGTCCGCTGGAACCCGTCGCCGACGGAGTTGCGCGAGTTGACGTCGCACATGCCGAACGCAAGGCACACCGAGTACGACAACTACAACGTGCAGACAAAGGTTGTCTCCCGCAGCAAGGCGAGCACCTACGTCGTCACCGACAGGCCCGAGGAACATTCCGACCAGACGATGAGCCGCGCGGACGGCGCGAAGATCGCCGAGCGTCAAGACTCCTACATCCGCGACCAGGACATGCTCGTCATCGACGGATACATCGGGAACGACGCCGATCATCGCGTGGGTGCGCGGCTCTACATCGAGGCCTCCAACGCGAACATCGCCGGCATGCAGCGCTGGCTGTACTTCGACGCCGAGAATCCCGGCCCGGATTTCGAGCCCGTCCTCACCGTCATCTACACCCCCAACCTCGACGCGCCTGGGTATCCGAACGATCGGGTCATCGCCGTCGACCTCGAAGCCGGCGTGACCCGCGTCCTGAACAGCGACTACTTCGGCGAGTCGAAGAAGGGCGGCCTTCGGATGTGGAACAAGCTCACCTATGACGACGGCGGTCTCGCGCTCCACGCGGGGTGCAAGGCCGTGCCCACCGCACGCGGCGAGCAGGTGCTCTTGATCATCGGTCTGTCGGGGACGGGGAAGACGACGACGACCTTCACACGGCAGAACGACAGCAAGCCCGTGCAGGACGACTTCGTCGCGCTGTATCCGCATGGGCGCGTCGTGGCGACCGAGAACGGCTGCTTCGCGAAGACGTTTGCGCTCGACCCGAAGGACGAGCCATCGATTCACGGGGCTGTCTGCAAGCCCGAGGCATATCTCGAGAACGTGTCGCAGAACGATGCGGGCGCGGTGGACTTCTTCGACACCGCGTACACGCCAAACGGCCGTGCTGTGTTTCGCATGGATGCGCTCGGCTGGCACAAGGACGCTCGCGAGATCAAATCGGTCGACCACTTCCTGATCCTCAATCGCAATGACAACATCATCCCCGGCGTGGCGCGGCTCAACCGCGAGCACGCGGCGCTGTTCTTCATGCTCGGCGAGACTCGTGGGACGTCTGCCGGCGGCGCTGAAGAGGCAGGCAAGTTTCTGCGCGTTCCCGGGACGAATCCGTTCTTCCCGTTGCGTCATGAGCAGCAGGGCAATCGCTTCCTGGAGCTCATGGACAGCAGCGACTTCCAGGTCTATCTCCTCAACACCGGACGCGTCGGCGGCAGGGACGAGGATGAGCGCGCGAAGAAGGTGACCATCCCGTACTCGAGCGCGATCGTGAAGGCGATCTCCGAGGGGACGATCGAGTGGGAGACCGACCCGGATTTCGGCTACGAGGTTGCGGTGTCGCTGCCCGGTCTCGACGATCCCGAGATCCTGCAACCACGAAAGCTCTACGAGCGGCAGGGGCGGATGGACGAGTTCCACGCGCTCGTCGAACAGCTGAAACGCGAGCGCCGCGAGTACCTGGCGACCTACCCGGGGCTACGGCCGGAGATCGTCCGCGCCGTCGAATAGTCAGGTCGATGAGTGACGACGTCGCGCGTCCGGTAGTCGCTGCGACCGATGTCGTCGCGACGCGCGACCTTGTCATCGATTTCCTTCGCCCACTCGCGGGTCGTGACTGGTCTGCTCCCGTTCCGGACCTCGACTGGAACTGCGAGATGACGTTG
>JBAUTG010000021.1:0-6278 GCA_049582105.1 Candidatus Dormiibacterota bacterium | reverse complement strand
CGCGTCGGCGACCGGCGTGCGCCGCGCCTGCTGCCACACGACCCAGATGCGCTGCATCGCGGTGAAGTTGGTCAGCACGGCAAGGATCCAGAGCGCCCAGATCAGGAGCGGTGCGATGACGAGACCGATGACGGTGATCACGACACGCTCCGGACGAGCGAGCAATCCGCCGTCAACGGTGAAGCCGAGCGACTGCGCACGTGCTCGGACGTACGAGACCAGGAGTGATCCGGTCAACGCGAAGACGATGAGCATCGGCTCGAGTGTGTGGTGGCCGTGGAAAATGAAATACGCGAGCAGCGCGATGGCGGTGATCGCCTCCGCGTAGCGATCCACTGTCGAGTCGAGGAACGCGCCGTAGCGCTGCTCGCGACCGCTCACCCGAGCGAGCGCGCCGTCGAGGATGTCGAATCCGCTCGCCGCGAGCAGCAGCAATCCCCCCTCCCAGAGGAACCCGAGCGCGATGAGCACGGCGGAGCCCGCGCAGATGATCAAGCCGATGAAGGTCAGGATGTTCGGGGTCAGGCCGAGTGCACGGAGCGCCGGCACGACGTGCCGCGCGCCCGACCTAACCCAGCCCTTGAGCCTGGACGTGAACACCAGACGCCTCCATGCTCGCACTGGCGCGCAGCCTCGCGACGCGATACACATCGAGAATCTCGTCGACGACATGGTCCCAGTCGTAGAGCTGCGCCTTCGCGAGCCCCTGCGCGCTCATCGCCGTGCGGCGTGGCGCATCGTCGAGCAACTTCGCAAGCGCCGCCGACCATTCCTTCGGATGTCTCGGCGGGACGAGCACACCGTCGACGTCGTGAGTCACGACACTGCTGAAACCGGGGATCGACGATGCGATCACCGGGACACCGGAGGCCATCGCCTCGAGCAGCACGATGCCGAAGCTCTCGCCGCCCGTTGCCGGAGCGCAGAACATGTCCGCCGAGGCGTAGTATCGGGGCAGCAGCTCCGGGGACACGCGGCCTGCGAACTCGGCGTCCGGAATACCCATCGCCGCCACCTGGCTCTCGTATCCCCAGCGCATCGGCCCGTCGCCGACGATCACGAGTCGCGCGTCATCGCGCGCTCGCCGCAGCTGACCGTACGCTTCGAGAAGCGTCGGCAAACCCTTGCGCGACTCGAGACGCCCGACGAACAGGATGGTCGACTTACCAGGGGTGCGCAGCTCCGGGATCTGCGCATGGCGCGGATTGAAGCGCGCGCAGTCGATGCCGTTCGGCACGACGCGGTACTCGCCCTCGAAGTACCGGGCGATGAAGTCGCGCGCGGGAGCGCTCACCGCGATGTGCGCGTGCAGCCGGTTGAAGTAGCGCTTCAGGAACGGCCTACCGTAGTAGTAGCCGAGATTGCGCCGTGCCATCGCGTGAAACGTTCCGACGTTCGCTCCGCTGTGAAAACGCAGCACGGTGATCGGCAGGGAGGGGACGAGCGGCTCGTGGTAGTGCACGACGTCGAACGCGTTCTCGTCGAGCAACGCCCGCACGCGACGCACCAGATGGAACGAGAGCGCGATTCTCGCCACGGATCCGTTGGTGCGGACCGGCACGCTCCGGCCGATGCGCACGTACCCGGGGATGCCATGGTCGTCGCCGACCTTGCTCGACGGCGCGAGCACGGTCACCTCGTGGCCGCGGGCCCGAAGCTTGTCCGACAGATGCCGGACGTGCTCGGTCACCCCGCCCGGGTGCATGAAGTCGTACGGCGAGACGAGGCAGATCTTCATCGCGCTCCGGCCGCCGTCCAGATCGGATCCAGCACGTGCCATTGCTCCGGGTGGTCGCGGATCGCCTTCTCGAAGATGCGCAGCAAGACCTGTGCAGTCTTGCGCACCTCGGCATCCCTCGGTTGATCCGGGGAATAGTGGATCTCCGGGTAGACGACGGCATGGACCCGGTACCGGTCGCGGAAGAGCAGGATCGGGACGATGGCGGCACCGGCCCGGATGGCGATTTCGACCGATCCGATCGGGATCGGTGCCGGCCGGCCGAAGAACTCGAGCGGTTCGCCGTTGCCGATGAGATCGCGGTCGAGCGCCATCGCGACGACACCACCCGAGCGAAGGACCTTGTAGACCTCGCGCATCGAGTTGGCCCCCAGACGCCTCGCGACCTGCACATCGCCTTCGCGCATCGCCTGGGTGTCGATCGGGATGATCTGGACGCCCTGGGCGCGGCGCGCTCCGACCACGCGCTCGAAGAGTTGTGGCGGCCGCAGCACCTCGGCGAGGAGCGCCATCTTGTGGCCCATCTTGTTCCACCCGGCGAGGCCCACCTCCCACGACCCGAAGTGCATCGAGGCGACGACGACTCCCTTGCCTCGGTCGATGGCGGCCGTGAAGTGCTCGAGGTCGTCGATGTCGATCCGTGACGGGAGGTTGGCGCGCCTCGACGACATCGCCATGACGTCGACCCAGCAGTGCGTCAGGTTGCGCAGGTTGCGGCGCACGAGGTGCTCAAGCGGGCGGTGGCCGATCGCCGGCAGGACGTGGCGGAGGTTGTCGCGCAGACCGTCGAAGCGCGAGGGGACGGTCGCCAGCAGCGCATCGGCGGCGCGGTCGCCGAGCCAGTACGAGGCCTTCTGCGGGAGCATCCCCACCAGGCTCTCCGCGCCGCGATAGGCGTAGTACGGCAGCATCCGATCACGCTCGGGCCGCCGCACCGCCGTTTGCTTCAGCGCCACGTCGCCGGCCTGCATCAACGCCGTCGGCTCTCGATCGCTCGGCTGCTTAATTCGTCGCGGGTGTGGCGGGCTCCGCCTCCGCTGCATCGGGCACCACCTCGGTGACGCGGCCGTTGCTCCGACCAACGACATTCTCGACGCCGGCGATGAACTCCTCGGTCGCGCGGTGCGCCTCGTCGTCCGAGACCTGCTTGGGCGGCGACTTCATGAAGTACGAGGACGGTCCTTCGAGCGTGCCGCTCAGCCCGCGGTCGAGCCCGAGCTTGCAGCAGCGAACGGCGTCGATGACGATCCCCGCGCTGTTCGGCGAGTCGTGCACCTCGAGCTTCAGCTCGACGTTGAGCGGGACGTCGCCGAAGGACTTGCCCTCGAGCCGGATGAACGCCCACTTGCGGTCGTGGAGCCACGGCACGTAGTCCGACGGTCCGATGTGGATGTGGTCCTTCTGCAGCGGCGTCTCGAGTTGCGACTGCACGCTGTTGGTCTTGCTGATCTTCTTGCTCATCAGGCGCTCGCGCTCGAGCATGTTGAGGAAGTCGGTGTTGCCACCGAAGTTGAGCTGATACGTGTTCTGGATCTCGACGCCGCGCTCCTGGAAGAGATGCGTGAGCACGCGATGCACGATCGTCGCGCCGACCTGCGACTTGATGTCGTCGCCGATGACCGGCACGCCGGCCTTGCGGAACCGCGCCTGCCAGTAGTCCTCGCGCGCGATGAAGACGGGCATGCAGTTGACCATCGCGCAGGGCGCCTCGAGGATCTGCTCGGTGTACCAGCGTGTTGCCGCCTCACTGCCGACCGGCAGGTAGTTCACGACGACGTCAGTCCCCGTGTCCTTGAGCACCTGGGCGATGTCGACGGTGGAGCCGGGTGCCTTGGTGATGACCTCGGAGAGGTACTTGCCGAGGCCGTCATGCGTCATCCCGCGCTGCACGGGGATGTTGAGCTTCGGCACGTCGCTGAACTTCACAGTGTTGTTCAGCCCGCTGAAGATGGCCTCGGAGACGTCCTTCCCGACCTTCTCCTTGTCGATGTCGAATGCCGCCGAGATCTCGATGTCCGAAATGTGATACCCGCCGAGATTCACATGCATGAGACCGGGCACGCGGTCGGTCGGGTCGGCGTGCTTGTAGTACTCCAGACCCTGCACGAACGACGACGCGCAGTTGCCCACGCCGATGATCGCGACTCTGACTTTCTTGCTCACGACGCGCCCTCGTGTACTGGTGTTGGTGATGCGATCTCAGCCGGCATCCCTGCAACAGAGATGAGCCGAGCGAAGCTCTTGAAATGGGAGGCGATGGCTTCGCGGTCGAGGCGGCAGAAGACCTCTCGTCCGTCGCGCCGTGTGCGGATGATGTCCGCCTTTCGGAGGATGCGCAGATGCCAGCTCATGCGCGGCTGGCTCACCTGGCAGTAGTCGGCGAGCTCGGAGACGCGCAGCTCCGACGTCGCCGCAAGCCGTTCGACGATGAGGAGACGAGTGGGGTTCGCAAGGCCCTCGAAGTGCACGGAGAGATCGCTCGCACCGATGGCGATGCTCCCCGGTAGCGCACGCCGCGGGGGTCGGGTTGGGCCGTCAGAACTCATAAAGGAATCTTTCATAAAGGATCGCTTATGAATGCTAGACCGAACGGGGCACCGGGCGCAAGCCCCTCGCTCAGCCGGGTTGGTCACCGTCGGTGGCCGAGACCACCGTCTTCTCGTCAGCGGACGTGTCTCCCGGCGCGGTAGCCGGATCCGTGGCCGGAGCGGGCCCATCAGCGGTCTCCTCCGCATCCCCCCTGGGCGTGCGGTCCTCGTACGAAGGCAGGATCGCCGCGAGCAGGCGGAGGATCACCACGCAGACGAGGATCACCACCACGAAGCCCAACGCGGCGAGGCCGATCCCGGCGAGCACGGAGCCGATGTCGAGAAGCACCCGGGAAGGATGGCAGGCGCGGCTAGGATCGATCCCATGACCGCGACGCCGGGCCCCGCCGAACTCCCACCGTCGCTGATGCTCCGGCGCGGCAAGATCGTCTTTCGCGCGCGGCGGCCGGTGGCACTCGTCCTCCCGCTCATGGCGGTCACGGAGGCGGCGGGGATCGTCTGTCTCGTGATCGGGGCCACGATCGGCTGGTTCATCATCGCCGCCCCGTTGATCGGGCTCGGCATGACCGCCGTCGTGCTCCGCCCGGCGCTCGAGCTGAGCCGCGACGGGCTCGTCCAGCGCCAGTACCCGTACAGCAGCCTGACGAAATGGTCGGTTATCGAGGAGGTCGGTCTCGCCCGGGCGGGAAACCGCACGATCCTCGCCTACAAGCTGGTCGATGGGGTGCCGCCGCCGCGTCACCAGCCTGCGCGCGCGCTGCTGCTGGCGGTCAACTCCCCATACGACGGGGGGTGGTTCGCCGACTCGCTGGTCGGCGGCCCTGAGGAGGCGCTCGCCGTGGTCCGCCGCTATCTCGACGATCCCGCCGCTCGGGAGGTCCTGCCGGTCGCGCGACGCTGACGCGGCGACCCGGCGCCCCGAGGAACCGTAGGATTCCCCCGCATGGCCGACGTTGATCTCGCGACCGCCGACGGGCAGGACCGATATGTGCCGTCAGCGACCCGGGACATCATGTCGGCGGGCCACGAGGGCGTCTACGAGTGGGTCGCCGAGCACCTGGTCAAGAAGGGCGCTCGCGCGCTCGACCTCGGTTGCGGCACCGGCTACGGCGTCGCCCTGCTGGCCGGCGCCGGGGCGACGGCTGATGGCGCTGACAGCTCACCCGCGGCGATCGCCTACGCGACAGAGCACTACGGCGCCCCCGGAATCCGCTTCTTCGTCGCCGATCTCGTCAAGCCGCTCCCCAAGGAGTTCGCGCCGAGTTCGTATGACCTCGTCGTCAGCTCCGAGGTCCTCGAGCACGTGGTCGATCCATTTGCCTACGTGCGCGGGATGGCGGATTCCGCCGTCGACGACGGCGTCTGCTTCGTCGGCACGCCGAACCGGCTGTGGTCGAATGAGCACCTGCCGGCGGGACATCTCCTCGCTCCCTCGCATCTCATGGAGTTCACGCCGCCGGCGCTGATCGCACTGCTCGAGACGGTGTTCGAGGACGTCAAGCTCATGGTGCGTGTCTTCCCGAAGGGCGCGATGAACACCGAGGAGACACCGGCGCGGCCGCGGCCGCAGCTCATCACGGCCACTGCGGCGCTCGTCCGCAAGGTCGCCCCCGGTGTCGTGGCCCGGATCAAGCATGCCGTCGAGCCGCCCACGCAGCCTGCACAGGAATGGCTCGCCTCCGACATTGTGTGGGCCCCGTATGACGACCCCACGGTCGACATGGATCGAGCTGTCGGTCTCGCCGCGGTGTGCCGTCGACCTCGGCGGAGGCCGTCGACTGTATAAGCTGTCGAGTTGCAGCGGTCGACGGGATCGAGGGCCTGTCAACCAGAAATCCCCATAGACCGTAACGATTTCGCTCTTTCCCAGGGTAGCCAAGTGGTCAAGGCAGCGGTCTGTAAAACCGTGTACCGATGGTTCGACTCCATCCCCTGGGACCACACTCGGGCAAACTCGGCTTGACGGTGGCGCAGCATGACATCGCTTCGAA
>JBAUTG010000020.1:0-29173 GCA_049582105.1 Candidatus Dormiibacterota bacterium | reverse complement strand
CCGGGTGCAACTCGTTGCCGGATTGCGACCTTTTCGACCAAGCGAAGCCTGACTCTGAATCCATCAGTTGGGACGCGCCGAATCTGAATTGATCTGGTGCAGGACTGATCAGGGGGCAGCGGTTGGTCCAGAACTCTGGCTTTTACCGGGACATCATCGAATCATCGACGGCGGCAGTTGTGGTTGTGGGGGCGGACGCAGCGGTCCGCTATCACACGCCTGAGGCAGGACGACTGCTGGCGGGATCGACGGCGGACCTCGTCGGCATGCTCTTCCCAGCGCTGTTCGCGCCCGGCGCGCAGGATTCTGTCGATTCGTTCCTGCGACGGGTGACCGGTGCCGGCGCCGATGAGAGCATCTCAATGGAAGCCGCATGCCTCATTCGTGATGGTGACGAACGGACGATCGAGATGACCGCCATGAACCTCTTGGAATCGTCGGAGGTTGGTGGCGTTGTGATCAATCTGGTGGATCGCACCGAGCTGCGCCGAGCCCTTGACCTCGCGGAGCGAGAAGCGCGATTCGACCCGCTGACCGGCTTGTTCAACCGCCGCTCATTCGACGAACACGGCCAGGCGTTGTTCAGCAGTCCCGGCGCCCGGCGTTGGCTCGTCGCGCTGTTCGACATGGACAACCTCAAACCGATCAACGACGCCTATGGACATCAGGTCGGTGACCAGGTGTTGCGATGTGCGGCTGAGCGCCTCTCGACGGTGCTGGGAAGCTTCGGGCCGGTGGCGCGCCTCGGTGGTAACGAATTCGCTGCCCTGCTTCCAGACATCGATGCAGCGAAGGCCCGACACCTCCTCGAGGCTGCTTGTCGAGCGATCAGCATGCCGCTGGACGGGATTGATCTGGTAGTCACCGCGACGTGCGGCGTTGCGTCATCGACCATGGCAAAGCACTGGCCGGGCCTACTCCATCGGACAGACGCGGCGCTCTACGAGGCAAAGAGCACGAAGCGAGGCGGTGTCTACTTCTACCGAGGAGACGAGCCGGGGTGGGACCAGCGAAGGTGGCGCGAGCGAGAGGCGCGGCTCGCGGCTGAGAAGACCGTGGTGGCACTCAAGTCGGACGTTGTACGTCTTGAGCAGGAGACCCGCCACGACCAACGCACTGCGTTGCTCAACGCCGCGGCGTTCGAGGAGGACTTCCAGGCGCTACACGCCCTAGCCGGCCGGCTCGGCGAGACCTACTCGATCGTGCTCTGCGACATCGACTTCTTCCACAAATACAACGCGCGTTACCTCTATCAGCCGGCGAACGTGACGCTTCGCACGATCGCGGACGCGATCAGGACGGCGTGCCGCCCGGGAGATGACGTGTACCGCTACGGAGGTGAGGAGGTGATCATCACCCTGAGGCGCACCGGCCTGAGCGATGCCGGTCATGTCGCCGAGCGGGTTCGCTCCGCGGTGGCTGAGCTTGCGATACCGCACGAGAATCGGCCCGATCCACACATCGTCACCATCTCTGTGGGCGTCGCCGAGTGCGACCCGAGCGCAGGACTGACCGGGGCAGCCGTTGTCGACGCGGCGAACCGAGCCTTGATCGTGGCCAAGCAGTCCGGTCGAAACCGTGTCGCGATCGGTGATGCCAAACCCTCTTCGTGACCACCATCACCGCGCCGGCGAACTCGAGCTCACCCCCGGGTGCTCCCTCGAGGCCCATCACCGTCTCCACCGAGGCGGTGAGCTGGAGGTGGGGACGTCCCCTTGCCGACCGTTTCCAGGGTCGAGGGCACGGCTGGCGATCTCGACGAGGGCATCGGCGAAGCGGCGCGACCGGGGCCGTTCGTCGCCGTGGCCGGTGGGTGCGGCGAAGGCGAGCACGGCGCTGCGGAGGGAGGCAGCGGCCACGTTGTCGAAGATGCCCCGGACGGCCATGCGGCGGCCGTCCTCGCAGGCGATGAAGTCGAGGGCGTTGCGCTCGGCGTCGCTGACGTGCTCCTCGAGGACCGTGGCCGCGTCCTTGGCGTGGCGGGCGTGGATGCAGTCGTGCATGAAGCGGCCGACCGAGTGCTCCCGGGCGAGGTCGAGGAGCACCCGCTCGTCGAAGGCGGTGGTGGGGAGGGCGAGTGTGGCGATATCGCGCTGAAGCACACCAGCGGCAACTGCTGCACCATGGATGGGTAAGAACACCGTCGCGACCGTGGCCATGAACCCACCGGTCATGGTTGTGCCCGTCACACCGTGCCGCGATCTGGATCAACGAGGCTCCGGTCAGTCGGTCGCGGTACTTCTCTCGTCAGTGGTACGCGCGATGGCTCGAACATCGCGAGATACGCGACGACGGCGACGATGATGATCGCGGTACCGATGCTGACGCCACCGGTTCCCCAATTGAGACCCCCGCGCGCATGTGAGACACCGAGCCAGTCCGCAAACGATGCCCCGAGCGGACGGGTCACGATGTACGCGAACCAGAACGCAACGATCGCGTTGAGCCCAAACCAGCGATGCGCGACCGCGGGCACCGCGATCAGGATGGTGAACAGGACCCCGGACACGAAGTAGCCCAGGTGCAGCGTCGTGGCGGTCATATCTCCCGCTGCAGTCCCGAGCGCGAATGTTGTCATGACCGTCAGCCAGTAGAAGCCCTCACGGCGCGGGTTGTTGATCGTGTGGATGGACAGCGTCCTCTCGACCGAGTACCAGACGCCGAAGACGACGACGAGCGCCACAGAGAAGAACGCCGTGGACACGACGTAGGGAACCCCCAGCTCCACGTGGAGGAAGTCCGCGGCCATGGTGCCGAAGATGGCCACCATCGCCACCGCCAGCCAGTAGATCCACGGGTTGTAGCGGCGCGCCGCAAATTGCAGGACGAGCGCGACCGCGAGTCCGACGGCCCCGAGCGCCACCGCGATGATCGGCGCAAGTTGGTGCACGAGGAAATCGGACGTCGCCTCCCCCATCCCGGTGGTCAGGACCTTGGCGATCCAGAAGGCCGCCGTGACCTCGGGGACCTTGCGGAACGAGCCCCGGGCTCGCCTGAGCATCGATGGAAGAGAATCCATGACCATGCTGCAACTCGATAGTCTGACAAAGCGCTACGGTGACCTCGAAGCGCTGCATCAGCTGAGCCTCACCGTGAACGACGGCGAGATCTTCGGGTTCGTCGGCGCCAACGGGGCCGGCAAGACGACCACGATGCGCGTGGTGCTCGGTGTCCTCGAAGCCGACTCGGGCAGCGTTCTCTGGAACGGCGACGACATCACCTTCGCGCTGCGGCGTCGTATCGGCTACATCCCCGAGGACCGCGGTCTGTATCCGAAGATGGCCATCCTGTCGCAGCTGACCTACTTCGCGCGGTTGCACGGGATGACCCGACACGACGCCCGTGCGGCATCGATCCGATGGCTCGAGCGGCTTGGCCTCGCGGACCGTGCACAGAGCCAGCTTCAGGCACTGAGCCATGGCAATCAGCAGCGGGTGCAGCTCGCCGCCGCCCTGGTCTTCTCACCCGAATTGCTCGTCCTCGACGAGCCCTTCGCGGGACTGGATCCGGTGGCCGTCGATGCGATGTCAGAGGTCCTGCGCGCGCAGGCGAATGACGGGCGTCCCATCGTGGTGTCGAGCCACCAGCTCGATATCGTGGAGCGGCTCTGCGACCGCGTCGGCATCATCAATCACGGACAGATGGTGGCCACCGGGACCGTCACGGAGCTGACCGATCGCGGACCGCTTCGCTTCTGGGTGGACGTTCCCGGCGCGGCGGCCGGCTGGTATGAAGGCATCCCCGGTGTGATGCTTGTCGAGCAGGACGGCTCTCGCTGGCTGCTGCAACTCGCCGACGCCGCCGGCGAGCAGGCGGTGCTCCGGGCGGCGCTGGCGATCGGGCCGGTGCACGAGTTCCGGCGCGATCGACCGACATTGACCCAGTTGTTCCGAGATGTCATGGGTGGGAACGCGGCCGGTGAATAGTCAGGGACTGATCCGTGTGATCGCAGAGCGTGAGTTCGTGACCCGCGCGCGATCTCGTGTCTTCGTCATCACAACCGCACTGACGGTTATTGCGATTGGCGGCTACATCCTGCTCCAGGCATTCGTCTTCAACAAATCGACGACGTCCCTCAATGTCGGTTTCGTCGGGACCGCGCAGTCGATCGCTGCGCCGGTCCGCGCCGAGGCGGCGGGACTCGGCGTCGGGGTCACCATCCGTCCATACACGTCGGCTGCGGCCGGCAGAGCCGATGTGCGGAGCGGCGCGCTCGACGCGCTGGTCATCGGATCCGGAGCGAGCACCACCGTGATCGTCCAGTCAAGGGTCGATCCGACGTTGCAAACAACGCTCAACGACGTCGCGCGAGAGCAGGTGTTGACTCAATACCTCACACAGCACGCACTTCCTCCGGGCGACGTGGAACGTCAGCTCAACTTCTCGGTGAACGTCAACGAGCTCTCGCCCATCAACGCCGAGCGAGTGAAGGAGATCGTCATCGGCCTGCTCGTCGCGGGGATTCTGTACACCACGCTCGTCGTCTACGGGCAGCTCGTCGCGGCCGGGGTGATCGAGGAGAAGTCGAACCGTATCGTCGAGATCCTGCTCGCGACCGTCCGACCGTGGCAGCTGTTGATCGGCAAGATCATCGGCATCGGCCTGGTGGCGCTGGTACAGATCGTGCTCGTCGCCGGCGTCGCACTGGTGCTCGGGAGTGCCACGAAGCTGGTGTCGATCCCGACCCTCGGAGTCGACGTGGTCATCAGCGGCGTGGTGTGGTTCGTGCTCGGCTACCTCACCTATGCACTGCTCTTTGCCGCCGCCGGCTCGATGGTGTCGCGCCAGGAGGAGGTGTCCAGCGTCTCGCTGCCGGTGATCCTCGTGCTCGTCGCCGCGTGGATCGTCGCGATCACCGTCGCCGCACCCGATCCGGGGAGCACCGCGACCGCAGTGTGCTCGTTCATCCCCCTCTTCGCGCCGGTGATCATGCCGGTGCGCATCGCGGCGGGGGTGGCACCCTTCTGGCAGGTGGCGATCAGCGTGCTCCTCGTGATCGGCACCATCTACCTGTTCGCGGCCCTCGCCGGACGCATCTATCGAAACTCCGTGCTGCGCGTGGGTAGCCGGGTGAAGCTCGGTGAAGCGCTCGGTCTTCCCCCGGCAGTGCGGGCGGAAGGCATTCGCACCGAAACCATGTGACGGGTCGGTGCCCCGCGATCAGCCGGCCTGTATGGGTGCGATCGCGATGCGGTCGCGGCCGTCTCGCTTGGCCTGATACATCGCGAGGTCGGCCGCGGCGACGACGTCGTCCAACTCCTGCCCGTGATCGGGGAACACAGCGACACCGATCGAGGCGGTGACCCGCTTCACCTCGGAGGTCGGCGCACGGAGCTCGGCGACTGCAGTCTGCAACGCCTGCGCCACGCGCATCGCGCCATCCACGTTCGAGTTGGTCAGGACGATCAGGAACTCCTCGCCTCCGTAGCGGACCGCGTAGTCGGTGTCCCTGACCACTCGCCGGATCGCGCGCGCGACGGCGCGCAGCACGGAGTCACCAGCGGCGTGCCCCGCACCGTCGTTGATCAGCTTGAAATGGTCGAGATCCATGAGCAGCACGCCGACACCAGCCCCCGTGCGCAGGCTCTGCGCCATGACGCGAGGGCCCATGTCACGCCACCACCGGATGTTGAACAGACCAGTCAGGGCGTCGGTGAGCGCGCGGCGCTCGAGCTCCCCGTACATCTGCGCGTTGCTCAAGGCGGCAGCCGTGATGAAGCCCAGCAACGCGCAGCGTTCCAGCTCCTCCTCGGTGAACGCATCCAGCGCATTGCGCCAGACGTCGATCATGCCGAGGCGCTGATCACCGGCGATGAGCGGGATGGCGAGCATCGACTCCGGCTCGCGCAGCGTGCCCGGGATCGTGGATGCGGCGGGATGTGAATCGGTGTCGCCGCAGCGATACGGCTGTCCCCGAGCGAACGCCCAGCCTGTGATGCCCTCGTTCAGCGAGATCTCGGGATCCTTCAGGCCTTCCATGCCCTCCCCAGACAGGACGCGCGGGCGGAAGCGATGGCGCTCCCAATCGGCTTCGAAGATGGCCAGACGGTCGACGGCGATCGCCTGTGCGAGCCGGACCGCAGCCACCTGCAGGATCCGCTCGGGATCGTGCTCGGCCTGCAGGGTGCGTGCCGCCTCGACCAGGAACCGCGCGAAGCTCCGATCGTCAAGCCGTCCCGCGACCCCTTCGGGCATGGGGGTCATCTCGATCGGCGCCCGCAGCGTGCCGCCGCGCTCCCGGAACACCCGGACCTCACGCCGCTGGAACCACGCGACCGGGACCACCTCGTCGGGGGTGTTCGCCAGGCCCGCGTCGATGACGAGGGGGTGGGCGAGGTGAGGCCCGACGCCGTACTGGACTCCCGCCTCGGCGACGACCGAGGCCGTGGCCTTGCTGTCGATCCCGCGAGCCACGATCCGGCCACCGAGGCGCGCCACGAAGACGACCGCCGCGGCGAGATCCGCCCGGGCCACCTCACTGTCGGCGAGCCGGCTGGGGACGGCTGCGTCGAGGAAGACGAATTCGGCTCGGAGTTCGGCGATCAGCCGGCCGTCGAGAGTCGGGTGAACGACCCCGTCGACGGCGAGCAGATAGCCGAGCTCGCGGAGCTCGCGCAGGCGGGACATCGAGAGCTCGTCGAGCTCACCGTCGACTTCGGTGCGAACGATCCAGGCGAGCTCCGCGGGGTTCACCGCCATGGCCCGAGCTGCGGCGGCGACCGGGAACTCGGGCGCCGAGAGCACCGAACGGGGGAGCGGCACCAGCAGCACTGCCGGGCCGGTGTGCTGGGCGAGCGCGATCGCCGAGACAATCACCGAGTCCGGCGCCAGACCCTCCGGGCGTGGCAGCGCCTCGTACCCCAGATCGACACCGTCGATGAGGTCGATGACCGGCTGCAACGCGACCCCGGCACGCGGTGCCTCGGTGGCCGGGTCGGAAACCGCACTGCCCATCCCTGCTGCTTTCACGCTACCTGTAGGTTCCTTCTTCGACCCGCACGCTTCCCCGGTGGACCACGTCACACGTTGGAAGCGGGAGGCCAACAAATCAGTCTCATCGGGAGATCGAACGGATCGCCCGCACGATGCGTCACGAACGGAGCGCGGGACTTCGACCTCCACATCACCATCGCCGCGGAGGAGTGGGACGCCGGCGTGCGCGGTGGTGTGTCGCCGGCGTCCTCGACTCTCTCCTTTCTACCCGGGGTGCGCGCGGTTCAGCGGCGTCGCCCCGTCAAATAAGTCTCCAGCGCACGGGCGCCATCGCGACCCCCGCTCGCATCCAGCCTCTGACCTCTGCCACGTTTCCTCCTCGGAAAGTGCTCCATTGCTCGTGGTCCGATTGTCTTAAGACCACTGCGACGCAGCGCACCCCCAACCGATAACGAGGCCGTTACGCGAACAACTGAACAGCGTGGCGGCGATCCGACACGGGTGCGTGCGCCAATACGGACGGCCGTGGCAGTCGTGCCCTGGACCGCGGCGCACCTGCCACAACGCGATCCTCCGACTGACCCGCGTTTACGCGATCTTCGCCTGCTCGACCGGCTTCTGGATCCGCCGCGCCGGGTGCGCGATGACCGTGTACACGGCACCGATCGCGACGATGATCACGACGACGATGAGCGTGATCCAGTCGTAGTTGAAGAGCGCGCCTCTCGGGCTCGTCACCCCCGAGGGGATGAGGATGTTGATGAGCATCGCTGTGAGCCACACAACTCCCGCGATCATCACGGGCAGTGCCCAGGCGCCGAGCTTGAAGGCTCCCTCCGGCTGCCACCCGCGGAACCGCGCGATCAGCGCCGCGAGGACGACGAGCAGGAAGGACAGGTAGATCCCGGAGACCGCGAAGGACACGAGCAGGAACAGCGCGTTCACGTGCGCCGGGATGGTGATGAACCCGATGGAGATGTTCGATGACGGTGTGAACCGCGCGAGGATCGCGAACAGCGCCGGGATGACGGCCGCGACGATCAGCGCGTTGGCCGGGGTCCGGAAGCGCGGCGACACTCGAGCGAACGTCGTGCTCGCCGGAAGCGCGCGGTCGCGGCTGTACGAGTAGATGACTCGCGCGGCAGCAGCCTGGATCGCGAGACCGCAGCTGAAGAACGCGAAGCAGACGACGAACAGCGCGAGGTCCTGGATGAACGCACCGGAGACGTTGCTGCCGATGAGGAACGGCACGCCGCCCGCGACGGTTTGCGCAAGGCCGTCCTTGCCGGCCGGGATCGTGAGCAGCAGGGCGGCGACGAGCACGAAGCTCGTGATACCCGCTGTCAGCAGCGAGCTGATGATGGCGCGCGGCACGCGCCGCGAGGCCTGCACGACCTCCTCGGCCACATCGCCGGCTGACTCGAACCCGTAGAAGATGTAGACGTGCGCGAGGATCGCGACGAATGCCGCACCGAGCCACCAGTTGCCGCCGAAGTCCACACCGAGCGGGTTGGTCGCGACCGTCTCGGCGCCCTGTGAGCTGAACAGATAGTCGAGCCCGTGGTGGAAGCCGGTGACCGCGAGCAGGATGGCGATGCCGAACGTTCCGATGATCTCGAAGTACACGCCGATCTGCGAGATGCGGCCGAGGAAGTTGACCCCTCCGACGTTGAACGCGAGCTGGACGAGGATCAGGATGATCGTGAAGACCAGAATCTGGTTCGGATCCGCCGCGTTGAAGGTGGTGTGGAACAGGTTGTTGAGCAGCGGGGCTCCGTAGATCACCAGACCGGTGTCGACCGAGGCGACGGTCATGATCAACGCCCAGCCGTAGATCCAGCCGACCCACCACCCGTAGGCCGGTCCCATCAGGTTCTTGCCCCACTGGAACAGCGCGCCGGCGATCGGATAGTGGCTGCCGAGCTCAGCGAAGACCAGCGCGACGAAGAGCTGGCCGACGACGACGATCGGGAGCAGCCAGATGTAGCGAGGACCGGCGGTGCCGACGCCGAGGACGAACAGCGAGTAGATGCCGACGACCGGCGAGATGTAGCAGAAGGCGACCGCGAAGTTCTCGAAGAGGTTGAGGACCCGCTTCAGCTCCTGGCCGTATCCGAAGCGCGCGAGTTGCGCAGCATCGGCGTCCCCCTGGTCGGCGACGACAGGACCACCGCTCATGCGCACCTCCTCCGTTTTGTGGCGCCGCTCCCGCCGGGCGGCGCGCGCGCGAAGTATCGAACACTGAATATGGCGTGCGCAACAGGCGCGGATGACGCGCGAGGGGCCGCGACCCGCACCATCACGCGGTCATGGCTTCCCTCTCCCCCTATGCCGCGATGGCCGCGGCGGTCACGCTCGGCGTCGCCGACTTCACCGGCGGCCGCGCCGGGAGGCGGAGCAGCGCACCGAGCGTCGCGGTCGGCGTCGAGCTCGTCGGTCTTATCGCCGTGCCCGTGGCGTTCCTGGTGCTGCCGCGCGGCTGGGATCCGCTGGCAGCGCTCCAGGCGTTCGCGGGCGGCGCCGTGGGCGGTCTGGGACTCATCGCCTTCTATCGGGCGATGTCACTCAACCTCATCGGTGTCGTCGCGCCGATCACCGGTTTCGTGGCGGCGGCGCTTCCCGTCGCGGCCGGACTGATCGGCGGCGACCACCTGAGTGTCTGGCAGTTCGTTGGGATCGCGATCGGGCTCGTCGCGCTCGTGCTCGTGACCGGGGCGGGCAGCGAGACGGCTGACAATCCGCGGACCGGCGTGCTCCTCGCGCTGCTCGCCGGGATCACCTTCGGGCTCTTCTTCATCCTCTTCCATGCGGCCAGCCACGCCGGATTCACGGCGTTCGTCAGCGGCCGCCTCGGGTCCGGGGTCGCCGCGGTCGCCGCCGGACTCGCCAGTGGCGCGGCTCTGACCATCCAGCGTCCCGCGCGGCGGCTGGTCGCCTTCGGGGGAATGGTCGATGGATGTGGCGTCATCCTCTACCTCTACGCCACACACGGCGGTCTGCTCTCGATTACTGCAGTCCTGACGTCGTTCTACCCGGCGTTCACCGTGCTCTGTGCGCGCTTTCTCACGCACGAGCGGCTGACGAGGCTGCAAGCACTCGGAGCGGTGCTCGCCATCGTGGCGATCGCGTTGATCGCGGTCACCTAACCGCGGCGGGCAGGATGCGAGCGCCGGTGCGCCCAGCATCCCGCCGCGGGCTCAGACGGCCGCGGTCGTCACCAGGCGTCCGGTTGCGCCCCAGACATCGGTGACCTCGAGGAGCAGCGTCTCCGGCTCGGGTGGCATCGTCGCGAAGCCCGCTCCCCGAAGGACGTCGCCGATGATCGGATGCAGCCGCTCGTCGACGAAGCGCTGGTGCTGCGCCTGCGACTCCCAGACGTCGATGTAGCGCAGCCCATGCTCCTGCTCGATGACCAGGTGCACGATCAGACCCTCGGGCGGCGTCTCGCCGAGCCGTTCGACGATCGTCCGATAGATGTCCATGCTGATCGGCACGTCCTGCTGGAACGCGTATGCCATGTCGATTCCTCCCGCGACCTCGTGCCTTTCGATCCGAGTTCGCCTTGATTCGTCCTAGTTTCACTAGGATCGTCCGGCTCATGCTAGGCTCATCTCGTGGGCGATGTCAAGTCACGGCGCACCTACACCTCCCGGCTCCGCGAGGAACAGGCGCGGCAGACGCGGGTCCGCATCCTCGAGGCGGCCCAGCGACGCTTCACCGACAGCGGGTACGCGGCGACAACCGTCGAGAGCATCGCGAAGGAGGCGGGCGTCGCCGTGGACACCGTCTACGCGTCCTTCGGCACCAAGCGCGATCTCCTCGCGCAGCTGGCGTACTTCCGCGCCGCCGGCGATGACGCGCCTGTGGCCGTCATCGACCGCGCCGGGCCGCAGGCCGCACGACGCGAGACCGACCAGCGCCGTCAGATCACCATGTTCGCGCGGGGCGTGACGAGCATCATCGAGCGAGTCCGGCCGGTCGACGACATTCTCCGCAGCGCCGGCGCCGTCGACGCCGGTGTGGCGTCGCTTCGTTCACACATCCAGGAGGAGCGGTTCTCGAGCATCCGGGCATTCGCCGGGTGGCTTGCGAAGAACGGTCCGTTACGCGCGGGCGTCTCCACCGCGGACGCCGCCTCGATCATCTGGACATTGACGAGCCCCGAGGTGCACCGGCTGTTCTGCGGCGACCGAGGCTGGTCGCGCTCGCGCTACATCCGCTGGCTCACGGAGTCGCTCACGGAGATCCTGCTGCCCGACAGGTGAGCGGCGCAGTCACGCCGCGGCGGATGGCGCCGTGAGCTCGAACCGCGTCCCAACGCTGTTCTGGATGAACGCGTCGGGAAAGCGATCGGCAAAAGACCGAACCGCGCGCAATCCGGTGCAATGCGCGGGCACGATCACGTCGGGGGCGATCTCCGACATCGCGTCACAGGTCGCGCCGATGATGGGCACGAACAGCGGACCATTCAGATGGAAGCCGCCGATCACGGCGTGCACCGCGCTCACATTCGTCAGGCGCTGCGCGTACCGCACGATGTTGACGATGCCCGCGTGACCGCACCCGGTGAGCACCACCAATCCCCGGTTGCGAACATGGACGATCAGCGCCTGGTCGTCGAGGATGAGCGGGTCCGGCTCCCAGCGATCGTCGCGATACGCCTGATGCACCGCAAACCCGGTTTCAAATGACGTCGTGCGATCGACCTCGCCGGTGATCAGCATCGACCCGCCGAGCAGGAAGGAGGGCCGGCGGTCCTCGATGATGTCGAAACCGGCTTCGACCATCGCCCGCCTGCTGGTCATGGGCATCTCGAACGGCTCGCGGCCGGGGATCGCGAGCCTGCGGCGCAACCAGAACTCGGGGTGAATGACGACCGGAACGTTCCGCCGTCCGACTGTTCGCATGAACCCGTCCAGTCCCGTCGTGTGGTCGAAATGGCCGTGGCTCAGGACAACCGCCTCGGCGTCCCCCGGGTCGATGCCGAGACGGCGCATGTTCCCGGCCATCCCGTCCGGGCTGAGGCCCGTGTCGAAGATGACGTTGCGGCGGCCGGCTCCGTTCACCACGGTCACGAACGCCGAGAATCCGTGCTCGGCGCGCAAGGGATCGACCACGCGGCCGTCGACGATGAACGCGGCGGGCATCATCGGCGCGTTCTCGGGAGGTGATGCGAGCCCAACTCGCCGCGCCGGTCCTTCGTTCCCGAGGAGCATGTCGCTCACGTTGTCCACGAGCGTCGTGATGTGCACGGCGTCAACGGGCTCCAGGTGGATCGGATGCTCCACCGGGCCTACCGCGTCGAGCGAGGGGACGGCGGTTACCGCACCGGCGGGCCCGGAATCACCAGCGCACATATGCCACCTCCATCACTCGCGACCGGTCGGGATCCCCAGCTCGCGTCGAATGAACTCCAGCTCGAGCAGCAGCAGGTTCTCCGCGATGGCCGGATCGTTTGCCATGTGTGTCGCGCCCGTCAACGGCAGCACGGTGTGCATTCGCCCGGCGGCAAGGAGCGCAGCAGACAGGCGCAGCGTGTGTGCGACCACGACGTTGTCATCGCTGAGCCCATGGATGAGCATCAACGGCCTGCGCAGATTCGGGGCCTCGTTGATCAGCGACATCTGCACGTAGTTGGCGGGCTCCTCAGCGGGGAGGCCGAGATATCGCTCGGTGTAGTGCGTGTCGTACAACGCCTCGTCGGTCACGGGCGCACCGGCCACGGCTACGTGGAAGACGTCAGGCCGGCGGAGCACCGCGAGTGCCGCCAGGTATCCACCATAGGACCACCCGCGTATCGCGACTCGCGACAGATCGAAGTCTGGAAACTGCCTTGCGGCGGCATGCAGCGCGTCGATCTGGTCCTCGAGCACCGGCGTCGCGACATCGCCGTGGATCGATCGCTCCCATGCGGAGCCGCCCCCCGGTGTACCGCGACCGTCGACGACGAGCACGGCGAATCCCTGATCGGCAAACCACTGGGATTCGAGGAACGCGCCGGCTGCGGCCATCACCTTCTGGTGCCCCGGGCCGCCATATGGATCGAGCAGCACAGGAAGCCGTCCGCTGCCGGGCGCGTGCCCGTCAGGGAACAGGACGGCCGCCCGCAGTGTCCGATCGCCAAGTGTCACGAGACGGGCGTTGAGCGAGATGGACGGGGTCTCAGCGAACGACTCGATCCTCGCAACCTCGCGGTCCTCGCGATGCACGGTCACGCGAATGCCCGCGAAGTCGAGCCCACGGCGTACGAGTACGGTCGTCCCTCCCGCTCGTCGCGCACGACAGACGCCGCGGGTCGTGAACTCGGGCAACGCCTGTCGCACACCCTCCGCGCGTGACCATGTGTAGATCCCGATCTCGGTCCGCTCCACGGACGCGCCGAACACCACGACATCGCCGTCGACATCCATGACATCGCGGACCTCGAGGTTCGAGGCCGTCACAGCCTCCGAGCCGACGACAATCCGTTTCGCACCATCGAGATCGGCGGTCCAGACGAGGGTACCGTCAGAGTGGTGCGTGGGGACGCCGCGGACGATGTCGACCCAGGCATCGTCATGATCCTCGCGCAGCACCGATGTCTCACCGGTTTCGGGATTGACCTCGAGGATTCGCATGGTCCGTTGATCGCGGCTCTGCACGACGACGAGCAGCCCGTGCTCGGACCAGTCGCACGCCGTCACGTACTCGAATGCCCGTGCGTCCCAGCGCACGGGCCTTGACGAGCCGTCGAGGCCCATCACGTGCAGCGAGACCTCCGCGTTGTCGGTTCCGGCCTGTGGGTACGCGACGTCGACCGGACGCCGCTCGGGATTGGCGGGGTCGGCGATGTGCCACCTCGCAACGCGCGACACGTCGACGCGTGCCACGAGCAGGCGCGATCCATCGGGCGACCACCAGCATCCCGTCTGCCGCCCCATCTCCTCGGCCGCAACGAACTCCGCGGATCCGTATGTGACGTGCTCGTGCTCCGGCGTCGCGAGGATGCGCTCGCCGGTTCCATCGACACCGATGACGTGCAACGCGCCGCGCTCCACGTATACGACGGAGGTGCCGGTCGGATCCATCTGGGGATCGATCGCGAGGCCGCCCGCCGTCAGCTCCGTGACGGCGCCCGTCCCGAGGTCGACGACGTACAACCGGCCGGCGAGGTCGAACGCGGCGCGCCGGAGCGCGGGCTCGGCCGAGAAACGGACGATCCCGCCCGAGGACTCGCGTGCCCGCTCCCGACGCGCCCGCTCCTCCGGCGGTACCTCGCCGCCGTCATCGCCCATCAGGCCCGTGGGATTCACGACCAGCCGCTCGCCGCCGCCGGCAAGATCCAGCACCCAGAGGCAGGTGATCTGATCGTCGCCGGCGCGTGAGCGCAGGAATGCGACCCGGCTTCCATCGGCTGCGATCGCGAAGTCTCGGGGCGCCCCCAGCGAGAAACGTCTCGTTCGTGCCTGCTGCCGGGGGAAGCTCTCGCTCATCCCCGAGATGGTGGCGCAGTCGGGCGCGCGTCCGCTCCGGACAATCTATGCAGTCACCACCGCGTACACGACGAACAGCACGTACACCGCGAGCAGCACAAGAGCCCCCGTCCGCGTCAGGCGACGCACGACCAGGGCTACCGCGATCGCGCTCATGCCGAGCAGCCACAGGATGTATCCCGGCGGCACCGCCGCGCCGAGGCTCGGGACGAAGAGCAACGGCACGGCGATCCCCGCGACCAGGTTGAGCGTGTTGCTGTTGAATGTCGCGCTCACCACGGCGGGACCGTGGCCGCCCACCGCAAGCCGGATCGCGGCGTACGCGTTCGGGAGGCTCGTCGCCGCCGCCAGGGCGGTGACACCGATGAGCACCGCGGGGACTCCGCTTCGCCCCCCGACCACGAGCGAACTCTGCACGACCAGCGTCGCGCCGAGGACGATGATCGCCAGGCTCGGAGCCATGAGCAGCACCGGCCGCCACGAGCGTGGCGGGGCGATGATGCCCCCGAATTCCTCCAGCTCCGCCTCGATCTCGTCGCCCTCCATGCGCGCTTCGCTCGATGCCGTGGCGAGCAGCGTGTGGATGCGCGCCGGCAGCGGAAGACGCGCGATGGTGCGCGGCCGGAGCATGAGAAACAGGACGTAGGGGATGAACGCGACCAGCATGAGGAACCATCCCACGAGCACGGGAATCCATCCGACCAGCGCGCCGCCCACGGCCAGGGTCACCAGGGTCGCGACGCCGGCGTCGAGCGTCAGCACCGATCGGTGGACGCGCAGCTCGCCCCGCGCGAGCGCCGCGCCGCCGAGCAGCACCGCGATGTTGAAGATGTTGGAGCCGAACACCACGCCGGCGGCCGTCGACGCGGATCCATTGGCCATCGCCGCAACCGACGACGAGATCTCCGGCGAGTCGGCGCAGAGCGCAACGATCAGTCCGACGAGCCCGCCGAGCAGCCCGAGGTTGCGGGCCAGGCGGCCCACACCGCGGACCAGGACCTCACTGGCGCCCAGCATCGCGAGGAGCGCGACGATCGCGATGCCGAGGACGACCGGCGTCGACAGGGCATCCACCCGTCAACCCCCGGATCGTGTGCCCGGGTTCACGTCGTGGCGCCGGGTTGCGCGACCTCCAGCCAGGTGAGGCCCTGCAAGCCGAAGCGAACATGACCCGGCGTCCGGACCACCACCATCAGGACACTCTCGCATCCCGCGCAGCGAAGCACCGCTCCCGGCGAGTGCGGATACATGTACGCGTGTTGCTCGCCGACGCCGGCGACGGATCCACACGTGGCGCACGCGCCGCGCGCACCGGTGACGTCGTCCACGAACAGCTCCGCGAGCAGACCGGCCATGGCGTTGCCGTCGAGCCGCAACGCCGTCTCGTCCATACCCATGTCAGCCTCCGGTGGGTCCGAACCGCTCGGTCTTGATGCGCGACGCGTCGTGGCCGAGTTGCACGAGCGCCTCCGCGGCCGACTCGACGAGCTGTGTCGGTCCGCAGATGAAGGTCAACGGCCGCCGCTCCGGCGACCACGCGAACTCGGCAAGCATCGCCGAATCGATTCGCCGGCGAAAACCCGACCAGTCCGGTGGCTGGGATCGCGTGAGCGTGTATGCGACGTCGAGACCCGACCCGGCGCTCGCGAGACGGTCGATCTCGTCGCGATAGAGCACATTGTCGAGCGACCGGGCCGAGTACAGCAGCCGGGCGGGGACCGCGCTGGCCTGTGCGTCGCGATGCCGCAGCATCGCCATGAGCGGGCACACGCCCGAACCCCCGGCGATCAGCAACAGCGGCCCGCCGATCGCGACGTCCCACACGAAGTAGCCGCCGATCGGGCCGCGCAGCTCGAGCCGGTCCCCGACGCGCAGCTCACCGGTCAGAAACGGCGAGACCTCGCCGTCGTCGATTCGCTCGACCGTCACGGTCAGCCGGTCCACCTCCGGCGGCGACGCGATCGAATAGCTTCGCTGCGCCTGGTATCCATCGTCCGCGGTCAGACGCACATCGACATGCTGGCCGGCGCGATGTCCGGGCCAGCCGGGCACGCGGAGGACGATGCTGCGCGCGTGTGCGTTCTCGTCGATGAGCTCGGCAACGACGCCCGTCCGCCAGCTCAGTCGCCGCTGTACCGCTGCTCCAGCCACGGGTCGCCATACATGTGGTAGCCGTAGGTCTCCCAGAACCCCGGAGCGTCCTCGTTCATGAGCTGCAGGCCGCGAACCCACTTCGCGCTCTTCCAGAAATACAGGTGCGGCACGAACAGTCGAGCGGGCCCGCCATGCTCCGGGTCGAGCGGTTGTCCGTCAAACGCGAATGCCACCCATGCCTTGCCGCCGGTCAGGTCTTCGAGGGGCAGGTTCGTCGTGTATCCACCGTCGCAGAACGCCATCGCGTAGTCGGCAGCGGACTCGACATGCTCGAGCAAGGTGTCGACGGAAACACCCTGCCACGTTGTGTCGAACTTCGACCACTTGGTCACACAGTGGATGTCGCGTGTGATCGACTCGCTCGGGAGCTCACGGAACTCCTTCCACGTCCATCGCTTCGAGTCATCGACCTCGCCGGTGATCGAGAAGGTCCACTCGGAGAGGGGCGTGTGTGGCGTCGGGCCGGTCGACAGCACGGGGAACCCGCGCTCCAGGTACTGACCCGGGGGGAGGCGATCGCCGACCGAGCGGTCACGTGGCCGTCCCTTGAACCCTCTCGTGACGAAGGACATCGCGTTACCTCCAGATCCGGCGGCGTCAGGGTACCGGGAGCGCGAGCCGTCTGGACACGAAAATGCCGGAGCAACTGTTGCTCCGGCACCTGTGAGGTTCTTCTGAACGGTCGGGGTGTCCCGACCGCCGGGATCAGGCGGCCTGCTTGGCCGCTGTCTTGGCCGGCGTCACGCCGGTGGCCTTGATCAGCCGAAGGGTCATGTCCTTCTGGGCGTCGAGGACCTGGGTGACGAAGTCGAAGGACTTCTCGACGATCTCGGTGGGGTTCGGGCGTCCGATCTCGGGCGCCGGCACGGCGCGGACTGCCTCGATCAGCTTGGCCTGGGTCTCGCCGACGGTATGCATGGCGGTCAGGAACTGCTTTTGCAGCTGGTCGATGGAGGTCTCGTAGTCGGTCATGGTGGTCTCCTTGGGTGACCGGTTGACGTTCAGTGTGCTTAGTTTACCAAGCATGCGCTGCTTTTGTCAACCATCCTGCAGCTTGGTCCGCCAAGCGGTAGGATTCGAATCATGCCGGCACCTGCTCCCCCGTTCAAATCCGTGGGTGACTTCATCCGTTCGCAGCGGGAGGTCATGTCACTCTCCATGCGCCAGCTCGCTGAGATGGCGAAGGTCTCCAATCCCTACCTGAGCCAGATCGAGCGTGGGGTCTACCGGCCCTCGGCCCACGTGCTCAAGGGCATCGCGGATGCGCTGGACATGTCAGCGGAGACCCTCTATCGCGAGGCGGGTCTGCTCGACGATTCACTGGAGCGCCCCGAGCTGAGCGTCGAAGACGCGATCCGAGTCGATCCGCGCCTGACCCCGGAGGGGAAGCAGGCGTTGCTTCAGGTCTACCAGGGCCTGGTCGGGGCACAGCCCGCGCCGGCGCGCCATCGACCGAAGCAGCCGTCGCGACCGGCAAAGACCCACAAGGCGAAGACGCCGAAGCCCTAGCCGCGCGACTTCCTGGCCCGAGCTGCCGGGCGGGCGCCGTTGGATCCGTTCGCGTGCGCCGTCGCCCGAGTGGCGTGCGGCGCGCCCGCGGGCGCGCCGGATCGGAACGGCTTCCCTTCCTCGCCGACCACGTACTTCCCGGGTCCGGGCTCGCCACGCGGCATCTTCGGTGGCGCCACCATCGCTCCCGACTTCGGCGCGGCCCACTCCACCCAGTCGTCCCACCAACTTCCCTGCACACGGTTCGAGGTGTCGCGCCATGTGCCGGCGTCGACACCCCGCGCCACACGCGGTTGCGTCCAGTACCCCGCCTTCGCGTTGCCGGGAGGGTTGACGATGCCCGCGACATGGCCGCTGGTGGTCAGCGTGTAGCGGACCTCGCCGCCGACATGACGGCTCAGGAGGAACGAGCCCTTCCACGGCGCGATGTGGTCGTTCTCCGCCCCGAGGACATACAGCGGCTGCTTGATCTTCCGAAGATCGATCGCCGTGCCGCCGATGTGAAACTCGCCGGGGCGAATGAGCAGGTTGTCGACATAACAGGCACGCAGGTACTGGGTGTGCATCGCGGCCGGCATGTTCGTGCTGTCGCCGTTCCAGGCGAGCAGGTCGAACGGCGGCGGCGTCTTGCCCATGTACCAGTTGTTGACCACGTACGACCACACGAGATCGTTGCCACGCAGCCAGTCGAAGGTCTGCGCCATCGACGACGCCTCGAGGAAACCGCGCTTCCGGATGTTCTTCTCCAGCCGCGCCACGCTCGCACGATCCGCAAAGACACCGAGGTTGCCCGGCACGCTGAAGTCCACCAGCGTGTTGGTGACGGTCATCCACCCAACGCGCTCGGACTCGCCCTTCGCCGCGAGGTGCGCAAGACCGATTGTCGACATCGTGCCGCCCAGGCAGAGACCGACGATGTTGACCACCGGCGATCCCGTGATCGCGCTGGCCTCATCGAGCGCGGCCATCAACCCCAGTCGCAGGTAGTCGTCCCAGCTCACGGCGCGCATCGACTCGTCGGGGTTGCGGTAGCTGATGCAGAAGACGGTGAACCCGTGCTGCACCGCGTACTCGATGAAGGAGCGCCCGGGGGCGAGATCCATGATGTAGTACTTGTTGATCCACGGCGGGCTGCACACGATCGGCTGCGCGTGCACGCGCTCGGTCTGGGGCTCGTACATGAGCAATTCGATGAGCTCGTTGCGCATCACGACGCGGCACGGGGTCGCGGCGAGGTTCTTGCCGACGGTGAACGGCGCCTTGTCGACCTGTCGCGGCCGGCCACCGTTGTGCATCAGATCATCGACGAAATTCCCAGCCCCTGCAACGAGACTCTGACCGCCGGTGTCGAACGCCTCCTTCCAGACCGCCGGATTCACCCATGGGATATTCGACGGTGACGCGGCATCGAGCATCATGCCCGTGGCGAATCGAGCCTTGTTGCGCTGAACGGGTGAGACGTGCGCCGTCTCGATGAGCCCGTCGACCCAGCGCACCGTCTCGAGATAGCTCTCCGCCGCCGCACGGAACAGCGGGTTCAGCTGCCATGCACGATCTGCGAACCGGGCATCCCCGCGCACAAGCGTCTCGTCGCTGCTGCTGCCGAGCATCCGGCGCATCGTGCGCAACCCGACATTCAGCTGCTGCACCCAGAGGTCCGCAGCAGCTGCTGCGTAGTGCAGCGGCCGGCGCACCGCGTCGTCGACGAAGACGGCGCGGAGCGCTCCCGTGAAGTCGCTCTGATCGACGCGCGCGAGCAGCGCCGTGTACGCCTGGTCCTCGGTCGCGTCCTCGATCACGCGGCACTCACGTGAACATGCCGCCATTCACCGTGTAGATCGCCCCGGTGATGTAGGACGACTCATCCTCGAGCAGGAACCTGACCACGCGAGCGACCTCGTCGGGCCGACCCAGGCGGCGCAGGGGCACCTTCTCGATGATCCCGTCGAGGATCGGCCGCGGGATCGCCGCAACCATCTCCGTCTCGATGAATCCAGGCGCGACGCAGTTCACGGTGATGCCCTTGCGCGCCGTTTCCAGCGCCAGGCTCTGCGTCAGCCCGAGCATGGCCGCCTTCGATGCCGCGTAGTTGGCCTGTCCGATATTCCCGGTCTGCCCGATGACCGAGCTCACGTTCACGATGCGACCGCCCCCTCGCTCGAGCATGTGGTCGAGCACCGCTTTCACCATGAAGAACGCGCCGGAGACGTTGATGCGCATGACGTCCTGCCAGTCCTGGACGCTCATCTTGCGAACGGTCTTGTCGATGGTGATCCCGGCATTGTTCACGAGAAAGTCGACGTGCCCCTGTTCCGCGAGCACCTCGGCGACCACCCGATTGCAGTCCTCAGGTTCGCCGACGTTCCCCTGGTGGATGGAGATCGAATCTCCCCGCGCGGTGAGCTCGTCACGCACCCTGGTCGCGGACTCGCCGTCACGGTTGAAGCCGGCGGCCACGTGCGCGCCAAGGCGAGCGAGTTCAACGGTGATCGCTGCGCCAATGCCTCTGGTGCCGCCGGTGACGATCGCAACCTTTCCTGAGAATGGGCGCGACACCGCCGCACCAGTGGCGGCGGATTCCACCACAGCCATAGCCGGCTCATCGTAGTGCAGGAGTCCCGCCCTCCGCTAGGCTTGAGGCGTGGTCACCGATCCTCGCGGCGGGCGGCAACAGCCTTCGCGGCCCGGACAGCCGCCTCGTCCTGGACAGAAGCCTCCCGGCGTGCCCGGCTACAACCCGATCCGCTGGGGGCGTTTCTGGCTGATCTTCGGAGTCCTGCTCCTGGCGAACATCATCATCTCGGCGATCATCCAGGCGGCGAGCACTCCCGCCTCGGTGACGATTTCCTACGACGCCTTCCTGGCGCAGGTCGACGCCGGCAACGTGGCGAACATCACCGCGACCGGCAATTCGATCACGGGAGTCACGAGAACCGCGATCAGCGGCGGGTCGGGACAGCCGAAGGCGACGAACTTCCAGACCGAGCGACCCTCATTCGCCAACGACAACCTCGAGGCGGCGCTCATCAAGCAGAAGGTCAGCATTCTCGCGGAGCCGACGAACCCGCCGACGCCGTTGTGGGAGACGCTGCTCTTCAGCTTCGGGCCGACACTGTTGCTGGTGTTCGGTTTCATCTATCTCATGCGGCGCAGCGCCGCACTCGCCGGCGGTGGCGCGGGTGGCCTCCTCGGACGCTTCGGGCAGAGCGGTGCGCGGCTCTACAACGCGGACCAGCCGAAGGTCACCTTCGAAGACGTCGCCGGCATCGACGAGGTGAAGGCCGAATTGGTCGAGATTGTCGATTTCCTGCAGCAGCCCGCCAAGTATGAAAAGCTCGGGGGGACGGTGCCCAAGGGCGTGTTGCTCATCGGGGCGCCCGGCACCGGCAAGACGCTCCTCGCACGCGCGGTGGCCGGCGAGGCGGGGGTTCCGTTCTTCTCGATCTCCGCGTCGGAGTTCATCGAGGCGATCGTCGGCGTCGGTGCGTCACGCGTGCGCGATCTCTTTCAGAAGGCGCGGGCAGCCGAGCCGGCAATCATCTTCATCGACGAGCTCGATGCGATCGGAAGATCGCGGTCGTCGGGGCTGCGTCTCGGCGGAAACGAGGAGCAGGAGCAGACCCTGAATCAGATCCTCACCGAGATGGACGGTTTCGATCCCCATGAGGGTGTCATCGTGCTCGCGGCCACCAACCGTGCCGACGTGCTTGACGCCGCGCTGTTGCGGCCCGGGCGCTTCGACCGCCGTGTGACCGTGCCGTTCCCCGACCGGCGGGGCCGCTCCGAGATCCTGCGCATCCACACGCGCCATATCCCGCTTGGGCCGGATGTCGATCTCAACGCGATCGCGTCGCAGACCGCCGGGATGGTGGGCGCCGATCTGCGCAACCTCGCGAACGAAGCGGCGCTGGCCGCGGCGCGTCGCGATGCGTCGACGGTGACCCAGACCGACTTCGCTGACGCGATCGAGAAGGTGGAGCTTGGATCGGAGCGAAAGCTGTCGTTGAGCCAGATGGACCGTGAGCGGATCGCGTATCACGAGTCCGGTCACGCGCTCCTCGGGTTGCTCCTTCCGGGCGCCGATCCGGTCCGCAGGGTGTCGATCATTCCGCGGGGTCAAGCCCTCGGTGCCACGGTGCAGACGCCCGTCGACGATCGCTTCAACTACGGCGAGGATTACCTCCGCGGGCGCATCACCGGAGCGCTTGGTGGCCGTGCGGCGGAGCAGCTCGTCTACGGCGTCATCACCACGGGTGCGGAGAGCGACCTGCGCACGGTCACCGCCATCGCACGCCAGATGGTGACGCGATGGGGCATGAGCCCGAAGGTCGGCAGCCTCAACTTCACCGACAACGGCGACGGTACCGGACAGTCGATCACGATGACCAAGCCTTTCAGCGAGGAGACCGGGGCTCTCATCGACCAGGAGGTGAAGCGCATCTCCGATGAGTGCCTTGCCGAGGCGGTGGCATTGCTGACTACGAACCGGGACAAGCTGGATGCGCTCGCGCATGCGCTGCTCGAGCACGACACGCTGGGAGAGGACGCGATTCTCCAGGTGACGGGACTGGAAGCGGCACCGAAGGCATTGGCGGAGGGGGCACCCGCTCCAGCTGCCGGCGCCCCCGCTGCGGCGCCCGCCGAGGTGACGCCGGTCGGCTGACGTTGCGCCGAGCTGGTGCCGGTGGCCCGGGGCGTCAGAGCGTTGGGATCTGCCGTCCGGAGATCGTCTCGATCGTGATCCGGACCCAGTGCTGTGCTCTGGTGATCGCCCACGACTTCAAGGGTCCACGTCGCAGGCGTTCGAGATCGTCGGGATCGGTAACCTCGTGCGCGGTGCCGTGCACGAGCACGCTCCAACCGCTGTGGTACATCGGCTGGCTGGAGTCGACCTCGAACGCAACCGCCGCTCCACCACTCAGAGCGCTGAGCTTGGTTCCGTCGGCGGTGCAGAAGTAGATGACGTCGTCCTCGGCCAGGTAGTTCACCGGCAGGACGACGATCTGTCCCGTCGCCATGAACCCCACGCGTCCCACGAAGGACTTGTCCTGGAGCAGGCGGATGGACTCTTCGCGGCTGAGCTCGGTGACCCGGGTTTGCGCGTCAGTCATACGCGCCATGGTAAATGCATCCCGCCGCCCGATCGCTGACCCGGGGGGCCACGATCGTCAACGGGGTCGTCGTCTCCATCGGCGTACCGGTGGCGGAGCCTGTCGACGTACATCGTCGCGGGACGGATCGGGATCGGATAGGCTCCCCGCCTATCCACCATGTAGCGACCCCGCGCAGCAGGCGAGCCGGCATCGCGACCCTGGTCGTGCTGTATGCCACCGCATGGGTCGTGACGTCCCTGGTGCTGAAGACGACCCCGTCGGACCTGGATCTTTACTTCTGGCCGTCGGCCGAGACCGTCGTCCACGGTCATGCGCTGCTTATCTACAGCGCGTACGGGCACGACGTCTATCCCAACGCAAACGGCCCGCTGGGGCTCGTCCCGTTGATCCCGGTGGTGGCTCTCGCCAACGCGTTGGGATGGGCAGGTGATATCGGCGCCCGGTCTGCTCTCGCGGGAGGCGTCGTCTCTCTTTTCGTGATGGTCCTCGCATACCAGGTGGTTCGCCTGGTTGCGCAGGGTCGAGGCGCGACCGAGCGGCAGCTGGCGGTCGCCTGCACGGTGCTCCTGGCCCCGGCGTTGTGGGTCGGCGTGATCGACTACGGGCACTATGAGCAGCCGATCGAGCTCTGCTTCGTGCTGCTCGGAGCAACGTGGGCGCTCCGCGGTCGATCGGCACCCGCCGGCATCGCCGCCGGCATCGCGGTGCTCACGCGCACCATCGCCGCGTTCTCCCTGCTTCCGCTGGCGTTCGTGCCCCTCGCACGGGGCTCGCCAGGTCGGGCCGCAGCAACGATCGCCGCCTGCGGCCTCACGGTGCTGGCCGGCATGCTGCCCTTCCTGGTCGCCGACGGATCAGCGGTCACGCACTCCCTGCTGACCTACCGCGGCACCCTGCCCATTCTGGGCGGATCCTTCTGGCTCGCCCTGGGGCAGACGGGGCTTGGAGGCGCCGGACAGCACTTCGATGTCGTCATCGCCGCGCTCGTAGGGGTCGCGCTGATCGCGATCACGCTCCGGCGCGACATCACCGTGGCGTCCACGCCGGCCGGAGTGTTCGGGCTCCTCACCATCACGGCTGCCTGCTTCCCGCTCTTCGCCAAGACGGTCTTCGACTACTACCTCGTGGAGCCGTACATCTTCGGAGTCGTCTGGTGGCTGGCCCGGCCGGGCAGCGCACGAAACTGGCGCGCATTGGCGCCGGTGCTGCTGACCGCCGATGTGCTGCTGTCGAGGCTGGGCGAGCTGGTATCGACCGGCTGGCTCATCGCCGAGGGCATCGCGTCGTCGCTGATCCTCGCTGCCGTGGTCGCGATGGTGACAGCCGACCTGTGGAGATGGCGGTACGAGCAGACGCGCATCCCCTCGCCGGTGGCTCGAGCCGGGAGCCCGGCGGCCGATGCTCAGGACACGTGAATCGCTTCGCATACGATGCAGCGGAGAACCGCGTCACCTTGTCGCGAATTGATTACTGGGGGGACCCGCATGATGCGTCGACACGTCACCCTTTTGGCCGTCACGGGCGGGTTGCTCGCCGGCGCGGCGCCTGCGATGGCTGGAGCGCCCGCGCTCGGCAATGGCCCTGCGCACATCGCGGTGGCCAACGCCGCAGGCTGGTCGTCGAGTAACTGGTCGGGGTACGCGGGAACGACGACGGCGGCGACGTCGGTGGTCGGCGAGTGGCAGGTGCCGACCGTCAAGGCAACCGCGGGCAATACCTACTCGTCGACATGGATCGGCATCGATGGATTCACCAATTCGAACCTGATCCAGACCGGCACCGAACAGGACTGGGCCGGCGGCCATGCGGTCTACCGGGCGTGGTGGGAGATCCTGCCTGCAGCCGAAACGGTGATTTCATCCATCACGGTCCACCCAGGCGACATCTTCACAGCCAACATCCACAAGGGCAGCGGCACGACGTGGCACATCATGATCACCGACACCACAAGCGGAAAGAGCTTCTCGATCAACAAGACGTACCTGGGCGCCGGCGGCAGCGTCGAGTGGATCCAGGAGGCGCCGGAGGTCGGCGGAGTCGTCGCGCACCTCGCGCACTACGGCAAGACGTTCTTCATCAACTGCGGATTCGATGGCGTGAAGATCGCGTTCACCGCCGGAAACCGCGGCGTGATGATCCAGGGTGGCAAGCAGGTCTCGACGCCGTCCGAGCCGAGCAGCGCCGGCAACGGGTTCGAAGTCGCCTACGGAGCCACGACGCCGGCGCCGCCAGCCTGACCAACTCGTGGTTCCTGGTCCAGCGATCCGAGGGTCTCGGAGCGCTGTGATGACGCTCTCCTCTTGATATGCTTGTGCTGCAACGATCGATGATTTGTAGTGGTACAAACGAGGCTCATGAGCGATGATCTGACCCGAGCCCTCAAGGTGCAGCGGCATCCCGAGCGCGCGACACCGGATCGCGCCACGGCCTTTGCCATCCTTGATGAGGGGCTCATCTGCCACGTCGGGTTCGCCGCCGACGGCCGTCCGTGGGTCATTCCGACCATGTACGCGCGAGACGGCCACGTCCTCTATCTCCACGGTTCGCCTGCAAGCCGGATGCTTCGCGGTCTGGCAGGCGGCATCGACGTCTCGGTGACGGTCACATTGCTCGACGGCCTGGTGCTCGCTCGCTCGGTGTTCTCGCACTCCATGAACTACCGATCGGTGGTGATCGCGGGCCGGGCAACGGAGATCCTCGATCCGGACGCCAAGCTCGTTGCGATGCGATGCCTGGTGGAGCACGTGCTGCCGGGTCGCTGGGCCGAGGCGCGCCAGCCGAATCCCAAGGAGATGGCAACCACGCTGGTGCTGGAACTGCCCCTCGACCACCTGTCGACGAAGGTGCGCACCGGCCCACCGATCGACGGCGCCGCCGACCGGAAGCTGCCCGTCTGGGCCGGCGAGATGCCGCTGACCCTGACCTTCGCGGCACCGAAAGCCGACGCGCGCGCTACTGATCTGACGCTGCCGGCGAGCGTTGCCGCGCAGGCGGCCAGAGGCACGCGCCGCTGACGACGAGCCGCCAGAACGCCATCGCAGCGCTCGAGCGGATTGCGTACATCCTCGAACGCGAACTCGAACCGACGTATCGCGTGCGCGCATTTCGCAATGCGGCCGCGGTGGTTCGTGCACTGACCGATGTGGAGCTCGAGGAGCGGAGCAGGCGTCGCACCCTGAACAGTCTTGCGGGGATCGGGCCCGTCACTGCGCAGGTCATCGTGGAAGCAATCGCGGGGACGACACCCGCGTACCTGCAACGCCTCGAGACTGAAGCCTCGCCGATTCCGGAAGACGCGCTGGCGCTGCGGCGCGCGCTGCGCGGTGACTGCCACGTGCACTCGGACTGGTCCGACGGCGGGAGTCCCATCGAGGAGATGGCTCGGGCCGCATTCGACCTGGGTCACGAGTACATCGTCCTCACCGATCACTCACCGCGACTCACGGTGGCGCGCGGGCTGAGTGTCGAGCGGCTTCGCGAGCAACTCGAGGTGGTACGCGACACCAATGAACGGCTCGCGCCGTTTCGCATCCTCACCGGCATCGAGGTCGACATCCTCGAAGACGGCTCGCTCGACCAGGAGCCGGACCTGCTCGCACGGCTCGACGTCGTTGTGGCGAGCGTGCACTCGAAGCTCCGCATGCCCAGGGCGGAGATGACGCCGCGGATGCTCGCGGCCATCCGCAACCCGCACACGGACATCCTCGGTCACTGCACCGGCCGGATCGTCGTCGGCCGGGGACGGCCGGAGTCGGAGTTCGACGCGGATGCGGTCTTCGCGGCGTGCCGCGACCACGATGTGGCGGTCGAGATCAACTCACGCCCCGAGCGGCTCGATCCCCCACGGCGCCTGCTGAAGCTTGCCGTCGCCACCGGATGCCGGGTCTCCATCGACACCGACGCGCATGCGCCTGGTCAGCTCGAGTGGCAGCTGCGCGGGTGCGAGCGCGCGGTCGACTGCGGTGTTTCTGCAGACATGGTCATCAACACCAGGTCCGCCGACGACCTCGTGGCGTGGGCGACGGCGAAATCCGGTGAGCCTCGAGCCTGAGGGTGCAGCCGGGTGCGCCGCGTGACCCCGTGCCGGCAGCGCCGGCGATGCGCTTCGGGTGCAGGGCGTGCTTCAGGTGGGGATGACGGTGACGTGCGTCACCCGGACCTGCACCGATGCGCCGTTGGCGCTGATGTCGTAGCTGTTCACCGCGCTGGAGTAGTCGGGATCACTCCAGGTCTGCTCCCCTATTCCGGACCAGCTCCTGCCATCCACCCCGATGGACACGCCGAGCCCGCTCGCGGACACCCGGATCGGGACGCCTTCAACGATGCTGATATGCGTCGCGATCGCCGCGCCGTTCAACTGGACCGGCACCGCGGCGGATGGAGACGCGAGCTCCAGGTCGAGGTTGTCGGCCGCGGCATTGACCTCGATCGTACGCGCCGCGCCGTTGAGGTTCATCGTGCCATCGACCGATGCTGCATTGACGTTGACCGACCATCCGACGTCCTGGCTCAAGGTCACCGTCACCGTCGCCGACCGCGTCGAGAACGGCCACCAGTCGCGATTGTCCGCGTCGATCGTCACCGCCCCGGTCGCCGCGTCGACGTGCACCGCCGGCCTCGCGCCGGCGTCGCCGGTCACGCGCGCCACGAACAGATTCCCACCGGTGTCGACCACCGTGACGTGAAGCGTCACGGCCGATGCGTTGACAGTGAGTGACGCGGCATTCACCTCGCCCCGCGGCATCGAGGCCTCCACGGTTCTCGTGCCGCCCATCTCGTGCCCGGCCACGGCGTACAGCGTCGCGCCACCGCCGAGCGCCACGAAGGCGGCGACAAGCACCAGCGCTGCGTGGCCGGGGGAGAGATAGCGCCGGAGCGCGAGGCTGATCCCGCCGAGGATCAGGAACACGGGCCAGGTTGCGGCGAGCCGTCCCAACGCTGCGGCGGAAACGGATCCCGTCTGGGCGACGAGCAGGCCTGCCCCGACTGAGACCAGCAGCAGCGGCCAGAAGACCCGATAGCGGCGTGCCGCGGGCGTGCTCATCGTAGCCGTCGAACGAGCAGGGCCAGACCGAGCGCGACGAGCACCAGCGGTCCCACCCAGCGCCCACTGTCCCAGTCGAGCAGCCCGAGGTTGCCGAGCAGGAGCCAGATGCCGACGGCGACGAATGCGATGCCGAGAATCGGCGCACCTGCCGAGTGCGTGTGAACGTGACGCCTCCGACCCTGGTCGAACACCGCTGCCCCGTCGGCAGCCGGCGGATACGGAGGAGGTGGCGGCGGGGGAGGTGACGCGGACATCGATGCACCGATATCCCGTCCGACATCCCTCATCTCATTCGCCATCGTTCGGACGCCTGCCCCGATCCCCGCACCACTCGCCGCAAATTCCGAGCCGGCAGGCGGCATCACGATCCAGAGGATCAGGTAGGCGAGGATCCCTGCCCCGCCGAGGACGGTGAGGATGACGAACGCGACCCGAACCACGACCGGGTCGACGTCGAAGTAGTCCCCGAGACCGTGGCAGACACCGGCGATGACGCGGTCCTGCGGTCGCTCCAACCGGCGTTGACTTTGAGCGGACATCGTCTTCTCCTCTGCCGAACCTGTTGCGTCACCTTCAATATGGCCACCCGAGCGGGCCTTGCTCCAGTGCTCAACGGCACGACTTTCGAGGTCGAAGGTCATGACGTCGCATGGGTCCGGTACCGCGAGGTGATGCAGGTGCGGACACCCCCAATCACACCTCATCGCCGCGGCGCGGAGCTGCGACCGCCGGTGGCCTCGGCCTGAAGGACGGTATGCGTCACCGGCATCACGGCACTGCCGTTCGATCCGAGCCTGCGAGGTTTGAGCAGACAGATCGTCTGCCCTCACGAGCGTCGACTTCCCTGCTCCATTCGGGCCGAGGAGTCCGAACACCTCGCCGGGCTCGACGTGAAGTGTGATGCCGTCGTTCGCGGCGAGCGAACCGAAATGCTTGGTCAGGTT
>JBAUTG010000019.1:0-10136 GCA_049582105.1 Candidatus Dormiibacterota bacterium | reverse complement strand
CTCGGACGCCGCCGTCGCCGAACTGCCCCCGGAGATCATGGCCCAGTCCCTGGGCCAGTACCTGCGCGCCTGGCTGCAGCGCATCCGCAGCGGCGACAGCGGCGTCCTCCCCGTCCTGCTCGGACTGGTGATCGTGGCCGTCGCATTCCAGATCGCCAACGGCAAATTCCTGTCGCCGCAGAACCTCGTCAACCTGATCGAACAGAGCACGATCTACATGCTGCTGGCGATGGCGGAGATCTTTGCGCTGTTGCTCGGAGAGATCGACCTCTCCGTCGGTCTGGTGATGGGGTTGGGGGCGGTGCTCGTCGCAGAGGAGATCCAGCCCGCCGGCCTCGGCTGGCCGTGGTGGCTGGCGATCACCGTCTCGCTGCTCATCTGCGCAGCGGTCGGATTGATCCAGGGCACGCTGGTCGCCCGCCTCAAGATGCCGTCGTTCATCGTCACGCTCGGCGTGTTGTTGATCCTCGAGGGGGTGTGCATCATCGTCCTCGGCGGCAGCCTCGTCGGTATCGGCAACCCCCATTTCAACGACGAGCTCTTCGTCTACCACCTCTACTGGGGCGAGTTCAGTCCGGTGGTCAGCTGGATCCTGCTCATCGTCGTCGGGGTCGCGGCGGCCGTCTGGCAGTGGTACCGGGACAGCCGGCGCCGCCGGTCCGGTCTGGTCGCGCCGCCGGCGAGCCTGACCCTCCTCAAGATCATCGTCGCAGCTGCGGCGGGCGTTCTCGTCGTTGCTGTCTGCAACGTCAACCGCGCCCACTTCGGGGTCATCGAAGGCCTGCCGTACATCATCCCGATCGTCCTCGTCGTGCTCTTCGGCTGGACGGCACTGCTCCAGCGGACCCGATTCGGCCGCTACGTGTATGCGATCGGCGGCAACCCAGAGGCAGCGCGCCGAGCCGGCATCAGCCTGCCCAAGATCCGCACGTGGTGCTTCGTCCTCGGGGCGCTCACCGCCGGGATTGCCGGGGTCCTCTTCGCGTCGTGGCAGGTCTCCATCACCACCAACGTGATCAAAGAGGCCAACAGCTATGTGCTGCTCGCGGTCGCCGCCGCGGTCATCGGCGGTACCAGCCTCTTCGGTGGGCGTGGGAAGACGATCCACGGCGTACTCGGAGGCCTGGTCATCGGGGCCATCTACAACGGGCTCTTCCTGATCGGAGTCACCTCCGAATGGATCGCCGTGGTCGTGGCGCTGGTGCTGCTGGCCGCCGGGACCATCGATGTCCTCTCTCGCCGTGGCAGCCAGACCCGGGCCTGACTCCAACGAACGCTCCATCGGCCTCGCAGCCCGGAGCCATCGACGCGTGAGTCCCATGGCCTCGCCCGAGTCGGTCCGCCGTCACAACCTCAGCCTCCTGCTCCGGCTGCTGCACCAGTCGGGGGCGCTCTCGCGGTCCGAGATCGGCGCAGCCCTGGGGATGACCCGAAGCACGGTCGGAGAATTGGTCGCCGATCTGCGGGCTCGGGGCCTGGTGGAGGAGGGCGATCCTGCCCGTCTCGGCGCCCCTGGACGACCGTCACTGGTGGCGCGTCCAAACCCCGAGGGAGCTGCGGTCATCACCGCGGAGATCGCCGTCAATTCGCTGTCCGCCGCTGTGGTCGGCCTCGGCGGTCGCATCCTGCATCTCGTTCGCGTCCCGCATCAGCCGCGCCGCCTCGCGGCCGACCAGACGGTCGAGGATGTCGGCGCGCTCATCGAGGCCGCGAAGGCAGCGATCCCGCCGGGATGCTGGGTCGCCGGGCTCGGCATCGCGGTCGCGGGCGTTGTCAGCCGGGCGGACGGTCTCGTGCATTTCGCCCCCAACCTGGGCTGGCGCGAAGTGCCGCTCGGCCGTCTCGTGGCGGACCGGCTCGGGTCCGATCTCCCGGTGGTCGTCGCCAACGAGGCGGATCTCGGTGCACTTGCGGAGCACACGTGGGGGGCGGGAGTCGGCGTCGACCACCTCATCTACGTCTCGAGCGAGGTCGGAGTCGGTGCCGGTGTCGTCGTTGACGGCCGGCCGCTGGTGGGCGCCGCCGGCTGCGCGGGCGAGGTCGGCCACTTCCAGGTGAATCCGAGTGGCGTGCTGTGCCGCTGCGGTGCGATCGGCTGCTGGGAAACAGAGATCGGGGGTCCTGCGCTCCTCCGCCGGGCGGGGCGTTCGGAGAAAACCTACCGGTCCGGGGCCGTCATCGAGCTGCTGCGTGAGGCGAACAGGGGCGACCCGGTGGCGCTCGCCGCGGTGGAGGACGTCGGCTGCTGGCTCGGGGTGGGACTTGCCGGTCTGGTGAACGTGTTCAACCCGCAGCGGGTCGTCCTCGGCGGCCTGCTTGGCGAGATATGGCCCTTCGTGGAGCGGATCGTCGAGGCGGAGCTTCGCGTGCGGGTCCTCGCTGCGGCGCTCGCGGTCGTCGAGATCAGGCCGGCGCAACTGGGCGCCGACGCCCCGTTGCTTGGAGCAGCGGAGCTTGCGGTCACACGGGTTCTGGACGACCCGACGCTCGTCCCCACTCGCGCAGCAGAGCGGCGGTCCGCCTGATCTAGCTGACCGAGCGGAGCGCCGGGTAGTACTGGCGGAAACGGCGGCGCACTTCGCGGTACGGCTCGATCCAGCCGGCGACGGGCTCGACGACGTCGGTGACACGAACGCACGCGGCGCTCGCCTCGTCGAGGTCCCGGTAGACGCCGGCGGCGACGCCGCCGAGCAGCGCCGCACCAAACGCGGATCCCTGGTCGGTGGCCATGATCTCGAGCGGCATCTCCAGAGCGCTCGCGACGATCTGGAGCCAGAGGCGGCTGCGTGTTCCGCCCCCGGACACGCGGCCGCGAGTGCCCGTTGCCCCGGCGCCATGGACGGTGTCCAGGCAGTCGCGCATCGCGAAGGCGACGCCTTCCATCACCGCGCGGG
This sequence comes from Candidatus Dormiibacterota bacterium, assembly GCA_049582105.1. Classification (GTDB taxonomy): domain Bacteria; phylum Chloroflexota; class Dormibacteria; order Aeolococcales; family Aeolococcaceae; genus Palsa-851. The sequence goes on along the minus strand of JBAUTG010000019.1, from coordinate 7,242 downwards.
TGAGCGCGCCCCGACCGTGCGTCAGCGAAAGGCCGCAGAACGCGCCCCGCGCATCCGGGTCGGCGTGCGGTGTCCGCTCACCGGCGAGATAGGGGAGGAAGACGAGCCCGTCGGATCCCGCAGGGACGCTCTCCGCTGCTTCGAGCATCGCGTCGTAGGCGAGATCCGGGGCGACGGTGTCGTGAAACCACGCGAGCGATCCGGCCGCCGCGAGCATCACCCCCATCACCATCCAGCCTCCGGGAGTGGCGTGGCAGAAGGCGTGGACCCGCCCCTCGGGGTCGGTGCGGAAGCGATCGGTCGCCGCGAGCACGACCCCGGAGGTACCGAGCACCACCGACAACGGGCCGGGTCCGGTGATCCCGGCTCCCACGGCCGCCGCGGCCTGGTCGCCCGCGCCGGCCGCGACGGGCACGCCATCGAGCGTCCCGACGGTGTCCGGGCTCTCCGCGAGGTCGGGCAGCCACGACGGCGGCAGGTCGAGGTCCGCGAGCAACTCGCTGCTCCAGCGGCGCTTGCCGACGTCGAGGAGCAGCGTCCCCGATGCGTCAGCCACGTCGCTGCGATGTCCGCCGACGAGACTGTCGCGGACATAGTCCTTGGGGAGTGAGATCTTTCGGATGCGTGCGAACGCCGCCGCCTCGTGCTCGCGCATCCAGAGGAGCTTCGGCGCCGTGAATCCCGGCAGTGCCCGGTTGCCGGTGAGCCGCAGCAGGCGGGCCAGCCCGTCACCGGCCTCGAGCGCCTGGCACTGCGGCGCCGAACGCTGGTCGTTCCAGAGGATCGCAGGGCGGATCACCGCACCGCCGGCGTCCATGCACACGAGCCCGTGCATCTGACCTGAGAAGCCAATGCCAAGAATGTCAGAAACACGCGCGCGAAGACTCGCAAGCACGGAGCGAGACGCCGCCACCCATTCCTCCGGTTGCTGCTCCATCCAACCGGGGTGGGGTGAGCTCACCGGATAGCCGGCCTCCTCGGTCGCGAGCACCGCCCCCGACTCCGGGTCGATGGCGATGCCTTTTGCCGACGTCGTCCCGATATCGATGCCGACGAGCGCTCCCGAGCTCATCGAGGTCTGTTAGGAACGGATGCCGTAGAGGTAGTCGAGCGCCAGTTGGTCGAGCCTCTCGAATGCCATGCCTCGTACCGATGCGGCCTCGACATCGAACGTCTCCGCACGCATGGACTGCAGCGTCTCTCCGGGTGCAAGGGTCGTCTGCGCGAGCTCATCGAGACGTGCAGCCTTGCGCGCGGCCTGAACCTCGGGATCGGCGCGGAATGCCTGTGTCCTGGCGCGGAGCAGCAGGTAGTTGCGCATGCACGCCGCCGCGCTCTCCCACACCCCGTCCATGTCCTCCGTGCGCGGGGGTTTGAAGTCGAAATGGCGCGGCCCCTGGTAACCCCCGGACTCGAGGATGTCGACCGTCCAGAACGCGCCGCGCGCGTTCCCGGCACCGAAGCGGAGATCCTGGTCGTAGCGCGGGCCGTGCTGACCGTTGAGATCGACGTGGAAGAGCTTTCCATGCCAGAGCGCCTGCGCAAGTCCATGCGCGAAGTTGAGGCTTGCCATCTCCTCGTGACCGACCTCTGGGTTGAGACCGACCATCTCCGAGTGCTCGAGCTCACCGATGAACGCCAGCGCGTGTCCGATGGTCGGCAGGATGATGTCGCCGCGTGGCTCGTTGGGCTTGGGTTCGAGTGCGAACCGTATGTTGTAGCCCTGTTCGATCACGTAGCCCGTGAGAATGTCAAAGGCCTCCTTGTAGCGGTCGAGCGCCGCACGGACATCCTTCGCGGCACCGGACTCGGCGCCGTCGCGGCCGCCCCAGAACACCACCGTGCCCGCCCCGAGCTCGGCGGCGAGGTCGAGGTTGTCCGCGACCTTGCGGATCGCGAAACGGCGCACGTCGCGGTCGTTCGCGGTGAAACCGCCGTCCCGGAACACCGGATGCGAGAAGAGGTTGGTGGTCACCATCGGGATCACCAGTCCGGCACTCTCCACGGCGCCCCGCAGACGCCCGATCGCTGTGCTCTTCTCCGACGCCGACGCAGCGAACGGGAACACGTCGTTGTCGTGAAAGCTCACGCCATATGCGCCCAGCTCTGCCAGGCGGTTGACGGCGGTGACTGGGTCGAGCGGCTCGCGCACGGCGACGCCGAACACATCGACTCCCTGCCAGCCCACGGTCCAGAGTCCGAAGGAAAAACGATCGTCGCGACTAGGCTGTAGCACAACTTCTCCTTGGGGACCCGCCTGCATCCTCGAATCGTCCAGGAGTGTCGAGGAGCGTTCGAAGTTGGGTTGGCCCGAACGCAATTATACCGTGATGGAATAAGGGGATCAGGCCGGTGCCGGACGCTCTCCGGTTGCAATTTGTTTGCGGTCGGTGAGGAAGTGTTCGAGGTGGGTCACCACAAATCGATGATCCTCGACCTGCGGCAGTCCGGACACAGTCACCGTCCCGATGCATCCGCTCTTTTCGAGGATGATCGGGAATGCGCCTCCATGAGCCGCGAACACGCTGGAGTCGAGACGCGAATCAGCGTCGAAGTCCTTGCCGTCCGCGCGGAACCTGCAGCCGATGTAATAGGACGAATGACCGTAGCGCTCGGCCACTGCGGCCTTGCGCAGCAGCCATGCGTCGTTGTCGGCGGACGATCCGGGGAGTGCCGCGTGGAACAGACACTGCCCCGCACGACGAATCTCGATCGCGACAGATAAGTGCGCACCCATCGCCTCCGTGCGCAGCAGCGAACCGAGTTCCCACGCAGTGTCGTGGTCGAAATATGAGAACACGAGGCGATCCTCTTCTGCGAGCAGGGAGGCGAGCAACGCCCCATCGGATGCCGTCATGGCGTCACCCGGAATTTGTCGTGAGCCCCGCTCATGGCGGCGCCACGGCTACCACGGCGCCACTGCTCGCGCTGGACCTGGCCGCGTCGAGGACGGTTGCCGTCGCGATGGCATCCCGTGGATTGACCGGTGGAGGGTTGGAGCCCCGGACGGCGCCGGCGAAGGCCGGGTAGAACAGATCCCACCTGCCGCGCTCGGTCGGCTGTGGCTGCGATCGCGTCGCCAGGTGCAGCGTGCCGTGGTTGTCGGGCGGCTCGGTGCCCCATCGAGCTCCACGGGAGGCCGGGGTCTCGCCGGCGAGGAGCAGATCCTCCTGGGTGTCGCCGGTCGCGAGCACATAGGTCGCCTCGGTGCCCGTCACGCGGTACCGAGGACCCGGCGCGAACTGGCTCCATGACCCCCACAGCTGTGACCGGGCACCACTCGCATGAGTCAGGGCGACGAAGACGTCGTCGTCGAGCCCGGACTCGCGGACGCGCAATTCGGCGTACACCGCGACGACCGGTCCGAGCAGGAGCAGCGCCTGGTCGACGAGATGGCTCCCGAAGTCGAGCAGGGAGCCACTGCCGGATTTCCCGGGACCGCGCTCCGGTGCGAATCGCTCGAAGCGGGATTCCAGCCGTGTGACCGATCCCAGCCTGCCCTCGTCGACGAGCTTCCGCACGGTGAGGAAGTCCGAATCCCAACGCCGGTTCTGATATGGGCTGAGCAGCAGACCGCGCTCCTCGGCGAGGTGGACGGTGTGGCGAGCTGCCGCGGCGTCGAGTGCGAAGGCCTTGTCGCAGACGACCGCGACGCCGAACCCGAGCGCCTGCTCCGTCATCGACGTGTGCGTGGCCGTCGGCGTGGAGATGGCGACCGCCTCAACCCCGGCATCGATCAGGGCTGCCAGTGACTCGAAGGTGGGAGTGCCGGGCAGGTCGCCGGCGACCAGCGCCTGGCGTTCGGCCGAGGTCGTCACGACGCCGACGAGCTGACATTCAGGGGCTGCCGCGATCAGCGGGGCGTGGAACCAGCGAGCGCCAAATCCGTACCCGACCAGGCCGAAGCGTACGGGTGTGGTCATCGCGGCGGCTCCTCCTGTGGTGTGTGGACTCGAGCGTACGTCAGGGGTGGATCGTGCTGAACGGCGGGAAGCATCTGCTGGACGGCCGCGCATCGGCCCCTGTGACGAACGATTGACGGACTTGTCGCGTTCCGCCTACCATGTCCTTATGGCAGGGGGACGGCTGGAGGGATTCGCCTACACCGGGTCGGGAGGCCGCAGGGCACTCCGCATCCGGCAGGCGCTCACGGTCGCGATCGTCGTTGGGCTCGCGCTGCTCTATCGCCTCTCGGGCGCCGACGGAACCCATGAAGCGGCTCTGTCCGCCTTTCTCCTCCCGGTGGTCATCCCGCTCGTCCCGCTGCAGCGCCTTGGTCTCGCGAAGGAGCGCCGCTCGCGCGTCCGCGCGGCGTACGAGTTCGTCCCGCAAACCTGAGGTTGCGGCGTCGCGGCATCACAGGTTCAGCCGGCGTTTCTGCGGGTAGATGGTCTCACCTCGCGCCAGCATCGCCACGAACTGATCGATGCGTCGAGCGCGGGTTGCGGCCTGCTTCGCGCTAGCGGTTCGATACAGGATGGCGTACCGGTTCTGACTCGTGAGGATGTCGAACATCGCGAGTGCCCTTGGTTCGGCGCGGAGCGCTGTCTCGAGGTCGGCCGGCATCTCGATCGTCGCCGGACCGGCGTAGGCCGCCTCCCACCGCCCGTCGGCTTTCGCACGCACGACCTCAGCCTCGCCCGCGGGGTGCATCCGGCCCTCGGCGCGGAGGCGGTCGATGATGCCGGCATTGCGCGATGACCACGCGCTTCGCGAACGCCGCGGCGTGAACCGCTGACGGTAGGTGCTCTCGTCCCGGCGACCGATCTGCCCGTCGATCCAACCGTGGCACAGGGCCTCGTCGAGTGCCTGGTCGTACGTCAGGCTCGTCGGATCACTCGTGTCCTTCCTGGCGAGCACGAGCCAGACCCCGGTTGGATCGCCGTGGTGCGTGCCGAGCCAGCGTCGCCACGCCGCGGCGTCGCTGACGATGAGCTCGGGTAGTTCGTCAGTCATCGATGTCCAAGTTGGGCTCTCCCACGCCGCCGGCGTTGGTACGCGCCGGCGAGCGGCCTGTAGCCGGCGTTGCGCAACATCTCGTACGGGATCGTCGATCTCGCGCGCTCCCGGCGCGAACCGCACGCCGCCCAGCGCACCTCACGCTGGATGTAGCGGTCCAGGTCAGCCAGCTGATCTGCTGAGGTGAGAAGCGGGAAAAACCAGCGCGCCCAGCCGAAGTCTGCATCGGCGGCTGACTCTGTGCCGTAGAGCTTGCGATTCAGCGCGGCGACGAACCTCCGGCAGGTCTCGTCCGTCGAAGACGCGGTTGCGAGACGGTATCGGGCCTCACGCCGGGCGCGGCGACGCACCTTCGCACGCAATTTTCGCATGGTGTTGGCACTCAGTCCGATCTCTCCTTGCGAATAGCGGAGCCCGAGGAAGTCCCACGCCTCGCCGGAACCACCATGGCGCGTCTTGCTCTCGTTCACTCGCAAGCCGCGCTCCGCGATCAGCGTTCGAACGCACGATTCCGTTTTGCCTAACTGGTCGGGGGTGCCGAGCACCAGGATGTCGTCCGAGTAGCGGGCGCTGGCGACACCGATCTCCGCGATCGCATCATCGATGTCACGCAGATACAGGTTGGTCAGCATCGGCGCGAGTGGGGTGCCAGCCATCACGCCCTTGCGCAGCACCAGGATCTGCTGTCCGTCGGAGTCGACACGGGTGTCGCGCAGCAGCTTCGCGATAAACGCCATCACGACTGGCTCGCTCGTGATCTGCGCAGGGAGTCGCCGAAGCAGGTCCTCGACCTCGATGCTGTTGAAGAAGTCCGCGATGTCGAGATGCAGGCTCGCCAAACCGTTCACATCGGGCGTCGACCGCAGCGCAGCGAACGCGGTGACGGCGCTTCGACCCCGTTGAAAAGAGTGGCAGCGTGGCGAGATCGCCGGTGCGACGCGCACGTACAGGAGGCGATTGAGCACGCGTGACAGCAACTCGTCCTCTGCCCGGAGCTGGTAGACGACCTTCTTCCTGGGGCCGGCCTTGTTGAGCTCGATGCGTCTCGGCGGCGAGGGGATATGTTGACCTGCGAGGACAGTCTCGATCAACCGCTGAGCGTCACCACAGGCGACGATCTCCCGATAGCGCGCGAGCCTCGCAGCATCTCCAGCGCGGCGACGCTCGACGTCGTCGATGGTTGCGCTCCAGACCGCGATATCCGCGAGCTCGGTCTCCAGCGCAGGCAGGGGCAAGGACGAGAGATCGTTTTGAAGCGGCATCCGCCGCACCCGAAGGTACGCGGCACGTCCGCCTTCAGAGACCACGATGTGTCGCGCTGCTCCGCATCGAAGGCGCTCCGCCACCGGAGCATCGTCCTTGCCCGGCGGCAGTATAGCGACGCGACCTCCTATCCTGTGGCCCGCGAAATCGTTCAGCACGAGGCACGGACATGGGCTTCCTCGATAGCGTGCGCAAGGCCGCCGAACAGGCGCAGCAGGCAGTGCAGCAAGGGGTTGACAAGCTCCAGTCCGGCGGCGTTCCGCAGCCGCCGCCGGTTCCCGGGCAATCGGGTGGCGCGCCGATGCCGCCGCCCGTCGATCCGCCACCGGTCGGTCCGGCGCCCGCCGGTCCGCCGCCGGCAGGTTCGCCTCCTGTCGCGCAGGCATCGGACCCGCCCGTTGCGACGTCGATCCCTCCGTATCCGGCGGCACACGACGTGCCCCAGTCGTTCCGGCTCGAGCGGGCACTGGTCGGTGAGGTCAGCGTCGCGAGCGCGACATGGCGACGGTGGCCGGCGAGCCGCTGGGCGTCGCGGTACCCGCACCTCGGGACCGATCGCTTCCAGTGCCTCTTGACGATCCCACCAGGTATCGCGGGCGTATCGGCGTATGAGATCGAGATGACTCTCGACCCCTTCCGCCCGAACGGCGGATACCGGACTCCCGGCTTCGACAACGCGGTGGTTCTCGTCGAGCTGTCGACGGGACGCACGTGGCACGCCGATCAGCGCAAGAGCCTGGGGCCGATCGTGGTGAAACCGGATGGCACGAGTGGCTCCTTCCGGCGGGTCTACCTCCGCGACCCGAAGAACCCGGCCGAGCGCACCAGCTTCGTGATCCTCGACGGCGACTGGAGCGCGGCAGCCTAGCCTCGGGCCAGACGCGCTTCCTCGCGGACGGACGCCGGAATGTCGGCCCCGGCGAGCAGCTGATCGAGGATCGCCAGGTGCGCCGTGTCGAGCGCCTCATCGGCGGAAACGAGGCTGTCCGGCTTGACGCCCACGGCCTCCCAGTCCGTGCC
>JBAUTG010000018.1:0-10917 GCA_049582105.1 Candidatus Dormiibacterota bacterium | reverse complement strand
CAACTCGCCAGCATCGGTCAGATTCCTGGCGTCCAGAAGAGTTCGTGGTGAGCCATGACCAGTGACAGCATCGCGGACATGCTGACCCGCATCCGCAACGCCAACCAGGCCCATCACCGCACCGTGGCGATCCCGGTGTCGAAGATGAAGGTCGAGATCGCGCGTGTGCTCACCGAGGAAGGCTTCGTCGACGGGTACGAGGTCTCGGGTGAGGCGCCGATGCAGCTGCTGACGGTCACGCTCAAGCCGGGGAGCCCTCGCGGGCGCGCGCTCTCCGGCCTGCGGCGGATCAGCCGGCCCGGGCTGCGCGTCTACGCGCGAAAGTCGGAGATCCCTCGCGTGCTCGGCGGGCTGGGGGTGGCGATCATCTCCACCTCGCGCGGGCTCATGACCGGACGCGCAGCGCAGCGTGCCGGGCTCGGCGGCGAAGTCGTCGCGTTCGTGTGGTGAGGCGTTCCTGATGTCTCGCATCGGCAAGCTCCCGATCCCCGTTCCCGCAGGGGTCGAGGTCGCCCTCGAGACGGGCAACCGGCTCAGCGTCACCGGCTCGCGCGGAACGTTGCAGCGCACCTTCGCGCCGTCGATGCTCATCAACGTCGAGACCGGCACGATCACCGTGGACCGTCCGTCGAACGCGCGCGTGCACCGTTCGCTGCACGGCCTTACGCGGACGCTGGTTGCGAACATGGTGCAGGGCGTGAGCGGCGGCTTCACCCGCGAGCTCGACCTGGTCGGCGTCGGCTTCCGTGCCGCCCGCCAGGGCGGCGACCTCGTGCTGACGCTCGGCTACTCGCATCCGATTCGGTACACCCCGCCCGAGGGCATCACCATCGACGTGCCCGCCCCGACGCAGATCTCGATCAGCGGGTCGGACAAGGAGGTTGTCGGCCAGGTGGCCGCGAAAATCCGGTCATTCCGCAAGCCCGAGCCATACAAGGGCAAGGGCATTCTGTATCGCGGCGAGAAACTGAGACGGAAGGCCGGCAAGTCGGGTAAGGCCGGCAAGACCAAGTAACGAGAACACGTAGAAAGTAGAGGCTGATCAGCATGTTCACGAAGCACGACCGACGCGCTGCCCGCGCACGGCGACACCGCCGTGTCCGTAAGCACGTGTCCGGAACCGCCGCGCGTCCGCGTCTTGCGGTGTTCCGCAGCCTCCGCCATATCGGCGCACAACTGGTCGACGATGCAACCGGGCACACGCTCGTCGCGGCGTCGACGACCGAACCGGAGCTCCGCAAGGTCCTGGGTGATGGCAACGCCTGCACCACTGCCGGCGCAGCGGCGATCGGCAAGACCATCTCGGAGCGAGCCAAGGCGGCCGGTGTGGACACCGTGGTCTTCGACCGCGCCGGCTACCTCTTCCACGGTCGCGTCAAAGCGCTTGCGGAGGCTGCCCGCGAGGGCGGCCTGAAGTTCTGACATGGGCATGCGCATGGATCGCCGCGATGATCGCGGCAGCGAGTTTCAGGAGAAGATCGTCTCTCTCAACCGGGTCGCCAAAGTCGTCAAGGGTGGCCGCCGTTTCTCGTTCAGCGCGCTCGTGGTCGTCGGTGACGGCAAGGGCCGTGTCGGTGCCGGTCTCGGCAAGGCGGGCGAGGTGCCGGACGCGATCCGCAAGGGTGTCGACGACGCCAAGAAACACATGATCACCGTGCCGATGGTCGGGACCACGATCCCGCACGAGGTGCGCTACAAGCTCGGCGCGGCCAAGGTGATGCTCAAGCCCGGCGTGCCCGGGACGGGCGTCATCAGTGGCAGCTCGATGCGCGCCGTCGTCGAGGCGGCGGGCATCAAGGACATCCTCACCAAGAGCCTTGGGACGGACAACCCCATCAACGTGGTGCGCGCCACCGTTTCCGCGCTCGCGAGCCTCCGCACCCTCGCCGCCGTTGCCGAGCTGCGCGGTCGCACACCCGAGCAGATCGTGGGGAGCCGCAAGATGGCCGACCGGATGCTCGGCCGGACGCCGGCACCGGCCGAAACCGCCCCGGCCGTCGAGGTGGCCCCGTGAGCACCGTGAAAGTCACGTACCGCAAGAGCGCGATCGGCTACGCATGGGACCAGAAGGCGACCCTCGCCGCGCTCGGCCTCAAGAAGCTGAACCACACCGTCGAGCACGAGGCCACGCCCTCGATTCGCGGCATGGTGCACAAGGTTCGCCACCTGGTCGCCATCAACGGCGAACCGGCCGACTCGCCGGCGGGCGCCGCGCTCCTGCAGAGCCTCGCCGCCGCCTCGGAGGATGCCGCGTGAAGCTGCACGAGCTGAGCCCGGCAAAGGGCAGCCGCAAGACCCGCAAGCGGGTCGGGCGCGGTCACGGCGCCGGACAGGGCAAGACCAGCGGCCGCGGCCAGAAGGGCCAGGGATCGCGTTCGAGCGTCGGGCTCCCCACCGGGTTCGAGGGCGGCCAGATGCCGCTCAAGCAGCGCCTGCCCAAGCAGCGCGGCTTCCACAACCGCTGGCGCAAGGAGTTCGTCGTCGTCAACCTCGGCAAGCTCGGGCGCTTCGAGAAGGATACGGTCGTCGACGCCGACGTGCTCACGGAAGCGGGCCTGATCCCTCGGGCATCGTCGCCCGTCAAGGTGCTCGCGGCCGGACACCTCACGCACGCGCTCACCCTGCGCGTCGACCGGATCTCGCACGCGGCACGCACCGCCGTCGAGGCCGCGGGTGGGAGCGTCGAGCTGGTCGGGCCGCAGCCGGAGTCCGAGATCGTGACCCGCGGCAGGGCGGCGCTCCGCGCGACCAGGAAGACCGAGAAGAGCGATGCCGCCGCCGCACGGGCTGTCGCAGCCGAGGCCGGCGAGGCGGCTCCATCGAAGGCCGAGGGCAAGCGCGCCGCGAAGGCGGCGGCCGCAGCCGAGGCCAAGGCGGCGCCGGAAGCAGACGCCGCCGCGCCGCGTTCCGGCAAACGCGGCAAGGCCGCCGCACCGGAGACCGACGCGGACGGCGCACCTGACAACGAGGCGGAGACCGAGGACACGGAGTGAACCTCCTCCAGGCGCTGGGTCAGGCGCTCCGGGTCCCGGAGCTGCGGCGGAAGATCCTCTTCACGCTCGGCCTGCTGCTCGCGTTCCGCATCCTCGCGGCAATCGCGATCCCTGGCACCAACCCGGTTGCGCTCAACGCCCTCTTCAACAGCAACACGCTGCTCGGATTGCTGAACCTCTTCAGCGGTGGCGGCCTGCAGCGGTTCACGCTCGTCGCGCTCGGCCTGAACCCCTACATCAACGCGACGATCATCATGCAACTCATGACGGTCGTCTCCGTCCGGCTCAAGGAGCTGAGCAAGGAAGGCGACGTCGGCCGCAAGAAGATCACGCGCTACACGCGCTGGCTCACGGTGCCGCTCGCGATGCTGCAGGCGTTCGGATACCTCGCGCTCTTCACCAACCCCAACGTCACCAACGGCGCCGGCGCGATCATCGCGAACCCCACTGCGGCGACGGAGATCAGCATCATCCTGACGCTGACGGCCGGCACCATCATCGCGATGTGGCTCGGTGAGCTCATCACCGAGTACGGCGTCGGCAACGGCGTGTCACTGATCATCTTCGTGGGCATCATCGGGCGCCTGCCGGCGGCGATCGTCGGCTACGGCGGCACCGGCGGGACGGCGCACATCGTGCAGCTCGCGGTCATGACGATCATCGCCGTCGCGGTCACGGCCGCGGTCATCGAAGTGCAACAGGCACAACGAAAAGTGCCGGTGCAATCCGCGCAACGCGTCCTCAACGTGCGCACGGGGATGGCGTCGCAGGGACGGCGCAACTTCTTACCACTTCGAGTCAACGCCGCGGGAGTCATCCCGATCATCTTCGCGATCTCGATCATGACGTTCCCGACGATCTTCGCGAACCTGTTCCAGAGCAGCACCGGGTGGACGCTCACCGTCTCAACCTGGATCACGACGAACTGGCAGGCGACGGGCGGTTTCATTCCGCTCAACGTCCTCTACAACGGCATCTACTTCCTGCTCGTCATGGGCTTCACGTACTTCTACACGGCGATCGTCTTCGATCCCGTCGACGTCGCCGACAACCTGAAGAAGCAGTCGACGTTCATACCGGGGATCCGGCCCGGCCGAAGTACGGCGGAGTACCTCGGCAAGGTGATGGGCCGCATCACGCTCGCGGGCGCGCTCTTCCTCGCGGTCATCACCGTCGTCCTGCCGCTCCTCACCGCAGTGTTGACCGGCGTGCCGTCGACGAGCCTCTACCTCGGTGGTACGGCGATCCTCATCGTGGTCGGCGTGGCGCTCGACACCATGAAGCAGATCGAGACGCAGCTGCTGATGCGGCAGTACAAGGGGTTCATCAAATGATCGCGGTGATGTTCGGACCGCCCGGGAGCGGCAAGGGCACCCAGGCGTCGCGGGTAGCGCTCCGGCTCGGCATCCCGCACGTCGCGGCGGGCGACATGCTGCGCAACGAGGTGGCGCGCGGCACCGACCTCGGCCGCGAGGCGAAACCGATCATGGACTCCGGCGGCCTCGTACCCGACGATCTCGTCGTGCGGATGATCGAAGCGCGTCTCAACCAGGCGGATGCCGGTAAGGGCGTGCTCCTCGACGGGTTCCCGCGCACCGTTCGGCAGGCGGTGACGCTGGACCGCATGCTCAAGACACGCGACGACTACGTCGCCGAGGTCATCTCCCTCGAGGTCCCCGACGACGAGCTCAAGACGCGGATCCTCAAACGAGCTGACATCGAGGGTCGCAGTGACGACACCGCCGAGGGGCTCGCCAACCGTCTGGTCGTCTACCACCAGGACACCTGGCCGGTGCTCGACTACTACAAGAGCCACGGCACCCGTATCGAGTCGATCAACGGCGTCGGCGACATCGACACCATCACCGACCGGATCATGGAATCGCTCAAGCACAACGGCGCAAAGGTGGGGTCCTCATGACCGCGCATGCCGTGGACAGCTTCCGTCTCAAGCGACCGGACGAGATCGAGAAGATGCGCGTCTCCGGGAAGATCCTCGGCGCCTGCCTCTCCCAGCTCGCCGCGTCGGTTCGGCCGGGCATGACCACGCTGGAGCTGGACCGGATCGCCGACACATTCATCCGCGACCACCACTGCGTTCCCGGCTTCCTCGGCTACCAGGGGTTCCCGAACTCGCTGTGCGTCTCCATCAACGACCAGGTGGTGCACGGCATTCCCGGTCCCCAGGTGATCCAGGAGGGCGATCTCGTCTCCCTCGACTGCGGGCTCATCCTCGACGGTTGGTGGGCGGACAGCGGCCTGTCGGTCGCCTGCGGCGAGCCGTCGCCCCTGGTGCGCCGCCTCATCGACGTGACCCGCGAGGCGCTGGATCGTGGCATCGATGCCGCGAGGCCCGGCAACCACATCGGCGACATCGGCGCGGCCGTCCAGGGCTTCGTCGAAGCCAACGGCTTCTCGGTGGTTCGCCAGTACGTCGGCCACGGGATCGGCCGTGACATGCACGAGCTCCCCCAGGTGCCGAACTACGGCAAGCCGGGCACCGGCAACCTGATCAAGCCCGGGTACGTCATCGCGATCGAGCCCATGGTCAACGTGGGACGGCCGGACACCCGGGTCCTCGACGACGACTGGACCGTCGTCACCACGGACGGGAAGCTCTCCTGCTACTTCGAGCACACAGTCGCCATCACCGAGAACGGCCCCGAGGTGCTGACGCTCCGGCCCGACCCGGTCATGGCGGACGTGTAGATGGGTTCGACCGGTTTGCCTGGGACTCGAGCCGCGGTTTATACTCAACACCTCGGGCTCTCGCAGGAGCCTGGTTCGGCGCGCACGCATCGGGGTACCGCCGGCACCAGCGTCACGGATCGCCCCGGGGCGCAACGAGCACCATGCCATCGGCGCCCTGCGCCGCCAACCACGAGGAACGCGTCACCGGAATGAAGGTCAGAGCATCAGTCAAGCGCCTGTGTGAGCGCTGCAAGATCATCAAGCGCCACGGGGCGGTCAGAGTGATCTGCGAGAACCCCAAGCACAAGCAGCGGCAGGGGTAGGGGAGCAATGGCACGTATCGCCGGTATCGACGTCCCTCGTGACAAGCGCATCGAGATCGCGCTCACGTACATCTACGGGATTGGACCGACCACGGCCAAACGAATGCTGTCACTGGCGGGCGTCGCCCCTGACACGAGAACCAAGGATTTGAGCGATGCGCAGGTCGGCAAATTGCGCGACGTCATCGCGAAGCAATTGCAGGGCCGGGTGGAAGGCGACCTCCGCCGCCAGATCGCGCTGAACATCAAGCGTCTCACCGAGATCGGCACCTATCGCGGACTGCGGCATCGGCGCGGATTGCCGGTTCGCGGTCAGCGAACCCGTACCAACGCCCGCACCCGTCGCGGACCGAAGAAGACGGTGGGCGTTCGCCGCAAGAAGGCAACCAAGTAAGTCATGGCCAAGAAGAAGAAAGTCGTTCGAACCCGGCGCCGCGAGCGCAAGAACATTGCCGTGGGGCATGCCCATGTGCTCGCGACGTTCAACAACACCATCGTCAGCCTGACCGACCCGGACGGCAACGTCATCGCCTGGGGCTCGGCCGGAGCGCAGGGCTTCAAGGGCTCGCGCAAGAGCACGCCCTTCGCCGCCCAGGTCACCGCCGAAGCGGCGGCCCGCCGCGCGATGGAGCATGGGCTGAAGTCGATCGAGATCTTCGTCAAAGGCCCCGGCGCCGGCCGCGAGGCGGCAATCCGGAGCCTCCAGGCAAGCGGCCTGGACGTCAGCGCCATCTCCGACGTGACTCCAATCCCGCACAACGGATGCCGCCCTCCGAAGCGGCGGCGGGTGTAGGGAGCCTCGATGGCCAATCAAGCCGGTCCCGTCTGCAGGCTCTGCCGTCGTGAGGGCGCCAAGCTCTATCTCAAGGGTGCCAAGTGCCTGACGAACTGCGTCTTTGACAAGCGCAGCGGTCTGCTGCCCGGTCAGCACGGCCTCGCGCGCCGCCGCAAGGCGAGCGACTACGGCATCCAGCTCCGAGCCAAACAGAAGGCGCGGCGGCTCTACGGGGTGCTGGAGACGCAGTTCCGTCACTACTTCGAGCGCGCCGAGAGCGCCGACGGAGTGACCGGCACCGTGTTGCTGCAGCAGCTCGAGCGCCGTCTCGACAACGTCGTCTACCGGCTCGGGCTCGCAAGCTCGCGCCGTGAGGCTCGTCAGCTCGTCAGCCACCGCCACTTCAAGGTGAACGGGCGCGCGCTGAACATCGCGTCCGCGCAGTTGCGCCCCGGTGACGTCGTCGAAGTGCGCGATCGGAGCCGCAAGATGCTCGTGATCGAGAACGCGCAGCAACTGGTCACGGGGCGCGCGGTCCCGGACTGGCTGACGCTCGACGCCGCCGCGCTCAAGGGCACCGTGGTGCGCCTGCCGGAGCGGCACGAAATGGAAACCCAAGTCGAAGAGCAGCTCATCGTTGAGTACTACTCGAGATGACGATGCTCCGCGCCGGATCCGGCGCCGCGTTTACCCCTGTAGAGGAGGCCTGAATGGCTATCGACATGATCACGTCCCCCGCCGTCAAAGAGATCGAGAGCAGTGCCGACTACGGCAAGTTCGAGATCGAGCCCCTCGAGCCGGGTTTCGGCGTCACCCTCGGCAACTCGCTGCGCCGTGTGCTGCTGTCCTCCCTGCCCGGGGCGGCGATCACCTCCGTGTCGATCGAGGGGATCGCCCACGAGTTCAGCTCGATCGAGAACGTCAAGGAAGACGTCACCGAGATCCTGCTCAACATCAAAGAGATCAACGTCCTGTCGCACAGCG
Source organism: Candidatus Dormiibacterota bacterium (assembly GCA_049582105.1). Classification (GTDB taxonomy): domain Bacteria; phylum Chloroflexota; class Dormibacteria; order Aeolococcales; family Aeolococcaceae; genus Palsa-851. The sequence goes on along the minus strand of JBAUTG010000018.1, from coordinate 3,151 downwards.
CCGATCCGGTGCGTATCAGCCTGGATCAGCACGGTCCGAAAGAGGTCACCGCGGCCGACATCGAGCTCCCGAGTGACGTCGAGATTCGCAATCCCGGGCAGCACATCGCGACGCTCGACTCGCCGAAGGCGCAGCTGCGCATGGACCTCATGGTCGAGCGCGGCAAGGGGTACGTCACCGCGGAGCGCAACAAGAAGGAGGGCCAGGCGATCGGCGTGATCCCGATCGACGCGATCTTCACCCCGGTTCGCAAGGCCAACTTCTTCGTCGAGAAGACCCGCGTCGGTCAGGAGACCGAGTGGGACAAGCTCGTCGTCGAGGTCTGGACCGACGGCACGCTCGCCCCGGTCGAGGCCGTCAGCCGCGCCGCCGGCCTGTTCACCGAGCACCTCGGGCTCTTCGTCCGCTTCGGTGACAACCTCGCCGCCCCGGCACACGCGTCGCCGCGGGGCAACGACCTGCCGAGCCGGCTCGCCGACGTGCCGATCGAGGATCTCGAGCTCAGCGTTCGCGCGCTCAACTGCCTCAAGGCCAACGACATCACCAAGGTGGGCCAGCTGGTCGCGATGAAGCAGGAGGAACTGCTCACGTTGCGCAACTTCGGCCAGAAGTCGCTCGACGAGATCCGCGAGAAGCTGGTGCAGCGCGAGCTCGTGACTCCCGAGGAGCTGGACACGCTGTTCCAGCCCATGGCGAGGTAACGGGAACCGCTCATGCGACATCGGATCGCCGGTCGAAAGTTCGGGCGTAGCGCAGCGCATCGCCAGTCGATGACGCGCAACCAGGTGACGTCCCTGCTTCGCTACGGGCGGATCACGACCACCGAGGCGAAGGCCAAGGAGTTGCGCCGCTGGGTGGAGCGCGTGATCACCGACGCGAAGCCGGACGACCTGAACGCACGCCGTAAGGTCGCGCTCTACGTCAACGACCGCGAGGTCTCCAACAAGCTCTTCTCGACGTATCTCGAGCGCTACAAGGAACGCCCCGGTGGCTACACGCGCGTTGTGAAGCTGCCTCCGCGCAAGAGCGACGCGTCCCCGATGGCCATCATCGAGCTGGTCGACTAGGAATCAGGACACGTGCCCACCTACAGCCTCACGCTCGAGTACGACGGCACCGATTTCGCCGGATGGCAGATCCAGCCGCACGCGCGCACGGCGATGGGCGTCCTCAAGGACGCGCTGCGCACCGTGACCGGCGAGACGCCTGAGCTCACCGCGGCGGGACGGACCGATGCCGGCGCCCACGCGCACGGACAGGTCGCAGGGTGCACGCTCGCGCGAGACTGGGCGCCGGACGACCTGCGTCACGCGCTCAATGCCGCGCTGCCCGCAGACCTCGCGGTTCGGGACGCCGCGCTGCAGCCGGAGACGTTCAACGCACGTTTCGACGCGCTCGAGCGCACCTATCGGTATCTCATCGTCTGCCGGGATGGACGTGCGCCGGTGATGCGACGCAACGCGTGGACATTCCGCGGACCGCTCGACGTCGACGCGATGCGCGCCGCCGCGGCATTTCTCGTTGGCAGGCATGACTTTGCGGCCTTCGGCAGCGCACCGCGCGATGGCGGCAGCACCGTGCGCACCGTGACCGGGGTCACCGTGGAGCAGGTGACCACGTCCGACACCGCGACGCCGATCCTCGACACGATCATCATCACCGTGCATGCCGACGCATTCCTTCGCGGCATGATGCGCGCCTTCACCGGCGCGCTCGTGAAGATCGGCCGCGGTCGCGCGACACCCGAATGGCTCGGATCGCTTCTCGACACCGCGATCGAGCGCGATCCACGGGTCACCATCGCGCCGGCCCGGGGGCTCCATCAGTGGTCGGTGCGCTACGCGCAGACGCCTTCGACACGCCAGGACCGCGCGGCATGAGTGGCACCGCGACCTACCAGGCAAAGCCCGGCGAGCTCGAGCAGAGCTGGTACCTCGTCGACGCGCGGGGGCAGACCCTCGGCCGCCTCGCGGTGAACATCGCGCGCATCCTGCGCGGCAAGCACCGCCCCCAGTTCACGCAGCACATCAACACCGGTGAACACGTCATCGTCATCAACGCGCGCGACATCGTGGTCACCGGGCGCAAGCGCACCCTCAAGACCTACGACCGGTATTCGGGATATCCGAGCGGCCGTCACGTGCGCACGTACGACGAGGCGATGGCAGTCGACCCGACTGCGCCGATCACCCACGCTGTGCGTGGCATGCTGCAGCACAACACCCTCGGTGCCGAGCAGCTCACACACCTTCGTGTCTACGCGGGCGCGGAGCACAAACATGAGGCCCAGCGACCGCAGCCGATTACCTTCGGCGAGCTAGGGGAGATCATCGTTGCCCGCAGCAGCTGAGCCGTACAAGCAGGCGACCGGCCGGCGCAAGACGGCTGTCGCACGTGTGCGCATCGTCCCCGGCGACGGCGTCATCATCGTCAACAACCGCCCCCCGAGCGAGTACTTCGGGCGTCGTGACCTCGAGACGGTGGTCACGCAACCGCTCCGTCTGACGGAGACCACGGGACGTTTCGAGGTCTCGGTCAAGGTCAGTGGTGGCGGGATCGCCGGTCAGGCCGGCGCGGTGTGTCACGGGATCGCGCGTGCGCTGATCGCGGCGGATCCTGAGTTGCGCGGGGTACTGAAGGCGGCGGGACTGCTCACTCGCGACTCGCGCGAGAAAGAGCGCAAGAAATACGGCCTCAAGCGAGCTCGGAAGGCGCCGCAGTACACCAAGCGGTAGTGGCGTCCCCGCCCGTCGCCGGCGTGACGGCGAGGGCTCGTGTGCTCGGGTGTCCCGTCGACGTCGTGACCATGCCCGAGGCGGTTCGCAGGCTTGTCGACCTCGTCGAGCGCCACCGGCGCGACCCATCGGCGCACCCGGCGCTCGTGGTCACCCTCAACCCCGAGATCCTGATGCTCGCCCGGCGCGACCGCGACTTCAAGGCGGTGCTCGAGTCCGCCACGCTCATCGTTCCCGACGGGATCGGGATCGTCCGCGCGCTCCGGCGCCGCGGACACCCGGGCGTCGAGCGGGTGGGTGGGGCGGACCTCATCGACGCATATCTGCCCGAGGCCGAGCGTCGCGGGCACCGCGTCGCCCTGGTCGGCGGCGCCCCGGGAGTGGCGCGTGCGGCCCGCGACCGCATGGTCACGGCG
>JBAUTG010000017.1:0-28139 GCA_049582105.1 Candidatus Dormiibacterota bacterium | reverse complement strand
TGCTTTTGCTCGTCGTGGCAGGGTCGCTGGCGGCCCCGCAGCCCTGGTCGATGCGCCGCGTCGCCGCGGTCGTGATGTCCGGCGCGTCGCTGGTGCTGCTTGGCCTTCTCGGCTCCACGTTCTCGATCTCCGCGATCGCCGGGTCCGGCGGCGGCACGGGGGAGTCGGCTCGCATCCTCGCGGCAGCGACCGTGCTCGTCGCGCTGCCGCTTGTCGTGCAGCCGCACCGAGGATCCGGCACGGCCGCTCTGGCACGGGCCGTGGTCGTTGCGGCGATGACAGAGGTTGTGCTCGGGACCCTCATCCCCTCCGCGCTCTCCTGGCCCGTCGCCGCCCTCTCGGTGGTCGCGCTCGTCGCAGCCGTGGCGATGTATGCGCTCCTGCTTCGGGTCGTGCGTTCAGCAACTCGGCGCGGACATCCAGCGCTCGTCGCCCTCGAACTGGGCTGTTTTGCAGCGGCGACAGTGGTCGCGGTCATCGCCACGCGGCCGTAGTCCCTTGTGTGCCAAGGCGCACGCCGATCCACTCGGGGTCAGGTGTCGGTGCTAGCATGAAGCTTGAGTTGGCGCAAGATTCTCTGCAGTCTGCTGCGCGCGTGAGAGCCGCGTGATCGGGATCGTCCTCGCCTCTCGGTCGGCTCGCCGTCGCGAGCTGCTGACCCGGGCCGGAATCCGGTTTCGGATCATGGAGCCTCCTGACGACGTCGCACTCCCCGCCGGCGTCAGCGCGGAGCTTGCGGTGCAACTCGTCGCGCGTCAGAAGGCTGTGGCGGTTGCCAAGGTCGTGCCCGACGGGACGTACGTCCTCAGCGCCGACACGATCGTCGTCGGCCCGCGCGGGCCGCTCGGCAAGCCGAAGACACCGGAGATCGCCCGAGAGATGCTCAACGACCTGCGCGGCAAGCGGCACACCGTGCTCACGGGGGTCTGCGCAATGTGCACGGGCAGCGACCAGGAGGCCCTCGGCGTGAGCCGCTCCGCCGTGAAGTTCTGCGACTTCACGGACGATGCGCTGGATATGTATGTCGCCTCCGGCGAACCCCTCGACCGTGCCGGCGCATACGCCATCCAGGGCGGGGGCTCCGATTTCGTCGAGGCTGTCGCGGGGCGGATCGACACGGTGATCGGCCTTGATGTGGGCCTCGCGTTGCGCCTCCTCGGCGAGGTGGGCTACCCGGATCCGCTGCCGCGTACCACGGACATCAACCTCACCGCGTCCCGGCAGCGGCGCCCGCTGGCGCCGCTTCGCACCGTAACCAGGGTCTGACGGCCTCGCGTTTCAGGCGGGTGCGGATACTCACGTCGCGACTGGCGCTCCTGATCGCGCTCTCGGTCCTTGGACCGATCGCGATGACCCTCACCGCGTGCGGCAGCGGCGTGGCCCAGCTGTCGGTGACGCTGACGTCGGACTGGGGAAAGGGCCCGTTCACCCCGGGGACGACTCCACCGAACTTTCAACTGGTGGTCACCAACCTCGGACCAGGCAACGCGTCGGGCGTGGTGGTGCACGCGGTGATGCCGCCGACGTTTCAGTTCGCGGAGACCAACTCCATCACCAGCAACGGCGCGGCTCGAACGACGCCCCAGGATGCGCACGCCGGGGGCTCCAACCCCGAATGGGGTGTCTGGTCGCTCTCGTCCCCCACATCCCCGAACGGCAAGACCGACTACGCGTCGGTGACGATCGACTTCGCCGTGACGATCACCGCGTTGCCGAACACGTACTCCCTGCAGGCGCAGGTGGTCGACGACAACCTTGCGAGCACGGTCGAGAGCCAGCCGCTCCAGGTCGAGGTCAACCAGGCGCCGCGACTCGCGGTCTCCGCCTCGGTCAGCCCCACCTCCGTGCATCCCGGCGGCACGGTCACCTATCGGGTCACCGTGACCAACACCGGCAGCGGGATCTCGCCCGACGTCGACGTGCTGGTCACGCTCCCGCCGGCGCTACAGTTCCAGACCACCATCATGCCCTTCGGCGGCAACACCGCTGTGGAGCAACCGATCTTTCCGGTGAAGGGAGGCGTGCTCGCGTTCTACGGTGGCTTCGAATTACCGCCGCAGACGTCGCTCGGTCCGGGCAAGTTGATCATCCAGTTCATCGCTCAATGCGTCCCCAACCCTGGGAAAGGAGTGTTCCCGGTCCATGTGCAGGTCACCGACTTCCTCGGTGACTCCGCGAGCATCGTCAACGTCGCGCCGCTCAACATCTTCAGCTCCTGACCGCTCTGCGCAAGGCCCGCGTCCCTTCGCACGTGGTAACCTCGCGTATCGCGCCCGGTTTCAGCCGGCGTTCCTCAGTGGAGTGAACCCGCTCCCGGCGAGAGAGGCAGATGTACGCAATCCTTCAACACGGCGGTCACCAGTACCGAGTCGCCTCCGGCGACCGGATCCTTGTCGACCGCATTCCCGTCGAGGTCGGGTCCACGGTCACGCTCGAGTCCGTCCTCCTCATCGGTGACGGCGCCGAGGCCGACGTGGCCAAAGGGTCGCCCGTCGAGGCATCGGTGACGGCAACCGTCATCGCCCATCGTCGCGGTCGCAAGATCCGCGTGTTCACGTACAAGCCGAAGAAACGGCACCGTCGCACCCTCGGGTACCGGAGCCAGCTGACCGAGTTGCGCATCGACGAGGTCGCACGGGGCAAGGCGGCGGAGAAGCCGAAGGCCGCGGCCAAGCCGCGCAAGGCGGCGGAACCGGAGGCCGTGGCGGCAACCGAGACACCCCCGAAGGCCGCCAAGGAGGAGCCGAAGGCCGAAGCAGCCGAGCTCGCCGTCGAGGAAGCTCCCGCCGCCGAGACTCCGAAGAAGACGGTGGCCGCGAAGCAGGGGGCGGCGGAGAAGCCGGCGCCAAAGCCCAGGGCTCCAAAAGCGAAAAAGGAACCGGCAGATGGCGCATAAGAAAGGTGGCGGAAGCTCCCGCAACGGACGCGACAGCAAGGCCAAGCGGCTCGGCGTCAAGCGCCACACCGGCGAGGTCGTGCTGGCCGGCACCATCCTCGTCCGCCAGCGCGGCACCAAGATCCTCGCCGGCGAGCATGTCGGCGTCGGCCGCGATCACACCCTCTTCGCACTTCGCACCGGCACGGTCGCGTACGACCAGACCGGCCATGACCGCACGCGCGCCAATGTCCGTGCGATGCCGATCTTCTCGGTTGGCGAGATGATCGAGGAGCCCCTCGACGAGGAGCCGGTCGCAGCGACCGGCTAAGGCAACGGCCACTCGCGGGTCCCCCTTCATCGACGAGGTCGACATCGAGGTCGCGGCGGGATCGGGAGGGCGGGGCGCAGTCAGCTTCCGTCGCGAGAAATACGTTCCGGACGGCGGCCCCGACGGCGGCGACGGTGGGCGTGGTGGCGACGTGCTCGTGGTCGCCGACTCCACCGACTCGACCCTCTCGGGCTTCCGCGAGCGCCGCTCGTTCGTCGCGGAGGACGGGCGCGCGGGTGGGGGCGCGAAGCGATCCGGCCACCACGGAGCCGACGTTGTGCTCCACGTCCCGGTCGGCACCATCATTCGCGAGGGCGACACGGTGATCGCGGACCTCGACCGTCCCGGTGCAACCGCGCTCGCCGCGCGCGGTGGTCGCGGCGGGCGTGGGAACACGAGGTTCGCCACCGCCACCCGGCAGGCGCCGCGCGCCGGGGAGCTCGGCGACCCGGGAGAACGGCACAGCCTGCACCTCGAGCTGCGCCTCATCGCCGATATCGGCCTGGTCGGTCTCCCGAACGGGGGCAAGTCCACGCTGCTCGCGGCGCTCACCGGCGCCCATCCGAAGATCGCCGCCTACCCGTTCACCACGCTGCATCCCAACCTGGGCGTCGCCGAGCTCGATGGCGGCCACACGCTCGTGCTCGCCGACGTCCCGGGGCTGATCGAGGGCGCGAGCCAGGGCGCCGGCCTCGGGCGCGAGTTCCTCCGCCACCTCGAGCGCACCCGGACCCTCATCCACGTCGTGGACGCTTCCGCGGGGGTCGAGGCGGCGCGCGAGGCGCTCACGACCGTTCGAGCCGAACTGGCTCTGTACAGCCCGGAGCTTGCTGCTCGCCCCTCGGTGTTCGCGTTCAACAAGATCGATCTCCCGGAGGGAGCCGCGGCAGCCGCCGAGCTGTCAGCGGAGTTCCCGGGATCCTTCCCGATCTCGGCCAGGGACGGAGACGGCTGCCGGGAGTTGCTGATCGCCGCGGCGGCGCTGTCCGGCCGCGGCGCCCGCGACACGCAGGCAGCGGCTGAGCCCGCGCTCCACCGCATCTACCGGCCGCGCCCGCGGCGCGTCGTCTCCAACGACGTCATCCGAGAGGGAGACGCCTACCGGGTCGTCGGCGAGCTGGTCGAGCGCATGGTCGGACGAATCGACCTGGAGAACGAGGAGGCTGTCGCCCGGCTCCAGCGCAAGCTTGCCGCCGCCGGTGTCGATGCAGCGCTCGCCACCGCGGGGTGCCGCGAGGGCGACACCGTCCGCATCGGCGAGGCCGAATTCGAGTATCGCGATGACGGGCTCTCGGCATGACCTCCGCACTCGTCTTCGGTGGCAGCTTCGACCCCGTCCACAACGGCCACCTCGCGATCGCAACCCAGGCGCGCGACCAGACCGGAGCGGACGAGGTCTGGTTCGTCCCCGCTGCGATCGCGCCGATGCGCGATCACCTCGCTGCCCCGCCCGAGCAGCGGCTCGAGCTGCTCAGGACGGCGGTCCACGGGATGGCGCATATGCGCGTCCTCGACCTCGCGGTGCGGAGCGGCGGGATCTCCTACACCGTCGAGACCATGGACGCCCTCCACCGCGACCACCCAGGGACCGAGCTGTCGGTGCTCCTCGGCGCCGACGTGGCCAGGACCATTCGCGCCTGGCATCGCTCCGCAGACCTGCTTGCCGGCGAGCGTTTCGTCGTCGTGAACCGGACCGGTCCGCCGCCGCTCGACCTCGACGAGCTGCGCAACCTCGGCTACGACCGGGAGCGCATCGTGCTGCTCACCGTCGAATCGCCCAATATCAGCGCATCCGAGATACGGAGCCGGTGCGGCCGTGGCGAGTCGATAGCGGGCCTGGTCCCGGACGCGGTTGCCACGATGATCGCCGCCACGGCGATGTACCGTTCCAAACGGGACGATGCATAATGCGAATCGGATGACATCCACCGAGCTGGCGAACATCATCGCCGCCGCAGCAGCCGGCAAGAAGGCGCGAGACGTGGTCATCCTCGACATCCGCGGCAAGACGACCATTGCGGATTTCTTCGTGATCTGCGAGGGTGACACCGACCGTCAAGTTCGGGCCATCACTGACAATATCACTGATGTCTGCAAGGAGCACGGCGTCCGCGCGCTTGCGGTCGCGGGGCTCAAGGATGCGTCATGGGCGTGCGCCGACTTCGACTCCGTGATCGCCCATGTGTTCCTGCCGGGCGAGCGGACCTTCTACGACCTCGAAGGCCTCTGGGGCGATCCCGCCGGAGAGCGCGCGGTCTGAGGTCGGCGCCGCTGCTCAGCCGGTGAAGAGCGGCACGCCGTGGAGTGCGGACACGAGGTTCGCCACAGCGACGGCCAGCGCCACGGCGCTGAAGGCGATCGCGGCCCACATGACGGTGCGTTCGGCGATGCCGAGATCCTTGCCGCCGATCGCCGCCAGTGGCGGGAGGACGATACCGAGCGCGGCGCCCGTGATCAGGCCGCCGATGTGCGCGTAGTTGTTGATATCACCGGTTGCGCTGAAGAGGAATGTCAGCGCCACATTGAGCACGATCACGGTCACCGCATAGTTGCGTACGGTGTGCGAGATGCCGACCGGAACGCTCTTGCCCTGGATGCGGCCGAGCATCAGCAGCAGCCCGACCAGGCCGGCGATACCGCCCGAGGCGCCGAGTGACAGAGTCGGCTCGAGACCGGGGAGCGTGAACGGCAGGTGGCTCACCCCGACCCAGAAGAGCCCGCCGCCGATCGCTGTGATGAGGAAAGCCCCGAGCAGCACGAGCCGTCCGTAGAGCTGCTCGACCAGCCTTCCGATGAACAGCATCGCGACCCCGTTGAAGAGGACGTGGTAGACGCTCGAGTTGTCGTGGAGGAATGCGCTGCTCACGAATCGCCACCAGTCGATCGAAACACCGTAGATGCACCCGAACTGCGGAGCGAGCGCAGTGTTCGGCAGCGCGCCCCACGAGCACAGATCCGGCCCGGTGGAGAACTGGCTCTGTGCAATCGTCGTGGTCTCCATCAGCCAGATCACCACGAAGATCCCGATCAGCGAGTAGGTGAGGATCGGCTGCGTCACCATCGCCCGGCGCACGGGTGCGACGTAGCCGCCGGCGACGGTCTGACGCTCGGCGAGATCGACGGCTGCGAGGGTCGGTATGGGAGCGCCGTCGAGAACGGCGCGAGCCTTTGCACGCAGCTCGCCGACCGCCGGCAGACCGGGAGGGATCGGGAGGATCGCGCCTGCGTTCCCGGACGCGGCGTCGACCCAGGCAGCGCCGAGACGGATCGGATCGCCGCCCCCGGTTGCGACCGAGAGCGTCCCCACGAGCGGACCCAGCGAGATGAGGAGGATGTCACACACCTGCGCGCCCTGCTGCTGGAGCCGGTCGAGGCCCCAGCGACGAGCGGCCTCGCAGCGCTCGGCGAGATCGCGACCCGCCGTCGTCGGATCGGCGGGTGGCTCGTAGAAGGCGACCAGCGCCGCTCGAGGCCCGTTCCACATGGCTGCGGCGAGCACGTAGTTGCCGAGCAGCGAACCGAGGCGGCCGTCGCGCTGATCGGCAAGACGCAGGCGATACCGCGTGACCAGGTCGAGCGCGATCGCGAGGGCCACCGGGCTCGGGCCCGGCGGCGGAGCGGCGTGGTCGGGCGGGGCCACGTCGGTCACCCGGTCAGTCTACCGATCGTGTCCGTGAGCACCTTCGTGCTCCCTCCACTTTTCGGCTATGGTCACGCCGTGCCACAGGGGAGGAGCGCTGCGACGACGGCGCCGAAGCTGACCCTCGGTGGGCTGCACCGATCCCTCCTGGCGCAACTCGACCCGCGCGCCGGGCTGCGGGTCGGCATCCACTTCGAGGAGCGGACGTCGATCCCCGCGGAACACGCGGCCGGCGGCACGCAGGCCGATCATCTCGAGCGGCGTACGTTCGACGCCGATCTCGGCGTCCGCGACGGCATCGTCGAGACGGCGAGCCTCACCGCCGGCGCGGTCGGCGCCGCCACGCTCTCCGTGCGCGTCGTGGAGGTGGGCGGCAGCTCGAGATACTCACTCGGCGGAGGATTCGGCGAGCTCCGGAACCGGCCGAATCTCTTCGACCTCGACGACTTCGAGTCCCGGCTCGACGCGGTGCCCGTGGGGGACGCCGTGGTGGACCTGGAGATCCCGGACGGGAGCGGGAGGATCGTCCTCGATGCGGCGATCGACACGGACGCCTTCGCACAGCTGCTGAGCGTCTTCGGCGGCAACGAGCCGACCAATCCCGAGTTCCCGCTCCTTTCGCACTCGGTGACACTCTCCGCGCACTCGGACGTCACCCTCGACTACTGGTGGTCGCTGCTCGGCCTTGACGAGGTCGAGGGCAACCCGGCTCGCAACAACGTCGTCGTGTGCCACGTCCAGGTCTCGGTCGCGGCGACCTCGGGCGCGGCGGACGCCGAGCCGCCCGTCGCATTGGATCCCGCGCTGCCGCAGCTTGAGGATCTGGATGCCGTGTGGGAGCTCGCCAGACAGAGCCGGCCGGCCTGACCCAGGCGGCCGGCCTTAGGGGACCGGCGGGGTGGGTGGGCCACCGCCTCCGGGCGACGGCGACGGTGATGGCGACGAGCCGGGCGACGGAGAGGGCGGAGCAGCCGACGGTCCCGCGTAGGTGCAGGTCTGGGTGGGAAGCGGCACCGGGCCGAAGTACGTACAGTTGTCGCTGGCTCCGGGCTGCGTGCCCGGGATATAGAAGTTCGCGTTGTCGCCGGGGCCGTCAGCGATGACGTCGGCGGGCCGGGTGTACCAGGTGTCCGGAACACCCTTGAGCGCTGCGGACATGTAGATGTGCCAGATGGGCGCCGCGCCGCTGTAGCCCGACACGATGCCGTCGAGGTGTCCGCAGCTGCCGTTGATCGGCTTCAGCCCGTAGTGCGCGAGGTCGCGGGGGCTGAACGGTGAGTTGACGCTATCCTCACCGTCGACGACGTTCCCGCGGGCGATCTGAGTCGCGAGGTAGTGCGCGTCCGAAGGCTTCAGGCAGCTCGCCCGCCCACTGCCCACCCAGACGGCGGTCAGGAGGTTCGGAGTCCAGCCGACGGTGAGGTTGTCGACGAAGAAGTCCGACGTTCCCGTCTTCGCACTGACGCGGCGCGGGTTGAGGGTGAGATAGCCGTTGCGACCGAACTCACGGATGCGGTTGTTGTCGTTGCTGGTGATCTGATCCATGATGTACGCGACGTTGGCGGGGATGACCTGACGGCCCGCGGCGGCTGCGTTGTACTTCCACACGGTCTGCCCGGTCTCCTGGGCGACGATGCTGCTCACCGGCATGGGGTCGTGATGCACGCCGAGATCCGCGAGCGTCGCCGCACCGTCCGCGAGGTCGATGAGGTTGATGCCGCAGGTGAATGCTCCGAGCGTCGCGGCCCACTGGTCGGGAGCCGGACGGTTGTTGAAGATCGGGCCGTTGTTGCCGTCGGGCTGGCAGTTTCCGTTGATCGACTTCACGCCCATCGCCAGCTCGACGTTGGTGATGTAGTCGATGCCGGTTGCATACTCGGTCTTCACCGCGGGGATGTTGAACGAGTCCCCGAGGCACACCTTGAGCTCGCAGACGCCGTGCGTCCGGCGGTCATCGTCAGGAGGCCGATATCCCTTGGGGTTACCCGGAATCGGGAACGTGTAGTAGTCGTCGAGCAGCTTCGTCGTCATCGTGAACTTCGTTGATGCGATGGCGGCTGTGTACGTGAAGAGCTTCGTCGTCGATCCGAGTGGGACCGGCGTGTCCGCCATGTTGACCTGGCCGTAATCCGGGTCGGAGTAGTTCCAGGTACCGACCATCGCGAGGACGTCTCCGGTCTGCGGATCGAGGCTCACGAGCGCACCGTCGCGCATGTTCTCCGCGACACGTTCCTTCCTCACCTGGCTCTGGACGGTGGCGTACGCGAGGTTCTGGTCCTTCGGGTTCAGCGTCGTATGGATGATGTATCCACCGGGATCGGCGTACTCCGGGAAGTGGACGTTCAGATAACCCTCGAGGTACAGGACGAAGTCAGGATTGAGGCTTGGATTCGACGTGGTCCACGAGTAGAAGGTCAACTTCTCCGCGTACGCCGCCGATGCCGTCTCCTGCGTGACATCACCGTTCGCCACCATCGCCTGAAGAACCTGCTTCTGGCGGTTCTTCGCGAGCACGTTGACGGTGGATTTGGGCGAGAGGTTGAGCGGGTTGTAGGCCGTCGGTGACTGCGGGAGCCCCGCGAGCATCGCCGCCTGTGCAAGGTCCAGCTGGGTGGCCGTCTTGTGGAAGTACATCTCGGCGGCGGTGCCGATCCCGACCGAGAAGTTCCCGTAGAAGATCCGGTTGATGTACATCTCGAGGATCTGATCCTTCGTGAAGTTCAGCTGGATCTCGTTGCCGAGGACGATCTCCTTGATCTTGTAGTCGATGCTCTGCGGCGGGTCGGCGCCGCCGTAGAGGCTGATCTTCGCGAGCTGCTCGGTGATCGTCGATCCACCCTGGACGGTGCTGGAGCTGTGCGTGACGTTGGCGACGCCCGATTCCACCAGTCGGGCGAGGTCCCACGAGCCCTCGGTGTAGAAGTGCTTGTCCTCGACATCGACGATCGCCTCTTTGAAGAGCGGCGACACCCCGGCGAGCGTGACGTGGGTATGGCGGTAGCCGTTGTTGTGGAAGACCTTGATGAGGGTGTTCGCCGCGTCGTAGACGTCGGTGTCGATCTGCGGCTCCATGTTGGTGATCGTCGACGCGTCGGGGAGCTGGCTCTTGTAGGCGTTGTATCCCGCGAAGACGGCGCCGACCGTCCCGGCGCCGATCGCCGCGAACACGGTGATGAGGATGAGGACGACCCGAAGCACGCGTCCACCACGGCGAGGCTGGCGCAGGTGCCGGTAGGCGCTCGCCCGCCGGCGGCGCAGTTCGGCGCGAGCCGCCGCCTGTGCGGCGCCGACCCCCGGATTGGTAGGGCCTGAGGCTCGCATCGGTGTTCGCGAGCCGTTGCCGTTCGACAGGCCCGCCCGGCGGCGCCGGGCTTCCGGGCTCTGATCGAGGCTCACGCCTGAACCGTCATGTGCATATCCGAGATGGTCTCCTGACTCCGCAGCGCCGTGGCGCGCCGGCAGTGCTGTCGAGTTCCCCGATGAAACGCCCGGGTCCGATCCCGGTTACGCCGGGCGCATGGCCACGGCGAGGATGAACAGGGCGGCGAACAGGATGACGATGACCGCCCCGGCGACCTGCGCGCCGGGACCTTCCTCGATCCAGAAGGGACCAACCCGGCGCCGGCCAGGGGCGCCCTCGTCCAATGGAACCGCCATGGACCAAAGGTAGCAGGCGGTTCCCTGGAACGGTCGTATGACAATCCGCCACGAGTGACTGGCCGTCGCTCAGGGCCGTGACACAATCCGAACTCGATGGCAGTGACCTTGCCTGTGTCTGCGCCTGCGGCCAGTCCGATCGCGCTCCCGCCTGCTCCGCGGACCGCTGAGGAGACAGGACTGCCCTTCAGCTTTGTCTGCGATCTGGTCCTCAAGGTCCTGTATTTCAACGGCAGCATGTTGGGCCGCGACATCGCGAACCACCTGTGCCTGCCGTTCTCGTTCGTCGAGACGACCACGCGCTTCCTCGCCGACGAGGGCTATTGCTCCTCGACCGGAATGCACACGGCAGCCCTGGATCCCGGCGAGCCGATCAACGCCGGCATGCAGCACATGATCTCGACGACCGGCCGGCAGCGCGCCCGCGAACTCCTCGAGATCAACCAGTACGCGGGTCCGGCCCCGGTGCCGATCGCCGACTACACGGCGATGGCCGAGCGCCAGTCGCACGTGGACGGCCAGGTCAACCGCGCCCGCCTCCACGACGCGTTCAGCCATCTCGTGCTGTCCGAAGTGGTCCTCGACCATCTCGGCCCCGCGCTCAGCGCGCGGCAGGCGGTGTTCCTCTACGGCCCCCCCGGCAACGGCAAGACCACGATCGCCGAGGCGGCGGCCTCGCTGCTCGGTGCCCCGATGTTCATCCCCCGTGCGCTCTACGTGCACGGCGAGGTGATCCGTTTCTACGACCCGATCCACCACGAGCCCATCGACCGCGACCTGCCCCCGCACGATCGCCGCTGGCAGCTCGCCAAGCGGCCGGCGGTCAAGGTGGGCGGCGAGCTCACCCCGCGGATGCTCGAGCTGGGCTTCGACCACACGCTCGGCTTCTACGAGGCGTCGATGCAGCTGAAGGCCAACGGCGGCCTGTTCCTGATCGACGACTTCGGCCGCCAGCAGAACATGTCACCGCGGGACCTGCTCAACCGGCTCATCGTGCCGCTCGAGAAGAAGGTCGACTACCTGAACATCCCGCGCGCCGGGTCGAGCATCCCGGTGCCGTTCACCTGCCTGGTCATGCTGTCGACAAACCTGCGGCCGCAGAACCTGATGGACGAGGCGTTCCTGCGGCGCGTGCGATTCAAGGTGCACGTCCCGGACCCGACGGTCGACGAGTACAAGGAGATCTGGCGGCGCAACTGCGTCGACAACAACCTGCGGATGGATGAAGGCCTGGTGGACCGTCTGCTCGAGAAGCACTACATCTCCAAGGGCCGGCCGCTGCACGGCACCCATCCTCGAGACCTGCTCAATCACGTGATCCACGCCGCGCTCTACCTCGGCAAGACGGTGGAGCTGAACGACGAGCTGCTCGAGCTCGCCTGCGAGACCTACTTCGTCGAGGCCGACGAGTAGCGCTTGTCCGGCGTTGCACGCCCCCCTCGTGATTCCAGGCGAACAGCAGGGTCAATCGACCTTGTCGACAGTCACCAATCGTTGCGTTTGACGGGCTTCTTGACTCAGTTGCAGGACGCGCCTAGGATCGTCTCCGCTGGATTCTTCTCAGGCATCTCTGAGGATTCACGCAGGCAGGAGTGCCAGGCCGGTCAGGGAAGTCGTCGGTGTGCCGCATGGAGCGGCGCGAGTCTTTTTGACGACCCGTTCGTCAGGCGCCGGTCACGCTCCAGCTCGGTGAGGAAACCGGCATCGCAGGTCGCTTCTCGATGATCGAGTCGATCATCCCGTAGGCCACGGCCTGCTCCGCGGTCATGTGGTAGTCGCGCTCGATGTCGCGCCCGATCTGCTCCGAGTCACGGCCGGTGTGCTTGTGATACAGCTCGATCAGCAGCGCGCGCTGACGCAGGATCTCCCGTGCCTGGACGTCGAGGTCGGTCGCCTGACCCTGCAAGCCCTGCGCCCAGGGTTGATGGATGACCACCAGCGAGTTGGGCAGTGCCAGTCTCCGTCCCGGCGCGCCGGCGCAGAGCAGGAGCGAGGCGCCGCTGGCGGCCATCCCGAGGCAGGTTGTCTCGACGACGGGGCGCACGTATTGCATCGCGTCGTACATCGCCAGCGACGCGCTCATGGACCCTCCGGGGCTGTTGATGTAGACATGGACGTCCTTCTCCGCGTCCTCGCCCTCGAGGAAGAGCAGCTGCGCCGTCACGATGTTCGCCATGTCGTCGGTGATGACGCCGCCGACGAAGATGATCCGGTCGCGCAGCAGGCGGGAGTAGATGTCGTAGGAACGCTCGCCACGCGTGGTGGTCTCGACGACGGTGGGGACGAGGGTCATCTCGAGGTCTCCGCGTTGGGTGGGACGAAGCCGATGCGCCTGCGCGCCGGCTCCGCCTGGTTCATCGCAAGAAAGGCGCCGAACTGCGCGACCGTGCGCAGCGAGGCGGCGTCGAGGCCGGAGGTCACGGCGCGCAGCTGCCGGCGCGGGTCGACGGGGTAGGCGGGCTCGGCCTGCGGCCAGGCGCCGAGGCGGCGTCCCAGGTCGGTGTAGACCGCTGCGATCGGAACCGCGAGGGCGTACGTGATCGCGACCAGGAGCTCGGTCGAGACGTCCTTGCGGCCGCGCTCCACCTCGGACAGGTAGGCGGGGGAGCAGCCGGCCTCGCCGGCGATCTCCCCCAGGCTTCGGCCCTGACCCTCGCGATGACCGCGCAGCACGGCGCCCAATTCCTGACGGATCTCTTCCGGGGTTACGCTCAAAGCAGAATTCACAACGCTCAGAGCATATCACCGGCCCGGTCGGGTGTGATCGGGTCGTGCTCCGTAACGCCGCGCCGCGGGTATCGTTGGCCGGACATGGCCACAGTGCTCTCGGTCAACGTCGGTCGTGGTATGGCGTCACGCCACAACGACAGCGGCATCACCGGCATCGACAAGCGGCCGTCGTCCGGGCCGGTGGAGATCAAGGATCCCGGCCCTCGCACCGGCCGAAGCGGGCTGTCCGGCGACCTGATCGGCGATCCAATCGCGCACGGCGGCACCGACCAGGCTGTCTATGCATTTGCCCGCGAGGACCTCGACATCTGGCAGGCGGAGCTCGGACGGCCCCTGCCGGGCGGCGTGTTCGGTGAGAACCTCACGACCCTCGGTCTTGACGTCTCGGGGGCGCTCGTCGGAGAGCGTTGGCGCGTCGGTCCTGAATGCGTGCTCGAGGTGACATCACCGCGGATCCCATGCGACACGTTTGCCACGTGGCTCGAGGATCAGAAGTGGGTGAAGCGGTTCACCGAGCGCGGCGCGCCCGGCGCCTATCTGCGCGTGATCACCCCCGGCGTCGTCAAGGGTGGCGATCAGATCACCGTCCTCTCCCGCCCGGCGCACGACGTGACCATCGCCTTCATGTTCCGCGCGATGACCACGGAGAAGTCGGCGCTGCCGCAGCTCGTGGCGGCGGGAGACGCCCTTCCCGCGGAGATGCGCCAGGCCCTCCTGGCCTAGTCAGCGCTTCGCGAGTCGCCGCCGTACGCGGCGCTGTATCTGGAGTGCCGCACTTGCCACCGAATAGCCGGGCATCCTGCGCAGGTGCGCGATCTGACGCTCGGCCTCGCCGCGAGTCCGCGATCGTTCTTCGAGCGCGGTCCATGCGAGGCGCAGATGCTCGGCAAGTATCGCGGCGTCCTGGTCGGCAACGGTGCGACGGAGAGCGAACCCGAACTCGAATCCGTCGGTCACGTCCTCGACGAACATGGCGTCGAGGAGCTCCCACTGCATGCCCATCGCCGTGATCGAGTGTTCGAGCACGGGAAGGAACTCGTGCTCCGTCCAGCAGTGGACGTGGATCGAGCGCTCACGATTGAGCGCGAACTCCCGGCGACGATCCTCCTCGGTCCACGACTCCTGCCAGACGCCCGTCTTGCGGAGATGCTCCTCGAGGTGCTCGTCGCTGACGATGGTCACCTCGTCGCGGTGGTCGGCGATGAGATGGGCGAGCGGGGTTGGCGATCGGTCGCGGTCGAACGTGTAGCGGCGGTCGGGCAGGAACACCAGGGCGACCCCGCCGCGACGCAGGACGCGGTGCATCTCCGCGAGCTGCGACAGCGGATCGGCGAGGTGCTCGAGCACGTGGCTGGCGATGACGAAATCCTGGCTCTCGTCGTCGAGCGCGGAGAGGCGATCGACGTCGAGGTTCGCGATGAAGTGCGGTTTTGAGAAGGTCGAACCAGCGCCGATCTCCGGGAACAGCGCGTGGTTTCGATCGGGCTCCCAGCGATCGATGTAGCGCACGGGCACGTCCGGGAAGAGCATCGGCATCGGGCGATGGCCGGGACCCAGCTCCACGCCCGAACCGGTGAGAAACCGCGTGAGCAACCCCCGCGCCGCCGGGTTGACGTTGGCTGCGGGGTCCTCCACGCCGCCGACACTAACACCCGATTTCCCTGGTGCGCGAGCACGTATTCTGTCGCCGTGAGCACACCATTGCCCCGCACGGCCGTCCGGCCATCCCTCCGATACCGCGACGCCAACGCGGCCATCGTGTTCCTCGTCGCCGCGTTCGGTTTCGAAGAGGTCGTCGCATACCGCAGCCCGGACAACGCGATCGTCGAGCACGCCGAGCTGCGCTGGCCGGAAGGCGGCGGCGTCATGCTCGGGAGCGTGCGCCCCGACAGCGGGGCCGGCGATCTTCCGCTAGGTGCCGGCGCCGTCTACGTCGTTGTTCGCGACCCCGACGCCGTCTACGAGCGAGCCAAGGCCAACGGCGCAACGATCACGCGCGAAATGCGCGAGGAGGAATACGGTTCGCGTGGATTCGCAGCGCGGGATCCCGAGGGCGTCAGCTGGAGCTTCGGAACCTACGCGGGGCTGGCGCCGCTGAGTCCTGAGGCGCCTCCGACTACTTGATCACGGCGAAGACGGCCGCCACGGTGCCGTCCCACGGGACCGACGCGACGAGCCGGAGATCGGGAAGCCGCGCGATGCAGTTGACGTCCCACGGGTACTCGGCCCCCGGGATTCGCTGTGCGCCGACGTAGATCGCATCCGCGTGGACCCGTGCGATGGCGGTCACCGCGAAGCTCGGATTCACACAGGCATCTGCGAGCGCGACATCCAACGGCAGGCTGAGCGTTCCGAACTCGAGGCCGTTCGGCACGAGCGGAGTGAGATCGGTGAGTCCTGCCATCCACATTCCGGCGTCGTCACCACCGTCGGTCGCGATGATCGTCTCCTTGGGAAGCGTCGACGAAATCTCTCGCATCAAGGTCAGGTCAGCGGACGTCACCAACGACCGCGTGAGCACCTCGGCCTGGTAGACGCCGAGCTCCGATGCGGCGCCGACCACGACGCAGAGCACCGCGACCACGCCAAGCGCCGCGCCCGCACCGTCGAAGCGTTGCGCGACCGGACCGAGCCGATCATGAACGGCCGCGGGCAGCTGAACGCGTCTCGCCAGCAACGCCCAGGCAACGATGCCGGCCAGTGCGGCGATGGCGACCGTCAGGAACCATGGCCGGAGCCGCGTCAGTGGTGCGAAGACCCCGAGCGGATAGATGTCGACCGCATAGGCACCGATGAGCTTGCCCCACAGCTGCCCCAGCGGATGCCGCGCCAGCACCGCGACGATCGCGACAACGACTGCAGCGACCGGCACGACGACCTGCAGCCGGCGCGTCCGGGTGAGCGTGCGCAGCAGATCCCATACGCCGAAGAGCCCCACCGCGAGCACGAGGGGTATCAGCCAGTACTGCACGCCGAGGATGCGATCGGAGTCGCCCCAGGGGTAGATGAGGCGCCAGAAGGGGTTGAGCTTGTGGAGAAAGAAGTCGTCGATCATGAGCAGCACGAGGACGACCTGCGCGGCAAGCACCCAGAGCATCCGGCGACGGAACAGCAGCGTGACCACTCCGATCAGGTAGAGCGCAAGAGTCACCGGGCTCACGAGGTCGGTTTGTGCGATGTATGCAAGGAGTTGCTGGAGCAGGACGGGCGAGCTGCCCACCGGAAGGATCACGGCTGAGGGCTGCGTCGCGATCGGCTTGGGGACGTGAGGCGTCCTCGTCAACAAGGTCACCAGCGAAGCACCGATCAGCACCGCCGCAAGCGCAAGACCGATCCGGATGAGTGCTGGTCGCGGTGCCGCGCGAACGGCTCGGAACACCGTCGAGGCGAGGAGCGCGGCAGCGACCACGAGCGCAGTGAAGATCTCGAGCCCGTGGATGACCCAGATGGATGCGGTGATCGCGAAGAGCAGCAGGGCGTTGTCCCGTGTGCTCCGGCCCTTGATGATCCGAAGCGAGACAACGATCACCGGGACGACGAGCGTCGAGTCGACAACCTCGGGGAACCGTCCGACGATCGCTTGATCGGAAGGGAAGGCGAGCCCGAGAGCGAAGAACGGAACGACTGCGGCGAGCGCAACGGATCCCGTCGCTTCCAGCGCGAGCAGCGTCAGGGCCACAGGCATGAGGACTAGCGTCACGGTGATGATCGGTCCCATCGACATCGCGGGCGACGGCGCGCCCAGCCACGAGACGGCGGCCGCCATGGCTTCGAAGCCGGGACGCAGCCGCACGAATTCGGAGGCCTCGAGCGGGATTGGTATGAGCGGAAACACGTCATGCCGCCGGGCGATCGTGTTGACCAGACCCCCGTGAGTCGCGCTATCCCAGTCGGGAGGCAGGACCTGCCCGTGGATCGCCCAGACGAAGACGGCGGCGCCCACGCATCCCACCGCCAGGGCGGGAACCGGGAGCCACCATGGCGCATCGCTCCGGGGAGCCGGGTCCGCGCGTCGCCATCTGACGGCCGCTCCGACGCCGAGGATCAGCAGGATCGGGAAGACCGTGAGCGGCTCAAACGGGATGCGCGCGTCGTGCATCGCCATCCCGGACACGCCGATGAAGCCGGCCGACAGCCCAGGGGCCATCGCCAGCCGTGCCCACCAGCGCCATCTCGGACCGAGCAAGGTTGCGACGGCGAAGCCGGGAAGCAGGGCGGCAATCACCACGCCGGGAAGGGTTTGGGCGAGGTCTTGCAGCGGCACGCCGGTTGGAGCTTAGCGGCCCTCACCCGATCGGGGTTGCGTCGTGAATCCCGTCGGCACCGGGTCGGAGCCACCATAATCGGTTGAAGCTGGGCTTTCCTCCCAGAGATTTCGGCACGTCCCCGGAGGGTTCGATGGCAAGCTCGCGGGCGAGTGACGCGGGGCGACGGCACCGCATCGCGGCGGAGCTCGAGAGCGCGCCCGCAACTCAGGCTGCGGGGTCGGCGCCCGCAGGCATCAAGGATGCACCGGTCAAGCCGGCCTTCTGGCCGACCGGTATCTATCCGCGCATCGCACCCCAGGCGCAGCGTGTCTCGACCCGGCGATGGATCGTCCTCCTCCTCGTCGTCGACGTGTTGATCGCTGCGTTGTCAGTGGGTGTCGCCACCCTCGCCGTATTCGGCGCCACGCCCGAACGGCTGAGCGAGCGCTTGCCCTATCTGGCGCTGGCGGCACTGTTCCCCGCGCTCTGGGGTCTGGCGATGCTGCTCAGTGGCTCCTACGATCGCCGGTACCTGGCCGCCGGGCCGGAGCAGTACCGGCGTGTCTGCAACGCGTCGATTTGGATCCTCGCTCTCGTCGGTTTCACCTCATATGTGCTTCGCGCGGACTTCTCACGCGGTCTGGTCCTCATCACGATCCCGACGGCGGCCCTCCTGACGCTCGCCGGTCGCTGGTTGGGCCGCAAGGCGCTGCGCAGCAGGTTTGGCGATGGCGTCGCGATCCACCGTCTCGTCGAGGTTGGACCCTCCAAGGGTGCCGAGCTGCTGCGGAACTACATCGACCGCAACGGCCACACCGGCTTCTCCGTCGTCGGCGTCGTCGCGACCGACGCCCTCGAAGTGGACGCGCCCATCGACGTCGACGAGATCGTCGAGGAGGTCACGCGTCTCGACGCCGACACGATCGCCATCGTCGGTACCAACCACACGAGCGGTGGGGAGTTGCGACGGATGTCATGGGCGCTCCAGGGCTCGGGCATCCGGTTGCTCGTCGTTCCCGACCTCGCCGACATCGCTGGTCCCCGCATCGTCATGCATCCCGTCGACGGCCTGCCGCTGCTCGAGATCTGCGAGCCCGAGCTGAGCGGTCCCGCGCGCGTCGTGAAAGCCGTGTTCGACCGATGCGCGTCGCTGGTCTTGATTATCGTGCTGAGCCCGGTCTTGGCCGGGATCGCCGTCGCAATCAAGGTCAGCGATCGCGGTCCCGTGTTCTACCGGCAGCAGCGGATCGGCAAGGAGGGACGGGCCTTTCGGATGTGGAAGTTCCGCAGCATGAGAGTCGGGGCAAGCCCGGTCCTCCAGCACGTCGAGACAGAGGCCGGCGCGCGTGCCGTGCTCGTGAAGACCCCGTCTGACGATCGGATCACTACGGTCGGACGCTTCCTGCGCCGATACTCGCTCGACGAGCTCCCACAGCTCTTCAACGTCCTGTTCGGTACGATGTCGCTCGTGGGCCCGCGTCCGCTGGTGCCCGCTGAGGTCGACAGCTTCGGTCACGGCGCGTACGCGCGTCTGCTGGTGCTGCCCGGTATGACTGGCCTGTGGCAGGTGAGCGGGCGCTCGGAGCTGCCCTGGGACCAACGTGTGCATCTCGACCTCTACTACGTCGAGAACTGGTCCATCTGGCTCGACATCTCGCTGCTCTGGAGCACGCTGCGCGCGCTGTTCCGCTCCGACGGGGCGTACTGACGTCGACAGGCAGGCAGAGTGGAGCGGGCATGAGCCTGCCCGTAAGATTGCGCCCGTTGTGGATCTGACCGGCGAGGCGCAGCGACTGATCGAACGGATCGGGAATCGCACCGCTCGGGTCGGCATCGTCGGGCTCGGATACGTCGGCCTCCCGACTGCGGTCGCGTACGCGGACGCGGGATTCACCGTGGTCGGAGTCGACACGAATGCGGATCGGTGTGCCGCGGTCACCGCGGGCGAGAGCTACATCGAGGACGTCCCCGCGAGCGACGTGCAGCGCGTGCGACGCGATGACCGGCTCACGGCGGTGACATCGCTTGCCGCGGCAGGTGACCTCGACGTCGTCGACATCTGCGTGCACACGCCGCTCGGCGACACGCGGGAACCGGATACCTCAGCGATCGAGGCGGTCGGGGAGGCGCTTGTCGCGTGCCAGCGTCCCGGGCAGCTCGTCGTGCTCACGAGCACCAGCTATCCGGGAACGACCGAGGAGGTGCTCCGGCCGATCCTGGAGCGCAGTGGTCTCGTGATGGGCAAGGACATCTTCCTCGCCTTCGCTCCCGAGCGCATCGATCCTGGGAACACGAACTTCACGCTGCGCAACACGCCGAAGGTCGTCGGCGGCGTCGACGGCGCATCGACCGAAGTCGCTCGCGCAGTGTTGCTCACGATCGTCGACTCGGTGATACCGGTGCGCGACGCGACCACCGCGGAGATGGTCAAGGTCCTCGAGAACACCTTCCGCATGATCAACATCGGCTTCGCGAACGAGGTGGCGCAGATCTGTCGCCGCCTCGGGGTGGACGTGTGGGAGGTCATCGAGAGTGCCGCGACCAAACCCTACGGCTTCATGCCGTTCTATCCGGGGCCGGGGGTCGGCGGTCATTGCATCCCGGTCGACCCCTCGTACCTCGAGTGGAAGATGCGCAACCTCGACTTCCGCACGCGTTTCATCGACCTCGGCAACGATGTCAACCGCGGGATGCCGGACTATGTCGTTCAGCGCGCCGACGACGTGCTCAACGACATCGGACGCAGCGTGCGTGGCTCCCGCATCCTCCTCGTCGGCGTCGCGTACAAACCCAACATCGGCGACGTTCGCGAGTCGCCGGCGCTCGAGGTTGCCGAGAGGCTGCTTAGCCGTGGCGCTGTGGTCCGTTACGTGGACCCGCATGTGCCGTCGGTGTCGATCCATGGCGCCGCAGCGCTGCAGGCAGTGTCGCTGACGAGTGATGAGCTGGCAGCGACCGACCTCGTAGTCATCACCACCGTGCATGCCGCGATCGACTGGACGCTGATCCGCGAGCGCGCCGCCCTCGTGCTCGACACACGTGGTGTTCGCGCCCCTGGTCGCGCGGGGTGGCACACGCTCTAGGCTCCTACCGCGGCTGCCTTCTGGACCCGTGCAAGCGCGTTCTTCGCCGCCCACGGCATCGTGGTCCAGCGCGTCCTCACCGACAACGCCTTTGTCTACCGCCGATCCCTCGCCTTCCGCACCGCCGTCCTGGGGAGCGGCGCGAGGCAGCACTTCACGCAGCCCTGGCGTCCCCAAACCAACGGCCAGGTCGAGCGCTTCAACCGCACGCTGCTTGATGAAAGGGCCCATGTCCGGCCCTACAACTCCAATCAGGGCCGGACATAGGTTAGGGCTTGCCTCCCCGGAGGTCTGCGAAATTACCTAGTCGTCATGGCCTGTGCGATCCCGGGAGTCATGCTTCGCGTGCTCACGCCGATTGCGTCTGAGGTGTTCGTCACCCGCGATTATTTGAGCTCCTGAAGCTGTCCAAACGCCACACCGGGCATGTCCACAGAGCGATACAGACCGCACGCGCTGTCGCCGAATCCCACCAGTCCATTCACAGAAAGGACAATCCACTTCGACCTGTGGTCGCCGAGATATCCACACGCCAATGCGGCCACCTGGGCTTGCGCCGTGCTGTACGTGTACGAGAATGGGAACCCGTAAAGCAGCGCGTTGCTCGGCACGTGAGTCACTAATGTCACGTAGTTGAAGCTCTCACCAAGATACGTGAGATTACCGCCCTTGTCCGAGGTGAACCGCTGCGCTGCCTCAACTGCCGCGATTGCCGGAGGGAGGTCGAACGTCGTGTATCCATCCGCCGTTAAAGGATGTGTGAGGTTGTGCGCGGCATCGACTGGATTCGTCGTCAGCAACAGTGAGGAAAATCCGAGACACACAAAGACTGTCACCGGCATCAGTTTCAGCTTGCGCGACCACCGCGACCACATCGTCCCGCCTGACCGCCGCCGCCAGAGCTCGTTGAGTGCATCCGTGCGCCGCGCAACGGCAAGGAGTGCCCCGACGCAGACGCCGCTCGGGAGCAGCATCGTCTGCAACTGCCCGGCGGCGTACGCGCGGTTGGTGTAGTAGAGAAGACAGACGGCGGCCCACGTCCCCACAAACGTGAGCGTGACCGTCGCTCGGTCGAACACCTCGTCGTCGCGTGCTCCTGCTCGGCGGCGAATCCTCATCAGCGCCCACCCCGCGGCCGCCGAGCAGATGATGATCGGCATGACGATCAAGACCGGCCCAGGTACCTGGATGGGCGCGGCCCCCAGTGAACCCCCGGACCTGACAAAGAAGCCCACGTATCCGAGGTGCAAGCGCGCGCCGATGGCAAGCAGGAAGGCCGGGTAGGCAGCGGCTGCGATGAGCAACCCCGCCAGCCACATCGCAAGAGCACGGAGGCGGATGGAAGACGTTGCACCGGCGAGGAGCACCAGGCCGTAGACGCCCGCCGCCACGACTCCGAAATCCTGTGAATTCCACGCAACGATGCCGCAGACGAAGCCGATTAGCAGCAGTCGCCCGGGCCGTACGGTGCCCCGGTACACGAGCATCAGATCCGTGAGCCCGACCGCTGCTATGAGGACCCCGGAGATCACGCGGATCGGCAGTTCTTGAGAGAAGCTTGCGATCGAACTGGTGTCGCCGACCAGACGCGATGTCGCGAGACCAATCGGCACCACTACTGCGAGCGAGAGGAAGATGCCCCTTGTCCCGAGCAGGCGGCCGACGATCCAGACCGCAAGGAGGACGGTGGCGATGCTGACGAGCGTGAGGAATATCGCCATTGCACCAACGAGATCGACCGGTGAGAGGAGGTGCTTGAAGGGAACGAAGAGCCAGCCATAGAGTGCGGTGTACTCGGGAATGAACGTGGAGTCGGGAGCCTTTCCGACGACCGGGGCAAGCATGTCGTTGATCTGGTTGAGGTTGTTGCCGACGAAGGCGAAGAAGCTTTCGGTTCGAACCACCCCGAGCAGGTCGCAGAGGCAGCAGATCGTCACCCCCACGCACAGCGCGATCTGAGCCCACTTTGGAAACCACCCGGGACCTACCACTAAGACGAACAGCACGAGGACAACCGCAGCCACGCCCACGCGCGTGCCGAAACCCTCCCAGTACCCGAGGAGTTGCGGCCGTTCAATCGTCGCGATTCCCCATACAAGCCCGGCGGTCGCGAGAGCGGCAAGCGCGACGTCGACCTTTGCGGAATGGCGACCGAGCAGGAAGATGACGGTGACGACGACGGCAATGAGTAGGGCTGCGAAGTAGAGCGCCCTGTTGAGACTCCCCGTCGCATTGTTGCCTGTCGCGAATGTGCCGGCGATGAGGATGAGGAGGGTTCCAGCGGCGACCTGAGGCACCAGCGACGTCAGCGTCCGCGATTCAGCGACGGCCTGAGGCACCAGCGACGTCAGCGTCCGCGATTCAGCGACGGCTCGAGCTGTCGAAGCGTCACCGGGCGACGGCGCGGGGTTCTCGAGCCCCCCTGTCGTCATTGTGCGGTCATCGAGGTCAGATCCCCTTCAGATACCGAAACCGGTGCCAGGGCGTCGAAGAAGTCGATAATGGCCGGCGGCCGTGGCATGAAAGCCCCTCAGCTGACGGCCTTCAGTTTACGAGGGAGACCGACTTTTGGGCGACCTTCCTGGTCGGCACGGAAGGGCTGCTGAGTTGGAGGACTGGCCTTGTTGCCACATCCGCGGGTTGTATGGAGGTCGTCGGTGCTGAGTGGGCTGGAGTTCTCGGCGAGACCGCAGCCGGCGTCGGCTCGCACCGCGTCAAGTCCGACTCCGTGACGCAGCCGCGCTCCGGAGGCGAGGCCACACCTAGATTCGAGCACGATGTGGTCATCGTGGGTGGCGGCGGTCATGTTGGGCTGCCACTCGGTCTCGCGCTCGCGTCGCGCGGCCTGAGCGTTGTCCTGTTCGACTCAAGCGCCGCCGCCGTCGACACCGTCACCCGTGGATCGATGCCGTTCCACGAAGCGGGGGCCGCGAAGCTTCTCGCTGACCTGCGCACATCGAATCGCCTCCAGGCCACCACGGATCCAGCCTCCATCACCAGGGCTGAGCACGTCATCGTCGTGGTGGGAACCCCGGTCGACCGGTATCTGAGCCCCGACATCGACGCCGTTTCGCGCGCGGTCGGACCACTCACTGATCACCTCGTCGATGGGCAGGTCGTGATTCTGCGCAGCACCGTCTATCCGGGCGTTACCCGGGGCGTCGCTCGGATCATCGCGCGTTTGAACCGTGACATCGATGTCAGCTTCTGTCCCGAGCGGATCGCCGAGGGTCACGCACTCGATGAATTGAGCAGCCTGCCGCAGATCGTGTCCGGGATCACGCCGAGGGCCACGGCCCGTGCCGCTGTACTGTTCCGGCTGTTGACCCCGGAGATCGTGGAGCTCACTCCCGATGAAGCCGAGCTTGCCAAGCTCTTCACCAACACGTGGCGGTACATCAAGTTTGCCGTCGCAAATCAGCTGTACACGATCGCTAACGATTCGGGCCTCGACTACGAGCGGATCCGCCACGCCGTGACGCATCGCTATCCGCGAGCCGCAGATCTCCCGGGCGCGGGGCTCACCGCTGGTCCGTGCCTCCTGAAGGACACGATGCAGATCACGGCTTTCGCAGAGAACCGATTCACCCTCGGACAGGCTGCCTCGATGGTCAACGAAGGGCTCCCGCTGTATGTGATGGGGAAGCTCGAGGAGCGATTCCCCCTGAACGACATGACCGTCGGCATTCTCGGCATGGCTTTCAAGGCGGGCTCGGACGACATTCGAGCCAGCCTCAGCTACAAGTTGAAGCGCGTGCTCAGCGGCAAGGCGGCCCGGGTGTTGTGCACCGATCCCCTGGTCACCCTCGACCCCGAGCTCACATCGCTCGAGGACGTTCTCGCCGAGGCTGACCTTCTGATCATCGCCGCGCCGCATCGCGAGTATGCCAGCCTTCAGCCCACTGTACCGGTCGTCGACCTGACCAATCTTCTCGGCGCGGGGGTCGTTGTGTGAAACCACGCGTCAGCGTCGTGATCCCCGTGTATAACGAAGGTTCGGCGGTCATCCCCATCCTCGATCGCATCTTCGAGGCGATCACGCTCCCAGCCGAGGTGCTGATCGTCTACGACTCCCCGAGCGACACCACGGTCCCCTTTCTCACGACGTACGCGCAGCGGGATGAACGGCTCCGGCCACTGCACAAACCACGCGGACGAGGTCCGGCGCAGGCGCTCCGGTACGGCATCGAACATGCGGCAGCGGACGTCGTTGTCGTGACCATGGCCGACGGGAGTGACGACCCGATGCAGATCGATCAACTGGCGCGGTTGGTCGAGCGAGGCGTAGTCGTCGCGTGCGCCTCCCGCTACATGCGCGGTGGACAACAGGTCGGCGGACCGTGGCTCAAGAGTCGAATCTCGCGGCTCGCCGGCGTCTCGCTGAATCTCGTGGGACGCGTGGGAACCCACGACGCAACAAACTCATTCAAGGCGTACTCGCGAGACTTCGTGCGACGCGTCGGCATCGACTCGGATGCGGGGTTCGAGTTGGGGATCGAGATGATTGCAAAGGCACGACGGCACGGGCTTCCAGTCGCCGAGCTTCCAACCATCTGGCTCGATCGCGCGAACGGCACCTCTCATTTCCAGGTGAAGTCCTGGATACCACGCTATCTCCACTGGTATCTCCACGCACTCGGACCGACACAGGCAAAGTCCTCTCGCGCCGGCGGCAATGAGCCGGAGGGCTCGGCGTAAGCAAGGTGATGGTGACCGGGGCTTCGGGATTCATCGGCGTACATCGTCGAGGAACTGCTCCGGCGCGGCTACGAGGTTCTCGGTCTCGACAACGAATCCAAGTACGGGCCGATAACCAAGTCCTACGACGCCAGTCCGAACTACAGCCTCGTGCTTGGTGATGCACGTGACGTCGAGCTATTGGCGTCACTTCTTGGCGACTGCAACCAACTTATCGCCGGCGTTGCGATGATCGGCGGGATCTCATATTTCCACACGCATGCGTATGACCTGCTGGACACCAACGAACGGATCATCGCTTCAACGTGCGATGCCGCGATCCGCGCCCACCGCGACGCATCCCTCACCAAGGTGACCTACATCAGCTCGTCGATGGTCTTCGAGTCGGCGGAGACGTGGCCGTCAGCCGAGGGGCAGGAACTCATGGCCCCACCGCCGAAGTCGTCGTATGGCTTCCAGAAGCTCGCCGTCGAGTACTTCGCACGGGCTGCGCAACAGCAACACGGTCTGCCCTTCAGCATCGCGCGCCCGTTCAATTGTGTCGGCATCGGCGAGGGCCGGGCGCTCGGAGACGTCGACATCCTGAGCGGCAACGTCAGGCTCGCGATGAGTCATGTCGTCCCCGATTTGGTACAGAAGGTGCTGAAGGGTCAGGATCCGCTGCATATTCTCGGCGACGGCTCACAGGTGCGCCACTACACGTACGGTGGCGACCTTGCGAAGGGAATCGTCGCGGTGATGGAGAGCCCGGCAGCGCTCAATGAGGACTTCAATCTATCGACGAACGCAGCGACGACGGTGTTCGAGCTCGCCGAGGCAACCTGGCGCAAGATCAAAGGCGCTGAGATTCCCTTTTCGCTAATCAGTGATCAGCCGTTCGAGCACGACGTGCAGCGGCGGATTCCGTCAACTGACAAAGCGCGGGACATGCTGGGCTCTGAGGCGACCACTACCCTCGATGCGATGCTCGACGAAGTGATCCCGTGGATTGAGCAGGCCATCGCCAAAGGGGCAATCTAGTTGCCGTTGTGCGGGGCCTCTCGCTCCCACGAATCGAGGGTGCGCCGGAGCCCTTCGTCGAGCGGAACTCGCGCGGTCCAGCCAAGGCGTTCGGTTGCGCGCGCTGCTGACGGGACCCGCCTGCGCGTGTCTTCGAAGCCGGCGCCGAAGTTCGACTCGTAACTCTCGTGAACGATCGGAGCGTTGCTGTCGCATGCGTCGATGACCATGCGCGCGAGGTCGGCGACGGTCGTCTCGGTCGTCTCGTCACCGATATTGAAAACCTGCCCCTCTGCGGACACCTCTTCCATCGCCAGCATGGTGCCGTCGAGGCAGTCATCGATATACGTGAAGCAGCGTGACTGCAGGCCATCACCGAAAACGGTGACAGGCTCACCGGCGAGTGCCTGACGGAGAAACCTGGCAATGACGCTCCCGTACCCCTGCGGGTCCATGCGCGGCCCATAGACGTTGAAGTATCGGACGATCACGCCGCGCAGACCCTGTGCCGCATGAGCGAGGAGGAGATGCTCGTCGAGCGCTTTGGCCGTGGCATACGACCAGCGTTGGACCGTTGTCGATCCGAGGACGCGATCGTCGTCCTCCTGCATCGGCACCCGTCCGCCGCGTCCGTAGACCTCGCTCGAGCTGGCGATCAAGACCTTGCGCCCGTGACTCGCGCAGGCGCCGAGCACGTTCTCGGTACCGCGACTGTTCACGAGGATCGACCCAAGGGGGTTGGCGATAATGTGCGCGACACCGACGGCCGCAGCGAGGTGATACACGCGATCACTGTCCTCAACGAGAGAGGCAACCATTGACTCATCGAGAATGCTGCCCTCGACCACTCGCACCGTTCGGGTTTCTTCAAGGTGCTGCAGGTTGCGCCGTCGGCCCGTTGAGAAATCGTCGAGGATGATCACCTCGTCACCCCGCGCAACCAGCCGATCAACGAGATGGCTGCCGATGAAACCGGCGCCGCCAGTCACCAACGTCCTCACGTGATGGCACCATAGCAGCCCCGATGGAGCATCACGAGTCCGGAGCGCTGCCGTTCGTCAGCGTCGTCATCCCCGTTTACAACGAGGAGCACTACATCGAGGCATGCCTCGCATCGGTGCTCGACCAGGACTACCCGGCAGATCGCTGTGAGGTGATCGTCGCCGACGGAGGTTCGACGGATCGAACTCGAGCCATCATCGATGAGATTGCCCTGCGCCATCCCAACGTGCGGCTGATCGAGAACCCCGGACGGACACAGGCGCACGGTCTCAATCTCGCCATCCTGGCCAGCCGCGGCGAGTTCATCGCGCGCCAGGACGGACACGCGGAGTGGTCCCCGCACCACCTGCGACGATCGATCGAGCTGCTCATGGAGACGGGCGCGGACAACGTCGGCGGCCGGGCGGACGGGGAGGCGCGCAGCCTGACCGGCCGGGCGATCGCGCGCGCGATGCGGTCGCCCTTTGGTGTCGGGGGGGCGCGGTACCGGTATTCGACGCGGGTGGAGGAACTGCCAACCGTCTTTCCGGGGACATTCCGCCGGACCGCATTCGAACGCGTGGGCCTGTACGACGAGGCGTACCCGCCGCACGAGGACTACGAGCTCAATCACCGCATCCGCGTGTCAGGGGGACGCGTCCTGTTCAGCCCCGACATCCCCACCGGTTACTGGGTGCGAGAGTCGATCCCGGCGCTCGCCCGTCAGTACTTCCGGTACGGCCGCTCGAAGGTCCGCGTCGCCCGAGCCAGTGTTGGGGTGATCCACCCGTACCACCTGGCGGCGCCGGTGCTGGTGGCGGGTATTCCGTGTGCGGCGCTGCTGACGCTCACGAAGCGGGGGCGGCGAGCGGTCGTCGCCGGTGGCGGCGTCTACGCC